>CAMZBB010000011.1 GCA_947304405.1 uncultured Clostridia bacterium
AGCCTGCTCTTGTAGTCAAGAAAGATCTCTCCGTCTACGGCCTTCCTGACCGTCTCGGAAAGATTTCTCGTGATTACTTCTCTGGCCATCTCAAACCCGCCGTCAAAATATACTGCCGCAATAACTGCCTCAAAGCAGTCCGCCAGCGTGGAATCCTTGTCTCTTCCGCCCGTCTGTTCCTCGCCTTTGCCGAGAAGCAGATAGTTACCCATATCAAGTTTTCTGGCTGCCTCTGCAAAAGATCTCTCACAGACCGAAATGCTGCGCATCTTGGAAAGATAACCTTCGTCCGCAGTCGGATTCATCTCATAAAGCATCCGCCCGACGACAAGATCACCTACGGCATCACCGATAAACTCGAGTCTCTGATTGGATTCCCAATGTCCGCCACCCTGCTCGAAAACATAAGTGGTATGGGTGAACGCGGTCTCAAGGAGAGATTTATCCTTGAAGACATATCCCAGTTTTTTCTCAAATTCCGAAAAATCCGTGTTCATAATCCACCGTATAAATCTAACGGCTGAATGCATGGAGCTCACGCACTCAGCCGTCGAACTTTACAATTTCTGCAAGCTTTAAGAAGCCCTTTTATCAGCCCTCAGTAAGGTTCTGGATGTACTCGACAGCGTCCTTAACCGTGACAACCTTCTCAGCAACGTCATCGGGGATTTCAACGTCGAATTCCTGCTCCATTGCCATAACGAGCTCGACCATATCGAGGGAGTCAGCATTGAGATCGTCAACAAAGGAAGAGTCCTCTGTGATTGTATCCTCGTCAACACCGAGCTGGTCAACGATCATTCTCTTGATGCTGTTAAAAAGTTCTTCGTTTGTCATAAATAATTCCTCCGTATGTGTATATGTATGATTACATTCAATCCACAAATCTGTTTTTAATGTAGTTTAAGTGTTTTGTCAATAGTTTATTTTGATAATCGAAGTTTTTTGATTTTCAGCCCTTAAGGTACTTCTTACCCTTTACAAGATAGTCAACTCCGGAATAAGCAACCATAACCATGCTGATGCCTAACAGAACGTCTCCGATTATGGTTATGGGGTTGATTCCGAGGTTTGCATAGCCCGTGAAACCAAAACCGAATATCTTGAGAAGGAGCGGTTCGAACATGAGGTAAGAAATGGCTACCATCTGCGTAGCGGTCTTAACCTTGCCTACCATCCTTGCAGCTATAACATCATTATTGGCGGCAGCGATCATACGGAGACCTGAAACCGCAAATTCTCTCAGGACAACGATTATAAGCAGCCATGCCGAGAATCTTCGAAGCTCGACAAAAGCGATCATTACGCTTATGACAAGGATCTTATCGGCAAGAGCGTCAAGGAACTTGCCAAGATCTGTGATCAGATTGTACTTGCGGGCGATCTTACCGTCTAACATATCGGTCAGCGAAGCAATAATGAAAACTGCTGCCGCAACTATCATCCCGTTGTTATTGACAAAGTCATTCCAAGCTTCAGGCTGCCATCCGAAGATATTGATCGGAAGCATGAAGAGAACGGTCACCGGAACCAGAATGATCCTCATTAAGGATAACTTATTAGGTAAATTCATTTATATAGCACCTGACACTAAATAATTAACACGAATATAATAACCGAATTTTACTCTCCGTCAATCGTTACGGCCGTCATGTCATAATCATCGGAGCAATCGGCTATCTTAACGTCAACGAAATCCCCTATATTGAGCTCTTCCTTTTGAGAAGCAACGTAAATCACAGGGTCGACCTCCGGAGCCTCGCCGTAACTCCTGCCTACATAGAAGATCCCATCATCAGATACGGAACAGATATTGACTCTGGTAACCGTTCCGAGACGTTTTTTAGACTGTTCTGCCGAAATCTGCTTCTGGAGCTCATAGATCTCGTCATATCTTCTCTGCTTGGTCTGCTCATCTACCTGGTCAGGCATATCGTAAGCAACCGTACCCTCTTCAGGCGAGAAGATAAAGCACCCCAGTCTGTCAAACTTCCACTTTCTGAGGTTCTCTTTAAGTTCAATAAAGTCTTCTTCCGTCTCGCCGGGGAACCCTACCATAACGGTAGTCCTTATGATGCAGTCAGGCATAGCCTTTCTTATCATCTCGAGCCTTGAAGTGATAAGTTCCGCAGTATCTCTTCTGTGCATGGCCTTTAAGATCTTGTTAGAGCCGTGCTGTATCGGAATATCAAGGTAGTGTGCCACCTTCGGGTTATTTGCCATCTCCTCGATAAGATCGGGGGTGATGCCGTCCATATATCCGTACATTACGCGAATCAGTTCTATCCCATCGATCTCCGACAGGCTTCTCAATAGCTTGGTCAGGCTTCTTTCCTTATAGAGTTCTATACCGTAATTCGTCGTATCCTGGGCAGCAAGAACCAGTTCCTTAATTCCCCTTGAAGCGATTATCTTCGCCTCTTCAACAATGTCTTCCAAGGGGCGGGATACGAACGGTCCCCTTATGAGAGGAATGGCGCAGAAAGAACACCTGTTAAGGCATCCCTCACCTATCTTGAGCCATGCATATGCTTCCGTGGATATCTCCCTTTTCTTTACAAGATGCTTATATCCGCCTACACCTGTCGTAAGGTTGATCTTCTCGGATTCTTTGTCTAACTCATTAGAAAGCTTGGCAACTACATCTACAATGTCGCCGTAATGTGCAGTTCCCAGGACCGCATCAACTTCCGGCAGCTCTTTAAGGATATCTTCAGGATATCTCTGCGAGAGGCATCCTGAAACGATTATCTTCTTAACTTTACCGTTCGGGACCTTATAATCCGCTACGGCAAGGATGTTATCTATAGCTTCCTTCTTTGCGGATTCGATAAATCCGCATGTATTGATAACGACAATGTCCGATTCAGGCACATCATTGATGACATTGTAGCCCGCCATTTTAAGTTCTGTGGACATATTCTCGCAGTCAACGAGATTCTTTGAACATCCGAGAGCCAGAAGCGTTATCTTTATGTTTTTATTTTCTGTATTACGTATATCCATAATGTAGGCATTATAGCAAATATACCTGCTCCTTTCCTGCGATTTCGTTATTTCTCGATTAAACACAAATATTTATCGTTTTTCGATATATTTCTCTTGAATTTCGAAAAGCGGTATGTTAGCATACCGGTATAAAGGAATTTTGAGGAGGGGACAAATGGAAAACCGTTCAGACAACAGCCGGGCCAAGATGACCGTTCCGGGGATTTTCGGAACGATTATATTTTTCTTATCTTTCCTTCCGATCATTTATGCCATCTACGTAAGCTATACCGGCATATTCTTCGGTCTTCAGGGATGTGCATGGTTCTTCGGCCTGCCGGCGATCATCATTATCCTGATATATGAGAGCTTCTTATTTTTCTTGCCTGTGGGATGTCTTATCTATCAGATCATTTTCTTCACTAAATATATCCGCAGACACGAAAAACTGAAGATAACAACTCTCATACTCGTAGGCATCATTCTGACATCTGCACTGATCTCCACTATCTTTGCTGAACAGAGTCTTGATCTTAAACACAAGGTTTATCAGTCAAAGATAAGGACACATCTTACTGCGGTATGCGGTGAAAAGTCAGCCTCTGAGATCACATATGAAACAAACTCGAGATATGAAATGACATATAACGCCCACTCCCCTGTTCTTCCACAGGATAAGGACTTTGAGATCAGGATCATAAGCGAAGGGAGGATAATCGATACTCTGGTTGAAACATTCATGGAAGCAAATAAAGACTTTTATCCTGAAATCAATAAATATATAGTCGCCAAAGAAAAGCTCCCTGCTGAATTCACTTATAACATCAGGATCGTTTCCATAGATTTTCAGGACTACAAAAACGGTGATGACCTTTCTGTACTTCTAGACAGAACAAAATACATTATAAATTCCGTAGACGCACACTATTCGAATATAAACGAAGAAGTCATCATGGACACGATAGACAAGGTATGGAAAGATATATATCCAAACGCACCTTTGCAGAGCGGCGATCTACACATCCATTTCAATAATAATGATAAAACTTTGATCAGTGTATATATCCGCGAAGACAGGAAACAAAAAAAGTTCATAGCCAGGATCAGCGATTGGTCAAGACCTGATTTTCAAAGTCCCGGTAAGTACCAGGAGCTCGACGGCAAGGAAATCGAACTCAAAAGATAAGTAAACAATACATGATTACAAAGATCAGATACGGAAACACAAACACATTCCTTATCAGGGGAACAAAAGCCAATATCCTTGTAGATACGGATTACGCCGGAACACTCCCTTCTTTCTACAAAGCAATTAAGGAAAACGGCATCAAGGTTTCAGACATCAACTACGTATTGGCCACTCACTATCATCCGGACCACATAGGCCTTGTAAGCGAACTGATGGATCAGGGCGTGAAGCTGATAATAATGGAATCACAGACAGACTATGTCCATTACTCTGATCCGATATTCGCCAAAGAACCGCATCTGAACTACAAACCAATAGATGAGGGCAACGCCACGATCCTCAGGTTAGAAGACGCCCATTCCTTTCTTGAATCATTGGGAATAAACGGAAACATTGGGCGAACTCGTAGCCATAGCGAAGACGGCATTTACGTATCATTAAGCGACGGAACTTTTATCCTGGGAGATCTTGAACCTCTCGAATATCTTGACGCATATCAAGACAACCACGCGTTAAAAGACGATTGGAATGAAATCTTAAGTCAAAAACCCAGCCGACTCCTATACGCACATGCCAACGAGCGCTTTATTCGGAATCCAGATACATTCTGAAAGCCTTCATCGAAGTCTCTAAACCGTATCCTCTTAACTGCGCAAGCTTGATAAACTCTTCTTCCCTGTCGGAATATCCTTCCTCGGGAGCGCCGTAATTGGCTTCGAACAAGAGCTTGCACGTATCAGTATCACTGTCCAATCCGGAAGCTATATCTTCAGCGATTTCAGGATCTATCCCGGCTTCAAGAAGACGCTGGATCATATAATTCCTGCTCTCCTGCTTCTTTCCTGAACGCACGGCAAGGACTTTGCGTGCCGCTCTTCGGTCATCAATATAACCTGTATTCACCAATTCTTTTACGGCTGCATAGCAAACAGATTCGTCATATCCCTTGTTGCCAAGATATGTGAGTATCTTTCCTGATGAATATATACCTGTCCCTATGTGTCTGATGGCGCAGGAAACAGCTTCCTTTATTTCTTTATCACTCATATGCGTAAATACAGTTCTGCCGGAACCACCGGTTAAGGACAGTTCCGGCAGATATTATTTATCAGATATCGATTCCGAGGATATCGTCATCCTCTTCAGCTGCAGGAGCAGCATTGTCAGCTGCAGAAACAGGAGCTGATGTATCAGCATCTTCGTCATCGGCAGGCATATAGGATTCCCTTACGAGAGTCTCGATCTCTTCCCTTACGTCAGGATGCTCGATGAGGTATGTCTTGGCAGCATCACGGCCCT
The DNA here is from genome assembly GCA_947304405.1 of uncultured Clostridia bacterium. Taxonomy (GTDB): domain Bacteria; phylum Bacillota; class Clostridia; order Saccharofermentanales; family Saccharofermentanaceae; genus Saccharofermentans. The sequence continues at coordinate 5,477 of CAMZBB010000011.1, forward strand.
GTGCGATCTTGTTGCCCTTGTAAGCAAACCAGGATCCGCTCTTGTCAACGATATTGTTCTCGACTGCCAGATCAAGGATACAACCTTCGGAAGATACTCCCTTACCGTAGAGAATATCAAACTCAGCTTCCTTGAACGGAGGAGCGACCTTGTTCTTAACAACCTTTACTCTGGTATGGTTACCGATGACATCAGTACCGTTACGGAGAGTCTCTGTCTTCCTTACGTCAAGTCTTACTGAAGCATAGAACTTGAGTGCACGGCCGCCCGGAGTGGTCTCGGGGTTACCGAACATAACTCCTACCTTCTCACGGAGCTGGTTGATGAAGATGCAGATGGTATTTGATTTGGCAACGACAGGAGCAAGCTTTCTCAAAGCCTGGCTCATGAGTCTTGCCTGAAGTCCGACATGGGAATCACCCATCTCACCTTCGATCTCTGCCCTCGGGACGAGAGCTGCAACGGAGTCGATTACTACAACGTCAATGCATCCGCTGCGGACAAGAGTCTCGCAGATCTCCAACGCCTGCTCACCTGTATCAGGCTGGGAAAGGAGAAGGTTATCGATATCAACACCGATATTTGCTGCATAGTTGGCATCAAGGGCATGCTCAGCATCGATAAATGCGCACGTGCCGCCCTGCTTCTGAGCCTCTGCAACACAGTGAAGCGCTACAGTCGTCTTACCTGAAGATTCAGGTCCGTAAATCTCTACGATCCTTCCTCTGGGTAGTCCGCCGATACCGAGAGCGATATCAAGCGTAAGAGCGCCTGTAGGAATAGTCTCAATATCAATATGTGTCTGGTCACCAAGCCTCATAACAGCACCCTGACCGAACTGCTTCTCGATCTGTGCCATTGCGGCATCAAGCGCCTTCCTGCGCTCGCTCTGGTCCTGTACCGGTGCTACTGCACTCTTAGTGGAATTCTTACTCTTAGCCATAAAAGCCTCCAATCAATGTGTTGAACATTTGTTCTTATTTATGAGTTAATTCTATTGTTATGATACACTTTTGTCAACATATTAAGTGCGACAATAATGGGACAAAAACCGACAAAACAGAACATAATGTTCTAAGACGTTTTCAGGGATCCACCGACAAAATGCGACAATGATGCCCGTTATTCAGCCTTGTTTTTCCAGTAAGAATCGACCAGAACCTTGAGTTCATCCTGCTCCTCATGAGCAACATAGAAGTCTGCCAATATCTGTTCCGTCTCATCACTTCTGTTATCCAGTAAGAACAGCAATGCCGAACGCACACGGCCGTGTTTGTTGCGGTCATCGCCTTTTCTTAAGATATCGGCAGCAAGTTTATAAGCCTTGTCATGATCCGTCAGAGCCAGATAACTGATCACAGCCTCAAGATAACTGTCAGCTTCATCCGTATTTTCATCAAGCAGCGTTCTTATGGCGGCATCATCTGTTTCAGGCAGAGATCCCTTGATATTCCCGCCGGGATTCATCAGGAACATAATATCTTTTATGGCCGGATATTTATCGGGACCATAATGTATGGGTTTTTCTATGAGGTCAAACTTTTGAACGGGTTGCTCTTCCTTCTTTCCGTCTCCGTAAATATCAAGGTAGCGCATACCCGGTTCCGCATCAGTTTCAATGCCCGCAAAATAAACAGTCATTATGTCAGGATTGATCTGCCTCAGATCACGCCCTCTTTTAAGCTGCTCTTGTGAAACCCTGCATCCGTCAGCGCGGATTATCGTAAGACACCTGACGTATTGTCCCAGATTTGCCGCGGCACATGCTTTGTGATGTCCGTCCAGTATCAGATTCATGAAACCTTCGTAATTGTATGCAAGCACTCTTGGCGGATCTTTTTCAGACTTCAACAATTGAGTATAGTATTCCACCCTCTCATCATTGATCAGCGAAGATGATTGTGTAGGATAAAGAAACAACGGAAAATGTCTTATACTTTTATAATTCCAATTACAGTAGTATTCATCACACACTGAATCGTAGTATTTCAAATCACCGGAAACGTCGTAGAAAAAACTGCCTTCCCCGTTTGACGGCAAGCATAACGTATCCGCGAGAACATAATAACCGTCACGGAGCAATCCCAGAAGAGGCTTTATCTTTTCTGCAGAATCCTTAATGCTGACGAATCCGGAATTCATGCATTCTCTTGCAGCCTTAAGTTCCGGACAATCAACGTTCTCGATACCATAACCCGCGGCAAGCATCCCTTTGCATGTCGGACATTCGGGGAGCCTGGCCTGCACGAGCGGTTTGCCGTTTATCAGCATTTGAGAGGAATACTCGTAATTCTCATCACCGGAACCGCAGATCGTGCCGATGGTATTCTTCCCGTTCCTGACCGAGAACATCACAGCGGAACTGCACCACCAGCAGCCGGTGGTATCCAGCTCTCTTAAGATATTTACGTAAGGATTATCAGATAACATATTATCTTTTACCGTCGAAAAGACTTGCGTTCAGGATGCCGATTTCTTTGCGCCGCGTCCCAATCTGCCCTTGACTTTCTTTATCCAGAAATTCGCTTCCTGCATCTTCATAAGAATGGCTGCAACGAAATAAACGATCACAGCTGTAATTCCCTTGGCGCAGAATATCGCGAGCTGGCGCGCCTTTCCTCCCTCTCCCGGAACGAGCCCGTCAAACACATAGCAGACCAAAGCCATTACGGCAGCTGCAGAAAAGGCTTTAATAAGAAATACTACTATACCGTGCGGAGCGAGTTCCTTGCGTCTGCAGTAAAGAATAGACAGCATGATCATCTGGCAAAGGTTTGTTGCCGAATAAGCAAAAGAAAGCGACAGCGGACCGATTCCCAGATTAATAAACAGAATGCAGAACAACGGATTGATGACCAATCCGACTATGCCTGCCAGAAGCGGGATCTTAGTCTGGCCGATAGCGTAGAACGCCTGATTGAAGACGTGAATAACGGCTGCAGTGATTATCGCGGAAGAGAAACCAAGGAGGAATACCGCTGCAGTTTCTGCATTCTCATTCGTATATCTTGAAGACCACTGGTAGATGGCTTTGACCACGTCGATATTCATTACGGCGATAAACGCCGCCGAAGGGATCGATAAGAACAATGCATTTTTCATTGATTTTGAAAGAAGCTTGGAGCATTCTTCCATCTTTTTCGAACCGTAATCTCCTGCCAGCTGAGGTGTCATGACGGTAGTTATGGCCACTACGAACACCGAATACGGGATCTGCCAAATGGTCGAAGCATTACGGTAACCATAAATGCTGCCCGCATTAAAACTGTTTGCGAAAAAGTTCAAAACAACGATGTTGATCTGCGTGATCGAAGCGGAAATAAGTATCGGTATAGCCCTCTTGAAAAGCGCAATGAATTCCTTGTCAACAGGATCGAAAATGAACCTGAACTGCTTCATCTGCTTGAATCCGAACAGATACTGGCAGATGAAGTAGATAATTGCGGAAACGAGTATGCCTCCCGTTGTCATCATGAGCCTTTGCTGCGTCTGTCCTCCGAAAACTGCAATCGCAACAAGGACAAGAATGTTATAGATGACCGGGCCGAATGAAGTAATGGTAAACCTTCTGTATGAATTCAAAACACCGTTGCACAGGGCTGCGAGCATGATAAAGAAGATCTGCGGGAAAAGCAGCTTGGATGCCTGAGAAGCAAGCTGGAGCGTGATGGGATTGGTATTCTTGTTCAGTGCGTATAAAGAATAAAACTGCTCTGAGAATACCGTTCCCAGTGTGCAGAAAAATATCATGACGACAGATACTACAGAAATGAAGATGCTTACCGTCCTCACGCCCTTCTTCTCATTGCCCGTAGCGAGCTGTGCCGAAAGGTACGGCGCAACCGTCGAATAGATGGCACCGCCGACGAGGAGATTGTAGAAAAGATCCGGTATGGTGAAGGAAAGAGTAAACGCATCACGGTAAATATCCGCTGTTGAAGGATCTACTCCGAACCTGTCAGATACTATGATATCCCTTAAAAGACCGGAAGCCTTGGTGATAACAAGACCGATACCAACGATGAGCGCGGATAACCCGAAGCTCATTCCTTTCTTTTTTCCGCTGTTCGTCACGGCATTGTTCGAAGGATTCTCTGTCACTTATATCTTCCCTTCCGCCGCCATTATCAGCGTCTCAAGCGCACATTCAGCAGTCTTTGTTCTTATATCTGTCCTGGTGCCGGTAAACTCACGTCTGAAAGAACCTGTCTTTCCGCCGCCGCAGTAACCGAAAAACACTGTTCCGACCGGTTTGCCGGGAAGTTCACCCGAAGGACCCGCAATGCCGGTGACGGCTACCGAATAATCACAACCTATCACCTTGCAAACGCCTTCCGCCATTGCCTCGGCACATTGAGATGACACTTCGGTATGTTCATCGATCACGGAAGGATCAACACCAAGAACATTTATCTTTACTTCATTCGTATAAGAAACGACCGAACCTGAAAAAACAGCAGATGCTCCGGGAACTCCGACCACTTCGGAAGATATCATTCCGCCAGTAAGGCTCTCGGCAAATCCGAAAGTAAGTCCTTTATCGGTAAATAGTTTAACAACGCGTTCGGCAGTATCGGTCATGTCAGCTGTTTCTCGATTTCATCTCAAGCCATTCGGTCTTGGTAACGAGGATCTTACGGGGCTTACTGCCTTCGAAAGGTCCGATTATCTGTTTTTTCTCAAGTTCATCTATCAGACGCGCAGCACGGGGATAACCGATACCGAGTCTTCTCTGAAGAACAGAGACCGATGCACTTCCGTATTCTATTACCGTCTCTGCGGCCTGCTCGAAAAGATCGCTGCTGCCGGATCCGCCTCCGGAAGAACCGTCTGATACCGCTCCGGCATCATTACCTTCTGCAGTCCTGTCGATCTCATTGATGATGTCCTCGTCATACATCGATCCGTAAGCGCTCTTGAGATAATCGGCAACCTTCTCGACTTCGGCATCGGAAAGGAAAGCACCCTGACCTCTTAAAGGCTGGGGCGCGCTCATCGGAGCATAGAGCATGTCGCCTTTTCCGAGCAGCTTCTCGGCACCATACGAATCAAGAATGGTCCTTGAATCGACGCCGGAAGTAACCGCAAATGCGATCCTGGAACCGATATTTGCTTTGATGACACCGGTAATGACATCAACTGAAGGTCTCTGCGTCGCGATGAGCAGATGGATTCCCGCGGCTCTTGCCAGGGCTGCGAGCCTTGAGATATAGAGTTCTACTTCCTTTGCAGCAACGCTCATGAGTTCGGCAAGCTCATCGATAACAAGAAGAATCAGCGGCAGATGTTCGACCTTGGGATCGTTCGCATACTTCTCATTGAAGCCGCTTATGTTCCTGACCTGTCCTTCCGCGAAAAGCTTGTATCTTCTCTGCATCTCGCAGACAGCCCAGTTAAGTGCTGCAGAGGCTTTCTTCGGATCCGTGATGACCGGCATGATAAGATGCGGCACTCCGTTATATACCGAAAGTTCAACGACCTTCGGGTCTACGAGGATCATACGCACATCCTTAGGTGAAGAATGAACCAGGATACTTGTAAGGATGGAATTGATACATACCGACTTACCCGAACCAGTAGAACCCGCGATCATAAGGTGGGGCATTTTCGCGAGGTCACAGTAGATAGGCCTTCCGGGGATATCTCTTCCGAGTGCAACAGTCAAAGGAGAAGATGCCCTGAATTCCTTTGTCTCAACAAGTCCTCTGAGATGAACCGGAGAAGGCTTGTCATTAGGGATCTCAATGCCGATAGCGCTCTTTCCGGGGATCGGAGCTTCGATCCTGATGGAGATCGCGGCCATCGCAAGCATGATATCATTTTCAAGCTGCGTGACTCTGGATACTTTGGTTCCCGTCTTGAGCGTAAGTTCGAATCTGGTTATTGCAGGACCGTGAGTAATATTCTTGACTTCAGCCTCAATACCGAAGCTCTTGAGAGTAGCTTCAAGCTTAAAGGCTTTCTCACGGAGTTTGGCATCGGTATCACCGCTCTCACGGCGGATCTCTTCGGCTGCCAGGCAAGTGGTGGGTGCAGGTCTGTATCTGCTGAGCCTGCGGTCCAATGCCTTCCTTGCCCTTTCACGCTCCTGCGTCTCCGCAGTAAACTCGACGTGGGGATTAGCGGGTTTGGCACTCTCTTCATTAGTCTTAAGGATCCTGCCTTCTGTTCTGCTGTAGTTCCCGTTATCCTCATTCTCGGCATTTATGGTTATCCTTCCGGTATTGGGAACCGGCTTCTTGCGGGGCATCGAAGCTGAAGCCGAAGGCATATCAAAGTTACTCCCTCCGACAGCACCTATCATGCTTGCATCGACATCGGGACGCCTTACCCTGCGCTCTGCTTCATCGGTGTAATCGTAGCCGGTACCTTCTATATCGTCATCAACTTCATAAGGGCTGACGGCATCATCAGCCTCATAACGCTCATTTTGTATCCTGCGCCTCTCTTCATCAGGCATCAGATCGTAGAAATCCGGTTCCTTACGGTTCGGGTCAAGGAATTCGGGAGTCTTGGCGCGCTTTCTGTTCATCGTTCCGGGAATGGTCACAGCATCGGCCGTGTATCCGAAATCGGCAGAAGGAGCCTCGGATGTACCCCTGACATTGTATTCCTTCTCATCGTAGATAAGCTTGTCGGGATCGGCTTTCATGTCAGCACTGTTGTCTCCCGTCATCTTTGCTACATCGACAAAGCCTGTCCTGCTGTCTATGGGCAGCGAAGAATCAAAGGCATCCGGCTTGCCGTAAGGCGAAGGGCCGAGAGGCCTTGTGGGATTGCCTGCGGGTCTGCGGCTCCTTGCAGGAACGCCTGATGTAGCGGGCGCGCTGCTGTCACCGTATATGATCGTGGCGCCCTGACCTGCGGGAGCTCCCTGAGGTCTTACAGGCGGACGGTTATATGCTTCTTTTCCCGAATAAATGGAATAACCCGGGTCGTTCCTTCTGGTTTCTTTTTTGGCGACTACTGTCTTATAAACCTTGTTGGAAGCCGTGCTTATTGCCTTGTATGTCTTTTTGGCGGTGGCCTTGAGCGATACGCGGAACACTAATATCACCTGGGTAAAGATGAAGACTACATCAGCGAGGATGGCAATGATCCTTCCCGTCACTTCGTTAAGCGCGACCGCTATAGATCCGCCGACCAATCCGCCCGGGAATACCGCAGCCTCTCCGGGTCTGCAGATGATCGACTGGTTGCCGCCGGATTCCCAGAGAGCTCCGAGTGCCTTTATCGCGGAGACCTTGCCGCCTTCGACCGTGCTGATCTCCTTCAGATAATCGAAATCCATGGTTATCATCGCCAGGAGCGCTGAAAAGCTTACGAGCAGCAAAATGACGGATCTTACTCTGATACCCGATACGCCCTGCCTCTTCTCGAAAAAAATATCAAGAGCAGCATAGAGAATGTAAAGCGGGATCACATAGGCCATGCAGCCGATCAGACCGAAAAACGTATTCTTTACAAAGCTGCCGATGATGCCCGTCAGACTGCCCGGCAGGTAAAAAATAAGTATGATCGCAGCAGCAACAAAGAATAGCGCTAATCCTACTGCTTCTTTTTTGACCTCACCTCTGCTCAAATGCCGAACCTCCTGGCAGCCTTGTAGATAAGTACAAGGGTCTTTGCATCCTCTATTTTACCGCTTTCAGCCATTTCAAGAGCACTTTTAAGCGGACATTTTACCGTTCTCAGATACTCGTTAGGATCGGGCGTGCCGCCCGTGTAATGAAGATCCGTAGCGATGTAGAGATTTATTATCTCCGTGCAGTAGCCGGGTGTTGCAGCCATCCTGCCGACATGCTCGATCTTCCCTGCCGTAAACCCCGTCTCTTCAGTTATTTCCCTTGCGGCACATGCCAGAGGCTCTTCGCCTGGTTCTACCTTGCCCGCGGGAGCTTCTGTCATGACGGCCTCAAAAGGGCTCCTGAACTGTTTGACGAAATAGCAGTTCATATCCGAATCAATGGGCAGGATACACGCTCCGCCGTGATGAATGACTATCTCCCTGCGGCTTTCGGCTCCCTCAGGCGTCGTAATGTTCTTGACCTCAACTTCAAAGACCCTTCCTGAAAACTTGGTCTCTTTGGACACGGTCTTTTCGAAAAGCATGTCATCGGAACAATCTATCTTTCCCATTCCCTTATTTAGCCTCTGATCATTTGAATTTGCGGCTTTCCGCAACAGCGAGCTCATCACACCTGTTATTGAGTTCATCGTCCGCGTGGCCTTTAACCTTGCTGAACGTCACCTTGTGTGTGGCTGTGAGCACAGCGAGTTCTTTCCAGAGATCCGCATTTGCAACCTCTGCCTTGGCACTGTTCTTCCAGCCGTTGGTCATCCATTTGGAGAGCCAGTTCTGGTTGAACGCGTTCACGACATATGCACTGTCGCTAAATATCGTAACTTTGCACGGGCGTGTCAGTGCACGAAGTCCGTTGATCACGCCGGCAAGTTCCATCCTGTTATTGGTGGTCTGGGCCTCACCGCCGGACAGTTCTTTCTTATATTTTCCGGCAATCAGTATCGCAGCCCAGCCTCCCGGTCCGGGATTGCCCGAGCATGCGCCATCGGTGTATATGGTTACCTCCGAGATCTCACCCATCTGAGATTATTTCCTGCCCTGCATCTGAAGCGTCTTGTCATAAGCCGCCGTCACAGACTTGATGACCGCATTGCGGAAACCGTTCTCCTCAAGGGCCATAACGCCAGCGATCGTAGTTCCTCCGGGCGAACACACCATATCCTTAAGGACTGCGGGATTCGTTCCGGTATCAAGGCAGAGTTTGCCTGAACCCATAACCGTTCCGGCAGCTATCTTGAGCGCGTCATCACGCTTAATGCCGAGGCTTACTGCCGCATCAGCCATAGCCTCGATGAAGAGCATGACGTATGCAGGACCAGTTCCCGATACGCAACCGATGGCATCAAGCGTCTTCTCATCGCAAAGGATGGAGGTGCCGCACGTATCCAGAAGTTCTTTAACAAACTTAGTCTCATCTTCCGAAAGGCCTACGGGACAAACGGCGGAAACGCCGCAACCCACCTGAGCGGGAGTATTGGGCATTATCCTTACGAACTTTCTTCCGCTTCCCAATATGCCTGCGATCCTCTCGCATGTAACTGCCGCGGCGATCGAAAGAACGATAGCACCGTCTTTGAGGCACTCGCTGACGTCCGTAAGAGCGGGATCAAAATGCTGCGGCTTAACTGCCATAAGAACATAATCAGCATCCTTGACGCAGGTCTGAACGCTCCCCGCAGTATTGCATCCGAGTTCAGAGGCGCATTTATCCATTGCCTCGAGCCTTACGTCAAAGCAATAAGCATCGGAAGCCTTTATCGCTCCGCCCCTGATGAAGCCGCCAAGAAGAGCCTTGCCCATGTTGCCAGTACCGATAACAGCAAGTTTCATATCGATCCGCTCCTTTTATTATTTATAATACAGTGGTCTAAATATACCATTGACCTTGACAGAGTGCAAACCAACGATTAAACTAACATACGTTTTACAGGGGTATAGTTTAGTGGTAAAACGAGGGTCTCCAAAACCTTTGATGTGGGTCCGATTCCTACTACCCCTGCCAAATCAAAACCGCCTTCAGCATTGAAGGCGGTTTTTGTTTTTGTTTGTATTGTTATCAGAATGTAATCAAGCGGCGGACGAAGCAACTGTCGTCTCAGAATTCGCTGCAGTAGCAGTCGCTTCCGCAGGTTCGATCTGTTCGGGCTTTAATGCCTTCGCAGGAAGCACCTCGAGCTTGATATAAGCCTGTTTTCCTCCGACATTATCCAACGAGACCCTGTAGGCGATACCGTTTCTCTCCGTATAAAGATCATCGCTCTTAGTTCTCAGGACCATCATGATCGCTTCATTCATGGTGACGTCATCGAAGAAATTCTGAAGGATCGCACCGAAATGGATCATCATCATCGACATATTCTCGTTCGAGTACACGCAATAGATGCACATTCTCGTCAGCTGACCGTCATTCTTGCGGGTATTGGCTTCAACGAGGATCGAACCGAGTTCTTCAGTCGCGGCAAGCGTCTTTACGAAGGGATTGAATCTCTTATCGATCTTCTTCTGTTCTTCAGGCTCTATCTCGCCCTTGATCCCCCAGATATCCTTTATGGAATTCTTATCAACTACCTTGAACATCGGTACAAGGGAGTTGTAGCTTTTGTTCATCTGCTTTTCCATGTCTGACTCTGTGAGCTTGGCGTTGAAATCATCCAGCGTATAACCGAATGATGGCGCGAAGACCGGAGGAAGGATATAGTACAAAGCTACAGCAACTATAACAAGATATATCAGCGAGATCATGAGCGCAGGAATACGATCCTTCTTGGCTTTGGGCTGGGAATCAGACTCCTCGTCCTCTTCCTCTTCTTCCTCATCCTCAGTCTCAGCATCCTCTGATTCTTCGTCAGCTTCTTCATCAGCTTCAGAAGCATCCTCGGGTTCTTTCTCATCCTCTGCTTCAGTTTCTTCCTCTTCGGAATCATTCTCAGCGGACGAACCGGCCGTTTTAACCTCTTCTTCCGCAACAGGATCGGAAATGCCGTCTTTCTCTTTTGTCTTATCTAAATCAATCGCCATGGCGCATCCTCCATTTCAAACGTTGCTATTATAAAGTAAAGCAACGACTTGTGAAAGGGTTATAATATAACAAATTAGTCTAAGGGGTGACTCAAATGCCGCACGTTCTGATATCCGGAGGTTCAAGAGGAATAGGCAGATCCGCTGCTGATCTGTTTGCCGCAAACGGCTGGTCAGTTACCTGTCTTTTCCATAATAACAAACCGGAAGTTAAAGATAACATCATCGCCATACAATGTGATGTAAAAGATCCCGCACAGGTCAAAGAGTCAGTTCGATTATCTGAAGAAAAACAAGGACCCGTTGACTGCCTCATCTCAAATGCGGGAATATCGGTAAAAGGCCTGGCCCAGGATCTCAAAGAGGACGATTACAGGCTTGTAATGGACACTAATTTCGGCGGATTGTTTAATCTCGCAAATGCTGTCATACCGGGCATGGTATCAAGAAAACAAGGCACGATAATTGCCGTTTCATCAATGTGGGGACAGACCGGAGCATCCTGCGAAGCCCTTTATTCCGCAAGCAAAGGCGCAGTGGACTCTTATGTCAGATCACTTGCCAAGGAGCTGGGACCGTCCGGGATCCGCGTAAACGCAGTCTCACCGGGCGTTATCGATACGGACATGTTGAACGGGTATTCCGATGAAGACTTGAAGGATCTTGCCGATGAGACTCCTCTCGGAAGGCTCGGAACGCCCGAAGAAGTCGCCAAAGCCATGCTGTTCTTGTCTTCTGATGCCGCATCCTTTATCACGGGACAGATCATCGGAGTAAACGGCGGATTCCTCATTTGACAATATCAATTGAAAACCTCATCAAAATCCTCTAAAATGTTAGGGATTTTGACATTTTTGCAAGCTTTCTGACAACAGACGCCAAATCAAGGAGAACTGTCATGCCTACGAACAACAGCTACTCGAAAATCACGCCCGAGATCGAAAAACTGGCAAAAATCTGTGCTGTAAACGAGATCGATCCCGATCTCTATTCTCAATACGATGTAAAAAGAGGCCTCAGAGACATCAAAGGAAAAGGTGTTCTCACAGGACTCACCCGTATTTCCGAGATCAACGCCACCAAAACGGTCGACGGCAATACCGTGCCCGCGGAAGGAGAACTCTTTTATCGCGGCATCAATGTAAAAGATCTCATTGCAGGCCAACCCGAAAACATGCACTTCGGTTTTGAAGAGGCAACATATCTGCTTCTTTTCGGAAAACTTCCCACGAAAGAACAGCTCGATGACTTCTGCAATCTGCTCGCTGATTCAAGGTCAAGAATGCCGAAGAATTTCTTCCGCGACGTAATAATGCAGAAGCCTTCTTCAGATCTCATGAACAATATCGCACGCGCGGTATTGAACCTTTATGCTTACGATTATCAGCCGATGGATGTATCCATCCCGAACGTTTTGAGACAGTCTCTTGAACTGATCTCGATATTCCCGCAGATCGCAGTACACAGCTACGATGCAATGAAATACTACTTAGACAGGGATTCTCTCATCGTACACCGTCCGAAAACGGGCCTCTCGACTGCCGAGAACATCTTATACATGCTGAGGTCTGACAATAAGTTCACGCCTCTCGAAGCAAAGATCCTCGACGTTTCTCTTATCCTGCATGCTGAGCACGGCGGCGGTAACAACTCCACGTTCACAACTCACGTCGTTACAAGCTCCGGCACCGACACGTACTCTTCGGTCGCAGCTTCCCTTTGCTCTCTCAAAGGTCCTAAGCACGGCGGTGCGAACATCGCAGTCGTTAAGATGTTCAGGGAGCTCAAGAGGAACATTTCGGATTGGGACGATGACGATGAGATACTCAAGTACCTCGAAAGGATCCTTCACAAGGATGCGTTCGACCGTACCGGCGTTATCTATGGTATGGGACATGCAGTCTATTCCATCTCCGACCCGAGAGCGCAGATATTCAAGAACTATGTCCGTGAGCTTTCTGCCGAGAAGGGCCGCAGTCCGGAATTCAGGTTCTACGAGAAGGTCGAGCGTTTAGCTGCTGAACTTATCGCAGCCGAAAGGCATATCTACAAGGGTGTTTCGGCCAACATCGACTTCTACAGCGGATTCGTTTATTCGATGCTCGGCCTTCCTATGGAGCTGTACACTCCCCTGTTTGCGATCGCACGTATCTCAGGATGGTCTGCACACAGATTAGAAGAGCTTAACGGACACGGCAAGATCATACGTCCGGCATACCGCTGCGTACAGGAGCATCAGGAATACATTCCTCTCGAAGACAGGAAATAAAATATATTTCAGATCAAAGATTAAGGCCTTGCGATACTGACAATCGCAAGGCCTTGTTTTCTGGCTTTCTATATTAGGTTAAGAAAAGACTAAAGGATGATCCTTATGCCTTCTCGTTGTCGTCTTCGATCTTTCCGAAGAGATTGAGTCTGAAGAGCATTGCCTCGTCATCAGGATCGGAGCAGGAGATCTTGGCATTGCATACGATACCGCCCTCGATGAGCTTCATGATGCCTGTGATCTGGCTGAGCTTACTCTTAAGGTTGAAGTGGTCACCTTCATCAGTAATAAGGTTTACACTGCCCTTGCACTCGTCTAATGCCTTCATAAGTGTAGCAACATCAATGTTATCTAAATAAAAAGCTTTCATAAGTAATACCTCCTTTGTGGTACTAGTTATTCTGTCCTTTGTTTGGTCTTCTTTTGGACAGCCTTATGTTACTTTTCCTTCGGATAAATCTCAATGGACTTCATATACAAAATGCACAACCGAAACATCTTGTTTTTGTGCAATATGTCATAGCAGGATTACAGTCCATTTATGTTATTGCTTCCGAAAAGCCTTGAAAATATTAGTACTTAATGGCTTCGATCAGTTCGTCGTTCTCATCGTAAATATAGATAACGCCGTGCTTGTCGTCATCACAGTCAGGAACCTTCTCGACAGATCCGACCTTCTTCCCCTTGTACATATCGCCTTCCTTGGGGATTCCGTCGCCGTTGTCTGTTCCTTTATCCTTTGTCTCTGCTTCAGAAGATGTTTCAGGAGCGCTTGTTTCCTGTTTCTGTGTTGCAGCAGATGTTGTAGTATCAGCCGTCGTGGCAGCAGGCTTGTCGCCGCCGCAAGCGCTGAAGCAGATAGCAGTTGCAATAGCGGCCGATATCATAAGAACTGTAAGTTTTTTATTCATTGTGAGAGTAACCTCCGTCAGAAATTCGTTTGCAGAGTATCATTCTTGCCTTTTCAAATCAACACAAATAAAAGGTAAGAATGAAGCAATGCTTTATGAATCCTGCAACACGCCTTAAGCCTGAGACGATGCTTTTGCATCATCAACCGCTTTCTCCAGATATACGGCCCTGACGTAATCCACAACCCTGTTGACCCAAATACTGTAGCCCTGAATGTTCAGATGAACATAACCATCGCTCGAATAAGACTGATTCAGATTTCCTTCGTTATCCATAAGAGGAGTACTTATATCTATATAGAAGACGTCATTGTGTGAATTGGCATACTCCATCATAAGCCGGTTGAGCTCGTTGATCTTGTCATTTGAAAGGCTGTCAGCATTCTTCGTTCCGCGCCTCGGGGTCGTCGACTGGATGTAAATGACGACTCCCGGGTTCTCCTGCTGGATGCCCTCGATGTATTTATTGTATTTCTCGGCCACGGCTGATGCTTGCGCTCCCATGAGATCGTTGGTTCCCATCATGATAAGCGCACGTTTGGAACCCGTTTTCTTGACGAGTTCTTTTGCCTGCAGCTGTTCATCCTTATATTTGAGCATATAACCGTCAAGCTTGGACTTGTCCGAATTGAACGTATAGCTGACCTTTGCCGCGACCAAAGGTCCTCCAAGATAATCCTTGCCCTTGGAATTGAAATACGTAGTAAGGCCTTCTGACGTGGAATTACCGATAAATACCGCTTTTGAGAAGAAATCGTTGACGTTTATGTCCGTCAGCTGGCCGCCAGCAGCAGGATCGAAAAAATAAACAATACCGTTGATCCTTATATTACCGGTCTTCTTCTCGCCGGTTGAAGGATCGTAACAATATACGGCATCGTTTTCGTATCTCATAGGGTAAGATTTGCCGACTTCCGCGTTATATTCAGCCGTAACCGTATTTGCGGCATCTGATGGACCGCTGCTTTCGCCATCAGGCACTGTTTGCGGAGCTGTTTCCGTCTCACTGCTTTGCGTTGTCTCGGAAACCGTAGTAATGACAGATGAGGCTTCAGAGACTGCAGGCTCTTTTGTTTTTCCTTTGCAGGCGCTAAGGCAGACAGCTCCTGCAGCTATGGCTGTGACCAATATCGTAAGTTTTTTATTCATTTATGGAATCCTCAGACATCCGCACCTGCATCCGCTGCGGATGAAGCTCTTGCATCGGCTGCAGCCTTTTCAAGATAATGCTTTCTAATATAATCTACTACCGTGTTGACCCAGGTCTTATAGCCCTTCGTGTTGAGATGAACATACCCGTCGCTTGAATAAGACGACTTCATATTTCCGTCCCCGTCCTTAAGGGCAGTACTGATGTCGATATAGTAAACTTCAGGCTTGGAGTCAGCATACTTCTTCATGAGCTTGTTAAGTTCATTGATCTTCTCGTTGGTAAGATTCTTTATCTGGTTCTTTCCGCGGCGCGGAGTTGTCGACTGGATAAAGATCACGACTCCGGGATTCTCTTTCTGGATGCCTTCGATATACGTCTTGTATTTCTTTGATACCGAAGATGCCGAGGTCCCCATCAGGTCGTTGGTTCCCATCATGATCAATGCATATTTCGCGCCGAGCTTCTTAACCAGCGTCTTTGCCTGCACTTCCGAGCCCTTATACTTGAGCATATAACCGGACAGTTTGGACTTGTCGGAATTGAATGTATAACTGACCTTAGCGGCAACACTCGGACCTCCAAGATAGTTCTTGCCTTTGGAATTAAAGTATGTGGTCAGTCCTTCAGATGTGGAGTTACCGATAAATACTGCCTTTGAGAAGAAATCATCGACATGGAAATTAGTCAGCTTTCCGTCCTTTGAAGGATCGAAATAATAAGTCAGGCCGTTTATCTTTATCCATCCGGTCATCTTCTCCTTAGTTGAAGGATCAATGCAATAAACTGCGTCATCTATGTATTTGAGAGGATAAGACGATCCCACTTGCGCCTTGTATTCCGCAGAAGGAGCAGATGCTGATTCCTTGATCACCACTGCCTTCGGCTGCTGGCTGACAACTCCTGCCACGTCTCCCGGAAGCCCTGAATCCTTAGGAACGAGAACGATCTGTATGGCCTGCATGTTTTTGGAATAACCTACCGTACCGCTGGCCTCTCCGTTCTTTGCCCAATTGAGCCATCCGTAAGACTGCGTACGGGTCCTGTAGCACACGTCATAATGCTTGGCGACGTCACCTGTCAGTTCGATCTTGATAGCCTCAAGCCTTTTGCCCGTATACTGGGTCCCGGCCAGTTTGCCGTCACTGACCCAGCCTTTCCACTTCTCGCTTCCCTGAATAAGAGCACGGTATCTGATGCCTCCGGAATACTGGGTTCCGGAAAGCTTGATCGTTATGTTTTCTATCTTTTTGCCGCTTATCGGCGAATCCATCTGGCCTTTGCACTTCCAGCCGTTCTTGTTCCCGAAGCCCTTATCGTTAACGACAAAGTAAACGTGCATGCTGTCGGAAGCCGCGTCACGCTTCAGTACCTCGATACAGCTTTGTGTTCCGATCCGGTCCGCCAGCACTTGGTCTCTGCCCTGGACCGCCGTAAATGTTGCTATAGCTACCGCAGCGATAACTGCCGCAGAACGTAATACGTTATGTAACCCCATAAGTAAGACCTCTTACTTGAAATATATGCTAATTCTATCACTCTGTTTTCCAAATCAATGCGATACCGCAAATATTCCCAAGACTGTTAACAAATGAAAAAGGCAGCCCATAAGGCTGCCTAAAATCAGATCTCCTGTCAGAAAGATCCGCCTTAGTCTTCTTCTCTCGAGTAATCCGTATCGTTAAAGGATTCGTAAAGATCGATTATCTCTTTCTTCATCGCAAAGAATGAATCGGCAAGTTCAGGATCAAAATGAGACCCCTTCTCGTCTTCGATTATCTTAAAAGCCTCATTGTAGGCCATAGCCTTCTTATAGTATCTCTTGCTGACAAGGGCATCAAAAACATCCACTATCGCCATTATCCTTGCTTCAAACGGGATGTGCTTGCCCTCAAGGCCGTCAGGATATCCGGTGCCGTTATATTTCTCATGGTGATGATGAGCCACGTTTATGGCAACTTTTACGAATTCCCTGTCGTCAACGTCCGCAAGGACCTTTTTCACGATCTCGGCACCTTTTTGGGCATGAGTCTTCATCTCATCGTATTCCCAAGGCTTCAGTTTATCCCTCTTCTTCAGGATCGCATCGGAAATGTTGATCTTTCCGAGATCGTGGAGAGGTGCGGAATTTACGACCGCGTCCCAATAATTCTCAGACCTGTGGTATTCAGGACAAGTCCTCAGATATTCCACAAACAGAGCGCAGCACGCGGAAGTCCTGTTGATGTGACCTCCCGTCGAGTTGTCCCTTGATTCGATCATGGCTGCCATGCCGAGGATCGTAGAACTCTGTAAGGATTTGAGCTTCTTGGCCTGCTTGGCAGCTTCACGCTGGAGTCTTTCTCCTTTGAAGCTCAACTGCTCGATCCTGTCCTGCTGGGCGGTATCGTCAACAAGCTCGACAAGATATCCCGCAATTCTCTTTTGGCTTCCGAAATGAATGAAACTGAGCTCGCAGTTAAGATGCTTTCTCTCTTCCGGATTACGGTCATTGATGACTACATCATCCTTGATGAACTTTTTCTTGATATCGGATCTGTCCGCATACATGCTGGTATCGTGCATCCATTTGAGTATGCCTTTCAGTGCATAGTTCTCGGCATTGATCCTGGTGTCTATCGTTGCATTGGACAGTTCCGGGAAAAACTTATATGCGGCAGTGTTGCATCCGACGAAATTGAAGTTCCTGTCAAAGACCATGTAGGCGTAGTTGTTAACTTCCTCGATCTTCTCCTGAACGCTCAGCGTAACGTCATAGAGTGACATTCTGGTCGACGAGTAGACGAGAACTATTCCGCAGCCCAGATAGAAGAACGGCAGAAGTTCATATCTGAGATTGACGATGAGCTCTGCAATATAGACGACGAATACCATGAACATCATTCCGACGAACAGTATCATCGTCCTGAACGAAGCCTTGCGTCTTCCCGTATAGGTAAGGACGGTAAAGAATATCGACAATGCCATCTCTACGCCGAGGATTATGAACCTGACGTAATAGAAAGGTCCGGGAGTTGTCAGTAAAGCTGCCGGCGGACCCGGATCGAAAACCGCTTCAGAGTAGTAGAACGTGAACTTCTCGCTCATCATGATCATGATGTAGAGGAACACGTTGAAGAAAGCCATCGTGAAAGTAAACCAGTCGGGGATCTTGGACTTACTGAAATCCACGAGCTTCAGCATGACTATGAAAGGAAGGAATATTCCTCCGATATAGCCCAAAGCATTGGCAATGAATGCTGAATCAACCGTACGGGAAATGGCGCCGAAATAGTAGCCGACATTGCTGACGAGCAATATGACCGACATGAGTATCTCAAGAAGATTGTTGCCGCGCTGGGAATAATAGACCAAAAAAGCCAGGCTCAGCATGCTCAGCAAAACGATTATCCCTAATATATTGGCGTAAACTTCAGCCATAACAACCCCGTTGACAGTAATACTATCTTTGTTAATTTTACCTCATTTCTTCTTATTATTGTGTAAAAATTTGTGCTATTGTTTAAAATACTGAAAATAAACAGGAGAGGATCGATTAAGTGCCATCCGTTAAAGACCGTTTTCTTTCTATGCTGATAAGCAGCGACGATTATATATCCGGAGAGTCCGCGAGCAAGCTCCTTGGGGTCTCCCGGGCTGCCGTCAATTCAGCCGTCATGGCTCTCAGGAACGACGGCTACGGGATCGATTCCGTTACCAACAGGGGTTATCTGTTAACCTCCAGACCGGACCGTCTCGGCGCGGGTGACATCGGAGCTTTCCTTCCTGCTGACCGTACTTCCCTGTTAACCGTACTGCCGGTCATCGATTCTACAAACAACTATTGTAAAGATCTTGCAAGGCAGGGCGCTCCCGAAGGAACGGTAGTCATATCAGACGCCCAGACCGGAGGAAAAGGCAGGCGCGGCAGAGGTTTCGCTTCTCCTAAAGGCATGGGTATCTATCTGTCTTACCTGATGCGTCCCGTTACCGGCATCGAAAATATCAGTGAGATCACATGCTGGGCAGCCGTTGCGGTTTGCGAAGCGATAAAGGATTGCTACGGATTAGATTCTCAGATCAAATGGGTAAACGATGTCCTTATGAACAGGATGAAGATCTGCGGAATCCTCACCGAAGCATCCGTGGAAGCAGAGAGCGGAAGGATCGACAGCCTCGTCATCGGCATAGGCATAAACGTAAACGAGAAACGGTCGGACTTTCCCTCTGAACTCGACTCTGTTGCAACTTCCATTTCCATCGAGAACGGCGGAGCCGTCTTTATGCGTTCAGAACTCGCCGCCGCACTCATCAAAAGACTTGATGCCCTTGCTTCAGGCTGGCCCGCAGATCACGGCAATTACCTGGAATCCTACCGGAAATACTGCATTACTCCCGGCAATGCCATTGCGGCTTTTACGACAATGGCGGGGGATTCGGAACCCAAGACCGGCAAAGCGCTTTCAATAGGTGATGACTTCTCGCTTAACGTGATCTTCGACGGCACAGACAAAGAAACAAGCCTTAAGAGCGGCGAGGTCAGCGTGCGCGGACTTTACGGCTACACTTGAGTTCTCTTCACACAGTAATGAATTCTTTGACCCTTTCGAATTTGGCATCTCCTATTCCGGAGACCTTCTTAATGTCATTCACTGACTTAAACGGTGTCCTTTTTCTATATTCGATTATTGCTTCTGCTGTCGCCTTTCCTATCCCGGGGAGCGTCTGAAGCATCGCGGAATCAGCAGTATTGATATTCACTTTTGCCGTGGCATTCGTCAGCGAAGCTTTGGCCTCGTCACCCCAGATAAATCTGTCATTACCCCGTATCACATCAGTTCCCGGTGCTTTGCCTGAAATGGCCTCTTGGGCGGTCGGAATATAAAAGGACATGTTTGAAGTTATCTCGAAGACAAGATTAAGGCTTGTGACCGCCGCTTCCGAAGTAAATCCTCCCGCCTTCTCAACCACGTCATTCAGGATCGAACCGGAGACTACGCTATACACTCCGGGATTGTTCACGGCTCCGCAGATATAGACCTGAACGATCCGGAGAGGTTCGGTTGAAGGCAAAGTCTGTGAAGATGAAGCGGTCTCAGACTGATTGATATGTGATGCCGAGGGTCCCTCATAAGACACCGCCGTTACTTCGCCGTCCCTCACCGTTTTTACGACAAACCCGGCGTTGCCTTTCAAGACGATCTTGTAAATGAAAGCAAACCCCGCGATCAGCATAAATGCCGCAGGATAAAGAAATGGCTTAAACTTTCCGGTATTAACAGACATGCAAAGAGCATATCATGGTTCTTTGTCGGTTTTTACCGACAAAAACCGACAAAAACCGACAATGAAAGGGTTATCAGTAAATAGTCTTGATCTTTGTCTCTTCGGTTAACCCGAACTTATTCCGGAACAAAGCGATATCTTCTGCCGTTCTTATCAGCATTACTTCCTCAAACGTCCCGGTATGGCGGTTCTTAAATCCGGCAACCTTCTCACCGGTGCAGATGGAGGACCTGATAACAGGCTCCCATTCTTCCAAAGGATAATCAGGATCTTTTCTGCCAAACATAGGCCGGAAATATTATTCTGCTCTGCCCTTCTTTTCCCAAAGGGTGGAAATATCGTAATTAGCGCGTTCCTCGGGATGGAAGACATGTACTACGACGTCCTTGTAATCGATAAGGATCCAGCGGTCGCCTGACCTGCCCTCTATGTGATCTGCCATGATCCCAAAGTCATTCTTGAGTACGTATTCAACTTCATCAACCAAAGCCTTGATCTGCGTTGTCGAATTACCGCTGCAGACGACGAAATAATCAGCGAGCGTTGTTTTGCCCGTGACATCAATGGTCTCGATGTCGATACCCTTCTTTGAATCCAGAATCTCTACGATCTTTTCGGCAAGTTCTTTGCTTTCCATCTGTATCTCCTTGAAAAATGATCGGGAAGCACCCGTCTGATACTATTTAATCCCTAAATCGCGAAGCATGTCAACATTGGAAGGATGAATTACCTTCCCGTTTGATTCGGTCTTAGCTTTTATCGCAAGCGCAGTCAGGCGGCATGCTTCGTCCAGATCGGTCTCTGCCGCCTTCCTGATAGGCGCAAGATCCATGTAATTTCTGGCAGGCTCTATCTTGTCCGCAAGATAGATGATCTTCTCAAGGACAGATATATTCCCGCGTCCGGTCGTGTGATAGCAGATAGCATCCAGGATCTGCTTATCATTTTCTCCGAACCCGTCACGCGCGAAAACGGCACCCGCCGGTGAATGCAGCAATTTCTTGTCTGTAAAAAGGTCTCCGCAGTAATCAGAGGCCATCTCACGCTGGCTGTCGATGTCGAGTTCTTTTGCGCAGTCATGAAGCGCGCCTGCAATAAGAGCCTTATCCGGATCCGCGCCAAACCTTACCGCCAATTCCGCTGAAAGATATCCTACGTTAAGCGTATGAAGAAGCCTCTTCTCTCCCAGATACGGATACATCCATACTGCCGCTTCGAAAAAACGTTCTCTGGCAGCATCACTTACACCTTTGAGCTTCGTTCTCTCCGTGTACAGTTCATGTGTTTTTATGAATTCACGTGCGGCCTCCGGAACCTCACTGAAATCACCATTCTTAAGTATTGCGGATGAAGCGCAATCAATTCCGTTAAGCCTGAACGTCTCGACCTTGCCTCCGAGGTTCTCCCTAACGGAATCCGCAGCTTTCTCAACGTCAACACCGTCTCCCGGCCTGTCAGCCGCCAGAAGCGTTGCATGTCTTAAGATCTCTTCAGGCTTGAACCAGGTCTCGAAGGTCCCAAGCGTGTCGGAACCCATGATCCAGTAGTATTCATGAGGTCCTGCGGCCTTTTTCTTTTTGACGTCCTGATCTGTCAGGAATTCAGTCATGAAATCAGGATCCGTCATGACCTCAAGGGTCATGAAAGTATAGCTGATGCCCTTTATTCCGAATTCGGCATCGCACACATAGATGTTATCGAGGCTTCCTTTTTCCTTAAGGTCATCAATGACTGCCTTGGTCATGTAATAACGGTATGGTGCAGGAAGCGTCATCGAATACTGCTTGAAGTTGTTCTTGACCGTCGGAACGATTATCGCGCAGTCAATGAAGCCGGAAGCCAGGGCATCCCTGACCAAAGCTATGTGACCGTTATGGATAGGATCGAACGATCCTCCGTATATGCCTATTCTCATTTATTGCCCAAAGTACGACCGATATCGTGTCTGAAATGCATATCCTTGAATGAGATCTTTGCTACGCCCTCATATGCGGAATCGATAGCCTCGTCAGAAGTCTTGCCCTCGCCGTATACGCAGAGGACTCTTCCGCCGCTGGTAACGAGCTTACCTTCGTCGTTGATCTTTGTGCCGGCCTGGAAAACGAGATGTCCGCACTCTTTGATGCCTGTGATCTCATAGCCCTTTGCATAGCTCAGAGGATAACCGCCGGAAGCCATTACGACTACGCAGGAGCAGCAGTCCTTCCACTTGATGTCGACCTTGTCGAGATTACCGTCGATGCAGGCATCGATGATCTCCATGAAATCAGTCTCGAGTCTGGGCAATATCGCCTGAGCCTCGGGATCGCCGAATCTGCAGTTATATTCAACGACCTTGGGTCCCTCGGGTGTAAGCATGAGTCCGAAATAGATGACGCCCTTGAAAGGTCTGCCCTCAGCGATGAGAGCCTTCATCGTAGGCTCAACTATCTCGTCGTATATCCTCTTGTTGTCCGCATCAGTAAGGTCAGCGCCGGGTGTAACCGCACCCATTCCTCCTGTGTTGAGGCCTTCATCGTGGTCATTGGCCCTCTTGTGGTCGCGTGAAGAGATCATGGGGACGCATGTCTTACCGTCAGCGAAAGCCAGGAGAGTCATCTCAGGGCCGGTCATGAACTCCTCGATAACTACGGTATTGCCTGCGCTGCCGAACTTGTGGTCAGACATCATCTCGTGAACTGCGACCTTGGCATCTTCTATTGTCTGTGCGATGATAACGCCCTTTCCGAGCGCCAGGCCGTCAGCCTTGATGACGATCGGAGCCTTCTGGGAATCGAGATATTCGATCGCTTTTGCTTCATCATCGAAAAGCTCATATTTGGCAGTAGGGATGTTGTACTTCTTCATGAGGCCCTTGGAGAAAGCCTTGGAACCTTCAATGATCGCGGCATTCTTATTGGGTCCGAATGCACGGAGTCCGGCTTCCTGCATCTTGTCGACCATTCCCAATACGAGCGGATCGTCAGGTGCTACGAAAACAAGGTCGAACTTCTCTTCCTTCGCATAAGCCACCATGGCATCAACATCAGTTGCACCGATATTCTTGCAGGTAGCGATCTCGGCGATGCCGCCGTTACCCGGAGCACAATAAAGCTCAGTAACACTGGGACTTTTCTTAAGAGCAGTACATATTGCGTGCTCTCTTCCGCCGCCGCCGACAACCAATACCTTCATAACAGAACCTCCGAACGGTTGAATATTACATAGGCACGGTTTCCCGTGCTATAAAATCATATCACAATTCAGGCGGATTATTAGGACTTAAAGCACGATTTCCATGCCGTATTTGAGGACCTTGAGGCCCATTGCCTCATAAAAGGCTTTTGCACTGTCATTGCCCTCCCAGACATTGAGAGTGATATCGTAGCATCCGTTCTTTTTGGCAAAATCCCTCACATGAGAGAATATCTCGGAGCCGACATGTTTTCCGCGCGCCTTGGCATCAACGCAGATATCGTCAAGATAAAGCGTTTTGACAGGCCTAAGTGAATGACCGTGCTTCTTTTCGAAGACGGAAAAGCAATAACCGAGCAATTCTTCGGAATTGACATCCTCATAGCAGACAAACACCGGAGTCTCATCATCCTTAATGATGGCTTCGATCTCCTCGTCGGTGTATTTTCTCTCGTCATGCACGAAAAGATCAGGTCTGATGTCCGCGTGGACATTATTGACCTGATACAAAAGCCTTGCTATTTCCGGAATATCCTTGGTAACAGCCCGTCTTACGAACATCTGTCACTTCAGGTAATGCATCCACTTGGCGCCGGGAATGCCGGAGACAAAACGGTCGATGTCATCATGAGCTATCCCATGCACGATTACGGCTCCGTTCAAATGCTCGGTCTCATATTCTGAGAACGCCGTAACAGGGATCTCGGGAGCACGTACGACGATCGATACCTTTACTTCGCCGTAAGGAGCGATCGCTTCGCCCTTGTCTTCCCAGAGCCTGGAATCAGGCATCTTCTCGCCTGATGAAGCCTCGAGGATGTCTCCGCATACTGCGGAAGCCGTAGGAATTGCGCCTGCGCCCTGGCCGTAATACAAAGACTCTCCCAAAGCATTGCCTTCGACCATGATCGCGTTGAAAACGCCTTCAACGGAAGCGATAAGGCTCTCGCGCGAGACATACGTCGGAGCGACGTAAGCAACGGGCTTTGAGCCTTCCTTGTTCTCGAAAAGCGCAATGAGCTTTATCTCGCAACCGATCTTGGAAGCAAATTCAATGTCATCCGTCGTAATATTGGAAATGCCCTGTGCATTGATCGTACCCGGATTTACATATGTGCCGTCGAGCGCGATCGTGGAAAGGATCGAGAGTTTTCTCTGCGCATCGATACCGTCGATATCGGCTGCGGGATTTGCCTCCGCGAAACCGTTCTGCTGTGCCTGGGCAAGAGCTTCTTCAAAACTGATCCCGCAGACCTTCATCTGCGTAAGGATATAGTTCGTCGTTCCGTTAACGATACCTGCAATGCGGACTACCTTATTGGCAGCAAGGCATCTGTATAAAGGTCTGATAATCGGGATGCCGCCGCCTACCGCTGCTTCGAAAAGATACTGGCAGCCGTTGTCCTTCGCAAGTTTCAGGAGTTCCACGCCGTGAGTGGAAACAAGTTCCTTATTGGACGTGACTACCGTGATGCCGGCAGAAAGCGCTCTCTTCGTGTATTCATAAGCAACCTTAGCGCCTCCGATCGTCTCTACGGCGATCTTGACGTCCTTGTCACCGAAAACATCATCAGCATTATGCGTAACCCTGTCAGCAAAAGGGCTGTCGGGGAAATCCCTCAGATCAAGGATATGCTTGACATAGATCTCCGTGCCGGTACGGGCCTCGATCTGCTTTTTGTTCATTTCAAGAACCTGAGCCGTTCCCGCTCCTACAACACCGAATCCCAGGATAGCAATATCCGTTCTCATATATGTACCTCCGTTTATTCCCTGCTTAATATCTCGCACTTTCTTACGCCTGCGAGCTTTGCGATATCCTTCATGATGTCATCGACGGTTCCGAACATCGAAACGGTCTCGATGGAGATCGATATGTCTGCCAGTCCGTTAATCGGAATGTTCTGATTTATCGTAAGGATATTGGCATGTGAATCTGCAATTATGGTAATGATGGACGACAAGATGCCCTGGAAATTCTCGACGGTGATGAGAAGCGTGACCTTCTTGCCGGAAGTAGCCTCATAGAAAGGCATTACGGAATCCTTGTACTTGTAATAAGCGCTTCTGGAAAGGCCCGTCTTTCTGACAGCCTCGTTGACCGACACGGATTCGCCCGTGTTAAGTCGCTGCTTGACTTCCATAACCTTTATGAAAACCTCAGGAAGCACTCTTCTGTCAACCAAGTAATACTCAGGAATGTCCTGTTCCATATTAACCTCACCCTCTTAAGACCGTCCGTCTCACACGGACACTTGTGCGTGCCCGACAATATTAGCATGATATCAGCTTTATTTCAATAAAACAGTTATTTTTCTTTGGAGAGCTGCTCTACCATCTTGCGAAGAGCCCTGCCTCTGTGGCTTATCGAGTTCTTCTGCTCGGGAGGCATCTGGGCCGTGGTCATGCCGAATTCCGGCACGAAGAAGATAGGATCGTATCCGAAACCGTTTTCTCCGGCGGGTTTTTCGTGAAGAACGCCCTCAACCTCACCCCTTACGGTGAAGCTTGTACCGTCGGGTCTTACTACGGCGATCGCGCAGACGAAGCGGGCCGTCCTCTTTTCCTCGGGGACATCCTTAAGCATCGAGAAGATCTTTGCAAATTTCTCGGGATACGTTGAATTCTCGCCGCAGAAACGTGCGGAATAGATTCCGGGAGCGCCGTCAAGCGGATCGATGCAAAGGCCTGAGTCATCAGCCATGACATAATCATTACCGTCAGTAAGCGCATGAACGGCTTTGGCCTTTATGAGCGCATTCTCTTCGAAAGTCTTGCCGTCTTCGATTATCTCAGGACAAAAACCGGCCTGCTTCATGGAAACGGCGTTATATCCGGTCCCCTCAAGGATCTCGTCGATCTCTCTTACCTTATCCTCGTTGGATGTAGCGATGATTATCCTCATATAAGCCTCCATGCTTTCGGGTACATATTCTTTATCTGTGTCCCGCCGACCTTCCCAAAACCCAGCGGAGCATTGCCAACAGCCACAACAATTGTTCCGTTTCCTGTCACGCCGTCTTCGTCCGCCACCTGAATGGTCTCTCCCTTCAAATATCTTTCGAGCCTCGGATCGTCAAAAGCGAGGGAAAGATAGCGGTCCGGCTTGATCATCTCACGCGTAAGCGCCAGAGCAATGCTGTTTGAAGGCGCGAAAACGCTCTTGCCGGAAGAAGTGAGCCTGCAGTCTCCGATATAAAGGCCTGTCTTGCAGACTTTAAGGCCCCTGAACAGGTTCTCGTCAAAATCTATCAGGAACACGCCGCCCGCGTGATTGGTAAACGGCACACGCGTGATCTTTGACAATCCGTCAGCAGTAAGGATATCGGACAGGAATTCCCTTGCAAGGTCAAAGCCTCTACGCTCGGATGCCTTCAAAGGCTTGTTGGAGCGAACGTAAGACAGCTCACGGCGTGCTTCATCAGACTTTTCGCCTTTTACCAGATGCGCGCAGAAATGCCCGTCACCGCGGCTTTGATGCGGCCATATCCTCATCGTGCCGTCAGGATTATGTGTTATGCCCTTGATCTCAGGATGCGGGATGATGCGGTACGAGGGGTGCGAAGCTATGAATGATCTTATCATGAGCTCGTCTTCTTCCTCGCAGAATGTGCACGTCGAATAGACTATCTCTCCGCCCTCGCGCAGGCATTTGTCCGCAGCCTCGAGGATCGTTCTCTGTATGGGAACGATCGATTCGGGACCGTATTTCTCATAGCTTGCGCATGCCGAGCGGTCACGCCTGAACATGCCTTCGCCTGAACAGGGTGCGTCTATCAGTATCTTGTCGAAAAATCCGGGAAGCCTTTTTGCGATGTTATCCGGATCCTCATTTAAGATCACTGAATTCGTGATGCCCGATCTCTCTATATTGCGGAGGAGCGCTTTGGAACGCTCGTAGTTGATCTCGTTTGCTACCAGAAGGCCCTCGCCCTTCAGATCCTCACCCAGACGGCAGGCCTTTCCGCCCGGAGCCGCGCACATATCGAGAACGATCTCGCCCGGTTTTGCGGACAACACCTGCGCCGGAAGCATAGCCGAAGGCTCCTGCGGATAGAACACCCCCGCGTGGTAGAACGGGTTGCGTCCCGTTTTCCTTGTGTCATCAGTATCTTCACTCAGATAATAACCGCCATCGCACCACAAGACGGGGTCCAGTGCCCCGCAGGAAGGATCTATGTGCCTGATCAGGTCTTCGTGTTCAGAAGGAACTGTTTTCGTGCGCGAAAACCTTACGCCGTGCAAAGGCACCTTATCAAAGCTCTCGTAAAAACCCTCCGAAGGCATTTCGGGGTGACTTGCGAAAAAGGCATCCGTCTCTTTTATGAACTTTTCGGGAAGCTTCATAGATTGAGGAACTCCGCGCAGCTGTATGCCAGGCGCTTGATAACGTCAGTGTTAAACGGAGACTCCAGTCTTGCACCGTCAAGGAGCGCCAGGAACGTGTCGCTTCCGCCCATGGAACACAGATCGTTGTATTTTGAGAGAGCCTCTTTCATGTCGATCCTGGACTCGTCCCAGAGTTCAAGCGCGCATATCTGCGACAGGCAGTAATCAATGTAATAGAACGGCGTCGTGAAGATATGGTCTTTCTTCATCCAGGCTCCTCCCATCGCGTGGAAAGGAGTCTGTGAAGGATCGTAATTGATGTACGGCTGATAACGTTCCTCAAGTTCTTTCCAGACAGCATGACGTTCATCCGGAGTAAGCTCGGGCTTGTCGTAGATAACGTGCTGGAACTCATCGACCATGCAGCCGTAAGGCAGGAAAAGAAGTCCGTCGGTCATATGGAGCTCGGTGTACTGTCCTGCCCTGTTGCCGTAGAAAATATCCATGTAAGGGTAAGACATATACTCCATCGCTGTCGAATGGATCTCGCACGTCTCAAGAGTAGGCGAAAGACATTCCACAAACGGCGATGACTCTGCTCCCTGAAGTGCCGCATAAGCGTGGCCGCCTTCATGTATTACCGTTGCAACGTCGTCATATGTGCCGTTGCCGTTCATGAAGATGAACGGGATGCAGTAATCCTCGAGATACATGCAATAGCCGCCCGTAGACTTGTTCGGGCGTGAAAGCATGTCGGTAAAACCGTGTGAGGACAGGACGTCAAAGAAGCTCGGGCTTAATCCGAACATCTTGCGGTAGAACTCTCCCGTTGCCTTCTCGTAGGATTCCTTGCTGACCTTCGGAGTGGGATTGCCGCCCTTGAACAGGCACGGAAGATCGTAGAACATCAGCTCGCCGACGCCCAGTCTCTCCCTCTGGAGATTCCTGATCTGCTTGGTCAGCGGAACGATGTACTTGAGAATATTCTCCCTGAATGCCTCGACATCCTTGCGGGTATAGTCGTAGCGTTCCATTCTCTTGTAACCGAGTTCCGTAAAGCTGTTAAACCCGAGTTTTCTGGCAGCGCTTGTCCTAACCTTGACCAGATCGTCATAGATCCTGTCATATGTCTCTTTTCTTTCCTGATAGTAAGCATCCAGAGCCTTGTGGGCATCTTTGCGGATGCCTCTGTCCGTAGACTCGAGATAAGGCACAAGCAGGCTCAGATTGAGAGTTCTTCTGCCAAACTGTATCTGTGCTTCAGACTGGAGCTGCGAATACTCGTTTTCGAGTGAAGCTTCCTTTGAGAGTTCGTCCAATATCTCGGATGAAACTATCTCCTTCTGGTTCTTGGCCTTGCGGAAGATCATGTCGCCGTACTTTTCCCTCAGAAGATCTGCTACCGGGCAGTTCAGAAGTCCGGTCATGAAAGCGGATGCAAGCT
Organism: uncultured Clostridia bacterium; assembly: GCA_947304405.1. GTDB lineage: Bacteria > Bacillota > Clostridia > Saccharofermentanales > Saccharofermentanaceae > Saccharofermentans. Next base: position 34,622 of record CAMZBB010000011.1, read on the forward strand.
CTTCAACTCTCGGGCCCGCATCTTCGAAAAACTCTATCTCATCACAGTAGAACTCATTGGATGTGTCAATGTCGTGCAGGATCTGGCAAAGCGCATAAGACGTATCGAAAGCGCTTATCGCGGCTTCATACTCTCCGATCGCCTCATCGGCAGCCTCGACACTCTTGGCCGTCATGAGCCTTAATCTGACACCTCTGACAAGTTCCGTAAACTGGTCTAAGTCAGGCCTTACATACTTAACGTCTTTAAAATCGGGCACCTTGCCCATCTGATCGTCAGACATATCACATCTTCTCCACTACGCCGATACCCAGAAGCCCAAGGCCGGACTTGATGACGTCGCAGACGGCATCGCAGAGTGCGAGCCTTGCAGTCTTGAGTTCTTCAGTCTCGGCATTAAGGATCCTCGAGTTGTTATAGAACCTGTTGAAATTACGTGCGATCAATGCGATCTGACGTGCGATGACAAAAGGCTCATAGCTTTCCGCCGCCCTTTCGACAGAACTGCTGAAATCAGTAAGGCTCCTGATGACCGCATATTCCTCGTCACCCGTAAGGCAAGCAAGGCTGTCGCCTTCAGAAGGAGCAAGTCCTTCCGCGTCCGCTTTCCTCAGGATCGAACGCGTACGGGCATAAGTATAGATAAGGTAAGGCGCGGTATCGCCTTCAAAATCGAGCATGTCATCCCAGTCAAAGAGGATGTCCTTCTCACGGCCTGCCTTGAGATACGTATATTTGACTGCGCCGATACCGACGACTTCGGATATCTTCGCGATTTCTTCCTCAGTCATGTCTCCGCCTCTTTCAGCGGCATTCTTCCTGATGATCTCGGCGGTCTTCTCAACTGTCCTTTCAAGGAGCTCGTCGAGCTTGATTATGTTGCCTTCACGGGTAGAGAAAGCACTTCCGTCCTTGAACTTGAGGAGGCCGAATCCTACATGGATGCAGTTATCAGCCCAGTCGAAGCCTGCCTTCTTCAGCACGCCGAAAACCTGTCTGAAGTGAAGCTGCTGCGGGAGTCCGACAACATAGATATTCCTGTAGAAATTAAATTCATCGTGCCTGTAGATGGCTGCAGCAAGGTCTCTTGAAGCATAGATGGTAGTTCCGTCGCTCTTTAAGATCATGCACGGAGGCATTCCCTCTTCGTCAAACTTAACTACCTGTGCGCCTTCACTCTCCTCAAGGAGTCCCTTTTCTTTGAGCAGGTCGACAACGGCAGGGATCCTTGAAGAATAATAGGATTCGCCGTTATAGTTGTCGAACTTTACTCCGAGCCTCTTATATGTCTTCTCGAAAACCTCAAGGCTCAAGTCCCTGAACATCTTCCAGAGAGCGACTTCCTCCTCGTTGCCCTCTTCGAGCTTCCTGAAGTTGTCCCTTGCGGTATCTTCAAGACTCTCGTCATTCTTGGCTTCCTGATGGAACTTTACATAGATCCTTGTGAGTTCCTCGATGGCATCGGTCTCCATCGCCTTCTCATCGCCCCAGAGCCTCCAGGCTGTGATGAGCTTGCCGAACTGCGTGCCGTAATCACCCAGGTGATTGAACCTGATAACGTTATATCCGAGCTTGGAATAGATGTTCGAGATGGAATCACCGAGGATCGTCGTGAACGCGTGTCCGACATGGAAAGGCTTGGCGATATTGGGCGAAGAGAACTCGACTATGACATTCTTGCCCTCGCCGAGCTTGGAGGTCCCGTAAGAATCTCCTGCCTCGCGGATCGCCGTAATAAGGTCTTTTGCAAGGACCTTGCGGTCGAGCTTGAAATTCAGATAAGGTCCGACGGCTGCGGCAGAAAGCTCTTCTTCAGCACCTGCGGTAACGGCACTGTTGCCTGCGAGGTCCTGCGCTATGAGCGGCGGAGCCTTGTGAAGGGTTTTCGCGAGCGTGAAGCACGGGAAAGCGAAATCACCCATGTCAAGCCTGGGCGGGATCTCGATCAGCTCGAAGACCTTTTCTTTCTCCAGACCCGTAATGCCGGATATATTTCCTGCAATCAGTTCCTTGTAGTCCATAAAAACACCTATTCCTGTATATTTATTTATTTTATGACACAACATCATATCACATTTTGCCGTTTTGGGCATTATGGAGTATACTGAACGGACTCCAATAAGGAACAAGTAAGGTCAATTATCTGATGGATTATATATACCGGGTCGCGGGAGGCAGCATTGCCGCGTTCATCGTAACATTTCTGCTGCTCAAGTTCCTGCCCGGCGAAAAGGTCCTCTTAGGACACGACCGCGGCCGTAAATTCGCTCAAGGGTCGGCAGTAAACATCGGCAAGCCCACGGGCGTCGGTTTCTATTTCACATTGGTCTTTGCCATAGCTTCAGGCATCTGCTGCTATTTTTCGCCCGCCATCATCTGCGCGCTTACCGCTCTTGTCGCCTCGATGATGACCGGTTTCCTTGACGACAGGTCCAAAAATCCCTGGGATGAATATCTTAAAGGCTTCCTTGACTTTGTCATGTCCGTCCTCGGCGCTGTCGTCTGCGTCTGGTTCTACGGAAGCGACCTCTTTATCGGCATAACCGGTTCGAAGTACCACCTTAACCCCGTGCTCTTCTCCACCCTTGCCGTAATGCTCTTCGTTGTATCCATCAACGCCACAAATGCCACGGACGGCATCGACGGCCTGTCCGGTTCGCTTTCCATCCTGAGCATCGCGACGCTCTTTTCGATCAGCTTTATCAACAGGGCCGGCGATTATGACAGGAACGGCTTGATCCTGGGACTTTTCATGATCTGTGTCCTCCTCGCCTACCTGATCTTCAACTTCAACCCGAGCAAGATGCTGATGGGTGACGCAGGTTCGCGATCATTGGGCTTCTTCATCGCATTCTACGCGATCTATCTGAAGATTCCGTTTGCTTATCTGATAGTAGGACTCCCGTTCCTTTGCGACGGCGGCATCTCGATCTTCAAGATCACGGTAGGAAGGCTCACCAAAAAGAAGATAATCCCATTCAAGAACATCACTACGCCTCTCCACGACGAACTCCGCAAGAACAGGGGCTTCAAGGTCAAAAAAGTGTGGGCCGTGCTTGTAAGCGCAGCTCTGGTCATCGATCTCATCTACATCGGGATCACCCTGCTCGTCCACACGAAAGGGTAAAGATTCAGATCTTCTTCAGCAGTTCTTCAAAAGCCGCTCCGACTGCCTCTTCATAGGAAGGATGCGGGCGGACTGATCTGAGACAACTCTCAATATCAAGACGGTTGGTTATAGCCAAAGCAAGCTCGCCGATAATGTCGGAAGCGTTGGCGCACATGATCTGGGCTCCGATCAGGACGCCGTTTTCCTTATCAGCGACAAGTTTTACAAAGCCTCTTTCTTCCCTGGTGATGACAGATCTGGAGTTAGCCGAAGTCAAAGATCTTGCAGTCACAAGATCAATACCTGCTTCCTTTGCCTCGCTGTCGGTCATTCCCACACAGGCTATCTCGGGTGAACAATAAACGCACGACGGAATGCAGTTCATGTCGTGGAAAGGCTCCTTCCCCGCAAGTGCCATTGCTACGTTATTGCCTTCCGCGGTTGCCTTGTGAGCAAGCTGGATGCCTTTTGCAATGTCCCCTGCCGCATAAATGTGTTCTATGGAAGTCCTGCCGTCTGCATCAGTAACGATGCGGCCGTTATCAGTCTCAATGATCCCTTTTAATCCTTCCGGGATTACCGCGCGGCGTCCCGCCGCAATAAGCACTTTGTCAGCACTGACGGTCTGAACGGCATCTCCTGCCGTAAACGTAACTTCCGCGCCGTTTGAAGTCTTAACGATACTTTTGACCAGAGCACCTGAGAATATCTCTGCTCCGCGGTTCTTGAGGATCATCTGGAGATTTCTCGACAGATCCTTGTCCATATTAGAGAGGAGCCTCGGAAGCGCTTCGATCACGGTAACCTTACGGCCGAGATCGGTATAGAGTGATGCAAATTCGCAGCCTATAACGCCTCCTCCGACGATTATAAGGCTCTCCGGAAGTTCTTTTCCTTCAAGAAGATCATTGCTCGTAATGACGCAATCCGAATCTATCCCGTCGATCGGCGGAAGAGACGGCATGGTGCCCGTTGCGAGCAGAACGTCTTTAGCCCTGTATATGGCGCCTCCGATATCAACTTTAACAATTCCGTCAGTGCTGATCACGGAAGCTTCTGCTTTGACGGTCTCAACGCCCGATGCCTTCACGGACTGCTCAAGTCCTGCTACGAGCGTGTTTACGGTCTCGTCACGGTAAGCGAAAAGCTTTTCCTCATCAAGCGAAAAAGACGCTTCAACTCCAAATCCGGAAGCGTTTCTCAATTGTCTTATGATTCCTGAAGAATGGAGCAACGCCTTGGTCGGAATGCATCCCCGGTTGAGGCATGTTCCTCCCAAAGAATCTCCTTTGTCGGCCAAAAGCACGGAAAGCCCGCATCTTGAAGCCGTCATGGCAGCCGAATAACCGGCGGGGCCGCCGCCGATCACGATGAGATCATAAAACTTTTCCGAATTCTCCATGACTAGATTATATACTAAAAAGCCAATCGTGCGAGGAAAGCCTGCTCTGTATCTCCCTGACAGAAGCTTCATCGCAAATGTCTTCGCCTGCCCTGTCCGCTTCGCCAAAGCGTTCTTCAAAAGCTTTGATGACTGACTCCCTGACTTCTCCGATATCCAGGCCGAGATTACAGACTCTTGCCCTGATGCTCTTTACGCCGTGCTTTGCCAGCTTTTCCGACGAAGGCGTAAGATACAATGCAAGCTTATCCATATCACATGAACAAAGGATCGTGCCGTGGTGAAAACACGGTGAATCTTCATCGGGCCCCGACTGGTAAAATGCGCTTCCCGAGAACTTCTCACCTGTCAATTTAACGCCCAGGTCATTGTTTCCCGTCCTGCAGGTCTCTATCCCGAAACGTCCGACTGCCTCTGCTATGATCTCAAAATTCTCATCTGTCGATAAAAGCCTTCTCGGCGCTATGAACGTAAAGTTCAGATTGCCCATGTCGTGATAGACGGCGCCGCCTCCCGAAAGCCTTCTGGCAAGGCGTATCCCGTCCTTTTCCATCTTTTCGAGGTCACATTCGGAAAAAGCATCCTGATGCCTGCCGATAACGACAGTATGATCGTTCTGCCACAGATAAAGGATCCTGCGGCCTTCGCAGGATCTTAAGAGCTGTTCTTCGATCGCGAGGTTGTGATACGGATCTGAAGAAGAACCGGTAACGACAAGAGGCTTCATTACTTGAGAGTCTTTATGTACTCGTCGTATTCTTCAGCTGATATGAGTTCACCCTTATCCGTGATCTCGCCAATGACGGCAAACCACGAGCCGTAAGGATCGGAATTGATGAGCGTGGGATTGTCCATGACTTCCTCATTGACGGAGATGACCTTTCCGGTAACAGGCGAATATACGTCGGAAACGGTCTTTATGCTTTCAACGTCGCAGAACGGGGTATCAGCGGTAACTTCATCGCCTTCTTCGGGAAGGTTGGCAAAAACGAGATTGCCAAGCTCCTTCTGGGCATAATCGCTTATGCCTACAACGCAGGTTCCGTCATCTTTGAATATAGCCCATTCATGCTGCCTGGAATACAGGCGGTCATTCTTTTCGCTCATATGTAAACTCCTTGTTCCGCATTATTGCGGCAAGTCAAGTATACACTAATTTGATGCGATTATTGCAGCGCCTATTGCGGAAAGATATTGGGAATGCTCAGGGATCTCTGCCGGCAGGCCGAAAACGGAAGAAGCATAGCGCTCTATCCCGGGGATCTGTGTAAGACCGCCCGAAAGCAGGAGTTTGCCGCATCTGACCTTTCCGAGCAGCGCCTTTGACTGCGTCAGGATCTGCCAGATCACGCCTTTCATTATCTCTTCAGGCTGAGTGTTGGCTGCAATAAGTTCAGTTATCTCCGACTGGGCGAAAACGGCGCATGTCGATGAAAGCTTTACAGAAGGCTGGTCAGCGTCTCCCAGTGCAATAGATTCAAAATCCATCTGAAGAAGGTTCAGTGAATTGACAACGAACATTCCGCAGCCTGCGGCGCACTTGTCGTTGACGAAGAACTCCTTGAGCTTTCCGTTTTCGCAAACGATTATCTTTGTATCCTGTCCACCGATGTCGAGCACGACATTGTGATCCGGAGCCATCTTCCCCGCTCCTGCCGCCAGCGCGACAAGCTCAGAGACCGTATTACCTGCTCCCGCGTTGTTCTTCCCGTATCCGCAAGTGACTACCGGCGCACCGGGATAAAGCGCTTCAAGCTCTTCCGCCTTCTTTTCGAAGTACTCCTTCTGCCTGATCGGAGTCCTCTCGGAAGAGAGCGAGATGATCTCACTGCCGTCCATGACGCAGTATTTGGTATAGGTCGATCCGATGTCGATTCCTATGGTCTTCAACTTACGGTCTCCTTAAGGATCTTCATGAGCGATGCAGCGCGCTCAACATCCAGGTATTCGCGGTCGATCATGTCGACCTCAAGTTCAGCCTGCGGAATGCCTACGTTCTTGGCGGATACGTAGTCGCACTTGCAGCTCTTGTTGCGGCAGGTTACCGCGCACTTCGCGCCGGATGCCGCGATCAGTGCCGAAAGCCTTTCCGTCTTTGTCTTCTGCGAAAGGTTAAGGAACGTATTGTTATAAGCTCCGAAAAGCTTATCCCAGACGGAATCCCCCTCATAATCGAGATTCCACCACGTTATATAGTTGGAACCGCATACGCGGAAGCCTTCCATGACCTCAGTCAGGTATCTGTCCTTGTGATACCAGAGCGGATATCCGATCCAGAACAAAGGCGTGAGCGACTTGTTACACTCCGGATAAGTCTCCATCTCGTCAGCCATCAGGTTGTAGATTATAGCGGTCTCTTCCTTGCATCTTGCGGTTATCAGGAAATTTATGTCATCGAAAAGCAGCGTCGGCGGGACTTCCCTCTCCTTAAGGCATGCGCAGACCCTCTTCCATGCGGCAACGGAATTGATGCTGTTCCCGATCCTTTTGGCGAGTTCGTTCTCATCGAGCTTGTTGCCGCTCAGTTCTTCCATCTTCTTAACGAACTCCTTATGCTGCTTCTCAACATAAGGTCTGGCAATATCCGCATCCGTGAATTCACCCGGATAATCCAGAACGATGAGCGGCACGTTGTATCTCTTGGCAAGGATGCTCCACCATGCCGGAAGCGTGTTGCACTGGTTGTTCGTAGCGATCAGGACATCAGGCACAGGCGGAACGCCTCTGGGGCCCTTTCCGGTTGAAATGCATCCCTCAAAGCAGCAAGAATAAGAACAGCAGTCACATGACAGGAACTGTCTGGAACTCTCTTCGAGCAGGGGCTGCTCCAGCCCGCTCGCCGCTATAACCGCGGCATAGCTTTCGGGATAGACATACTCGATATCAAGAGCGTCAAGGATCTCAACGGGAGCGAACGAAGTCACCCACGCAACCTTCTGCGAAGGAGCTCTGCCTTTCGCATATTTCGAGAAATCTTTATAGTAGCTTCTCATCGCTCCCGCTACATGTACAAGATATGAATCAGGCATCTTTACTCCTTAAGAATCAGATAATGTCGGCGAAGGCCTCGAGCGCAAACGCATGCGCACCCGCGTCCGTCGAATCGGAAAGCTGCACCTGAAGGACCGGGATGCCCTTCTCATCAAGCACTTTCTTATATACCGAGAACAGATAGTCGTATGGCTCGCAGTATTTCTGCGTCGCGAAGATAACTCCTCTGCAGCCTTTTTCCTCGATCTCGGCAACATCGTTTTTGATCAACTCTTCGAAAAGATCCTGCGTCGGCGAAGGCCTTCTGGAAAGGATGTCCGAAGCGATCTTCAGATAGATGTCTTCCGATGAATCAGCACTTTCAGACTGAACCGCAATCCTTCCGGATTCCGGGAGATCATCGCCGGTCACCTTCATTCCGGCCTTTTCTATACAATCGGAAAGCTCAATACCTGCAAGGAACGAGCCTACAAGATAAACCGGCTTTCCGTCTTTTCCAGCTTCAATACGGCTTTCGTCGAATGAATAAGGCGCATTGAGCGAAGCATGGACCTCGCGGATGTATGACGAATATGAAAGATCACTAAGCTTGCCGTAAGAAGCCGCGATCTTTGCATTGCGCTCTGAAATGACCATGTCTCTTGCCTTAATCTCGTCATCGCTGATGCTGATATTGAAATGCTTCTCGAGCTTTGCCTTATAGTCGCGAAGGATATCTGCGAAATAAGCTACAGAGCCTTCATCCCTGATGGCAGGGACCGGCATCGAATATATGAACTTGCCCGTCTCATCCAGATAACTGCCGATCGAACGGCTGCTGTCGCAGCTCTTGGGAAACACCGCGCCGTCTATGGAAGCGTCTTCTTTGACCTGCGAGATGAAATCAGCTGCGTATCCGCAATAATGAGACAGCCTCTCGCTGCCTTCATATCCGGTGAACCTCACCGTGTCTATGATCTGTTCCGGAACAAATCCGGACATTGATAGTATCTTCATTTCCTCATTATCCTTGGTTTTTCAATGTGAACATTATAGAAAACCTTCTTATTTAGTTCAATGCTGATTCAAGGCAGAAAAAGGGCTGACCCAAAAGGATCAGCCCAAATTACCAAGCGAACAACGTATTGGTTGCGAACTTCCGCACAAGCGAGCTTTGCGAGCGCGGAGGACCATAGCAAACAATACGGCGTGAGCGTATCAGTAGTTTTCTGCGTTAACCTCAAAATAGCTCTGGGGATGAGCGCAAACAGGGCACATCTCGGGTGCCTTTGTGCCGACGATGATGTGGCCGCAGTTCCTGCATTCCCAGACCTTAACTTCACTCTTAGCAAAGACTTCCTGAGCCTCAACGTTCTTGAGGAGTGCTCTGTAACGCTCTTCGTGAT
>CAMZBB010000012.1 GCA_947304405.1 uncultured Clostridia bacterium
TGTTTTTAGGCTTTCTCAGCAGATTCGAAAACCTTGAACTGAAGAATAGCCAGAAATGCGATGACTCCTGCGAAGATGAAATCCATCATTACCTTAGGTGAAGAGATAAGCGCGTTCTCGAATGCCATTGCGTAAACTCCTAAGAGTGCGAGAATTCCAGCTACTGCGAAAGCGATGATGAAGATAAAAGATTTTCCGTCCATTTTTTTGTTCCTCCTGTTTGTTTTGGTTTTGAGTTTGTTTTTGTTTGATGGCTTCATTATTGCCCTTAAAAAGCCCCGTAACCATCAGCAATGAAGGGCCGTTCTGACGATTAAGCAACACTCACGGAAAGATGTGTCGATAAACTGTAAAAAAGTTTGAAAAAAGTCTTGCGGATAATTCCAATTACAGCCAAAAAGCCGTATCGTGATATAATAAGACACTATATAAGCATAAGAAAATAAGCATCAGGTAATAACAGAAAGAGTAATATGAGCACCTCATCTTTGTCCGGCAATAACCGAAGTTTATATTGGGACAATATAAAAGGTTTTCTTATCCTGCTAGTTGTTTTCGCGCATATCCTTTATCAGTTGAAAGCCGGTTCAGGCTATATCAATGCGACTTTCGATTATATCTATATGTTCCATATGCCGGCATTCGTCTTTATTTCCGGCTATTTCGGCAAGAGCGACCGTTCAAGAAGCTTTGGCAACATCTTCAAATTTGCATTTCTGTATTTCGTATTCAACAGCATCACGCTTTTCATAAAGTACAAGGACGGCCTGACATCGCTCACCGAACCACTCTATTCATATTGGTATCTCATAGCCTTGATCGCATGGAGACTGACAGCCCACAAGATAGCCAAGATCAAAGGCATTGTATTTTTCTTATTTGCCGCAGCCATGATCGCAGGCTTCTTCACGTCTGTCGACAATCATTTCGCCATAGCAAGGATAATCGGTTTCTATCCTTTCTATATGCTCGGTTATAAGTTAAGCGAAGAAAAGAGCAATAAACTTTCCGGTATGAAATACTCGAACAGAATGCTCCTGGGCATCGTTTCCGTATTAGGAGCTGCGATACTCGGATTCGCTTTGCGTGAGATCCTCGGATTCAAAGGAATGGCTCTGTATCTTCAGCCGTATAAAGACCTTACTGAAGTCTTGGGACGTGCTGTCTTTTTCACGACCGCCTTACTTATGCTTTTCGCTTTAAGATCCCTTGCACACGATAAAGAACTCCCCTTTTTAACGTTGTTCGGCCGCAATTCTTTATGGATCTTTGTATTGCACAGAATGTTTGCATTATGGTCCGGCGACTTTATCACCCTCTTCCCCGGTGTGTTCCAAGTGCCGGTATCAGTGCTTTTCACCTTTGTAATATGCATTCTGTTCGGTAACGATCATGTTGCCGGATTCATGAGCAGATTCACGTCATCGGCTGCCGATATCTTTACTGGAAAAGCAAAGAAGATCAGTGCCGCAAAGATCGTTTCTGTTCTGGTCGCATCAGGTCTCGTTGTAATAGCCGTCTACAATGCTTTGAACCTTAACAAAAAACCTGCTGAAGCAAAGCCTCAGCAGACTTCAAATGAACACGCCTCAGATATCGTATATCCTGCAATGACAGCTTCTCAAAAAATCGCTTTTGACAAGGCTTTCAGGATTACATTCGCAGGCGATCTCATTCTTCTTGAGGATCAGGTCAAGCTCGGATACACGGGTAACGGTTACGATTTCAATGACGTATTCGAGCGCGCAAAGCCTTACATCTCCTCTGCCGATCTTGCAATAGGCGTTTTCGAAGGCCCGATGGCAGGCGAAGACAAAGGCTATACGACAGGCAATTTCGATGACGGCAAAAAGCTCTATCTGAATTTCCCCGATGAGTTTGCGGCCTCTGTAAAGAACGCTGGTTTTGACCTTGTCACAACAGCCAACAACCACCTGATGGACAAGGGCGAAGAAGGCGCAAAGAGAACCATAGACGTCCTGGACAAGATCGGCCTTGACCATACGGGTTCTTATAAAGATGCCGCGGATAAAGAGAAAAAACATGTAAAACTGGTTGAGAAAGACGGCATTAAGATCGCCGTGCTTTCTTACACGTTCTGCAGTAACTATATCTCAAATGATGACCTGATCGACGGAAAGTACAGCTACATCACTTCCATGATCTCAGGTACCGAGGGGCCGCAGTTCGAAAAACTCAAAGCTCAGGTTGAAGAAGATTTCAAACAGGCTAAATCATTATCGCCTGATCTTATCCTCGTTCTTCCCCACGTCGGGACCCAGTTCTCAAACTCACCGGATAAAGAGCAGGAAGTCTGGTTTAAGATCTTCAAGGATAACGGCGCCGACATCATACTCGGCGATCACCCGCATGTAGTTGAGCCTGTTACGATCGAAGAGGTCAACGGAAAGAAAGTCTATACCGTTTACTGCCCCGGCAATTTCGCTAACAGATACCGCGACAGACAGGGTGATACGAGCATGCTGGTCGATGTATACGTCGACCGCGAAACAAAGCAGATCATCGGCGGAAGCATAGTTCCTCTTTACACTTATGCTCCAGCAGGCAGGAATTACAAAGCTGTTCCGATCTATGACATCGTTAACGACCAAGATCTTCGCAAGGAACTTACAACTGACGACATCGATCGTGCCGGAAAAGCCCATGACATAATAACCGAAGTGGTTTTCGGCAACAAAATGAAGCTCACTTCTATCAGCGAAAGATACTATTTCAATGCTGACGGATTCCTGCGCACGAAGGCCAAAGCGCTTGAAATGACTGACAGAATGTACGACAGTACCTTGTACCGTGCCATTTCCGGCGCTGATAAAGTATGCTTCGTCGGAGACTCCGTTACGGAAGGCACCAAAAACGGCGGAACGCCCTGGTATGAGCCCATTGAAGGATTGTTCCCCGGCAAGGACATATCCAATTTTTCAAAGGGCGGCTGCACAGTATCCTATATACTCGAAAACACGGATAAGATTCCTGCTTCTGATCTCTATGTAATAGCGATCGGGACAAATGACATCCGCTATCGTAATGAAAGCACCTGCGCAATGACAAAAGAGATCTACATTGAACGGATCAATGAACTCAAGGAAAAGCTTAAATCAAAATCCGGCAATGCAAGATACATGTTCATAGCACCGTGGTATTCAACAGACGGCGACCCTTATGCCAAGATGTCTCACGCTGAAACCGTGGCATTGAATGAAGAGTATTCCTCAGCACTGGAAAAGTACTGCAAAGACAACTCCCTGATGTATGTAAACGCAAATCCTTACATCAAAAACGTCCTGTCAATGAAGACCGACAGGACGTATCTGCTGGATCACATTCATCCGAATGCATCCAATGGAGTCAAATTATATTCAAAAGCAGTTCTCTTATCCGGTAAGGATTAAAGAGCTGAAAGCCTTCTGCAGGCTTCTGCCGTACCTTCCGCGGAACCGAATGCGGTAAGCCTGAAGAATCCGCTGCCCGCCTCACCGAAGCCTTCGCCCGGTGTTCCGACTATGGAATACTTAGACAGCAGCATGTCGAAAAACTCCCAGCCGCCCATGTTTCCCGGGCACTTGAGCCAGATGTAAGGCGAATTCACGCCGCCCGTGAAGAATATGTTCTTGGACTTAAGGAGTTCAGCGAGCATCGTGGCATTTTTCCTGTAGTATTCGATGTTTTCCATGCAGGCTTTGACTCCCTCGGGAGTGAGGACGGCCTCTGCCGCACGCTGGACGGGATAGGAAACGCCGTTGAACTTTGTCGCCTGCCTTCTTGCCCAGAGAGCCGCGATCTTTGTGCCGTTTGATTCAAGGCCTTCAGGGACGACGGTCCATCCGCATCTCGTTCCGGTAAAACCTGCAAACTTGGAGAATGACGAGACTTCGATGGCGCATGTGTCGGCGCCTTCGATCTGGTAAATGGTGTGAGGCACGTCTTCTGTAATGAAAGCCTCATAAGCCGCATCAAAGATGATCAAAGAACCTGTCTCAAGAGCGTAATCGACCCATGATTTCAGTCCTTCGAATCCATAGACGGCGCCGGTCGGATTATTCGGAGAGCAGATGTAGATGACAGCGGGATTGCCCTTCTTCTCAGGCGGCATCGGCAGGAATCCGTTGTCCGCCGAACCGGGTACCAGCGTTATCTTCCTTCCTGACATGAGATTCGAATCAACATAGACCGGATATACGGGGTCGGGAATGATGATCTCGTTGTCTCCCAAGATGTCCACGATATTGCCGAGGTCGCTCTTTGCACCGTCAGAAACAAATATCGAAGAAGCCTTTATATCTGTCCCGAGTGCCTTGTAATGGCCGCTGATGGCTTCTCTTAAGAAATCGTAGCCGTATTCGGGCGGATATCCTCTGAAGGATTCTTTGACGCCCATTTCGCGCGCAGCCGATTCCATAGCAGTGACAGCGGGCTTGGGAAGCGGGAGCGTGACGTCTCCGATGCCCATCTTGATTACGGATGCATCCGGATTCGCCTCTTTGAAAGCACTTACTCGCTTTGCAATGTCCGAAAACAGGTAGTTCTGCTTGATCTTGCCGAAATTCTCATTGATGTTGATCTTCATTTTATATTCCTCTCATTTTTCAAAATCACCGCGAATGTCCTCTTCAGGCGGCTGTTCGGGATAGTTCCCCGTAAAGCAACCCTTGCAGACGCATATCTTATTCGAGACAAGGTCGTCCAGCCTTTCTTCCCTTAGGTAACCCAAGGTGTCGGCGCCTATCTTTTCCCTGATCTGATCTATGGTCCTGTTATAAGCTATCAGCTGTTCCCTCGCGGGCACGTCGGTTCCGAAAAAGCAGGGCCACAGAAACGGCGGCGAGCTTATCCTCATATGGACTTCCTTTGCGCCCGCTTCCCTGAGCATCGAGATGATCCTGTCCGATGTCGTGCCTCTGACGATCGAGTCATCAACTATGACAACGCGCTTTCCTGCGACAGCGCTCTTCATGGCATTGAGTTTGACCATGACGCTGTCCTCGCGTCTCTTCTGTCCGGGTTTGATGAATGTTCTTCCAATATAGGAATTCTTCACGAAAACCTGTCCGAAAGGGATCCCGGATGCCATTGAATATCCGAGAGCCGCCACATTGCCTGATTCGGGGACTCCTGCGACAACGTCGGCCTCTATGGGATCGTCCTCATAGAGGAACTTTCCTGCCCTGATCCTCGATTCATAAACGCTTATCCCGTCTATCGCCGAATCAGGTCTGGCAAAATAAATGTATTCGAAAATGCAGTGCCCGTGACACTCTTTGGGCAGGCAGTTCGACCGGTCAGAGATTATCTCACCCTCCGAAGTGACGGTAACGATCTCACCCGGCTCAACATCTCTGACGTATTCAGCGCCGATCGTATCGAGGGCGCATGTCTCGGAAGCAAATATCCATGCTTTATCGCGTTTGCCAAGCACCAGCGGTCTGAAACCGAAGGGGTCTCGTGCACCGATAAGCTTTCTCGGCGACATTATAACGAGGCTGTACGCTCCGTGGAGTTTTTTCATCGCAAGCCTTACAGCTTCCTCAACGCTTCCGGACTCAAGACGTTCCCTTGCAACAAGATATGCTATAAGTTCAGAGTCGATCGTCGTCTGGAAGATGGCACCCGTATAAGCCAACTCATCCCTTAGTTCCAAAGAATTAGTGAGGTTGCCGTTATGGGCAAGCGCAAGCGTTCCCTTAACGTATTCAAGAACCAGCGGCTGGGCGTTCTCGCGCGTGGACGATCCTGCCGTTGAATACCTGACGTGACCTATTCCCATGTTGCCCGGGAGCTTGTCGATCTCTTCGCCGGTAAATACCTCGTTGACCAGTCCCATATCCTTGTAGGACTTAACCCTTCCCTTCGGCTCTGAAGTGTCGCTCACTGCGATGCCGCAGCTCTCCTGACCTCTGTGCTGAAGCGAAAGCAGTCCGTAATAAACCGTGTGAGCTACGTCACCGCCTCCTATGTCATATATTCCGAAAACTCCGCATTCCTCGTGGATCATGGTCTTACCTCTTACTCGACAGTAACGCTCTTTGCGAGGTTTCTCGGCTTGTCGACATCAAGTCCCCTTGCGCAGGATACGTAGTAACCCAACAGCTGCAAAGGGATTATCGCAAGAGAAGCAGTAAACAGTTCATGTATCTTCGGAACGTAGACGACAAAATCTGCGGAATCCTCTATCGAATAATTGCCGAAGCTCGTAAGCGCCATCAGATAAGCGCCTCTGCTCTTTGTCTCAACAAGGTTCGACAATGTCTTCTCATAAAGCCTGCTCTGCGTCAGAACGCCGATCACAAAGGTACCGTTCTCGATAAGGCTTATCGTGCCGTGCTTGAGCTCGCCTGCGGCGTACGCTTCGCTGTGGATGTAAGAGATCTCCTTCATCTTGAGAGAACCTTCCATGCAGATCGAGTAATCGATCCCTCTTCCGATGAAGAATATGTCCTTCTGTGCTGCGAGTTTCGAAGAGAACCACTGCAGGCGCTCCTTGTCCTCGAGCATCTTTCTGATCTTATCGGGGATATTCATTACCTCGGTCAGGAGTTCCTGTTTCTTCTCCTCATCGATCGTGCCTTTAACGGAAGCCATCTCGATTGCCAGGATGTATGACAATGCAAGCTGTGCGCTGTATGCTTTAGTGGTGGCAACGGAGATCTCGGGACCTGCCATCGTGTAGAGCACGTGATCTGCTTCACGCGCAATAGTCGAACCGATAACGTTGACTATCGCAAGAGTCTTTATTCCCGCTGCCTTGCACTTACGGAGTGCAGCAAGCGAATCCGCAGTCTCTCCCGACTGGCTGATGATGATCACGAGCGAATCCTTGGCGAAAGGCATGTTCCTGTATCTGAATTCGGACGCGAGTTCGCATCTGACGGGAATTTGGACGAGTTCCTCAATCACGTACTGCGAAGCCATTCCAACGTGATATGCTGAGCCGCAGGCAACAATGTAGATCTGTGAGACCGACTTGATCTCATCGGCATTGAAACCTGCCTGTGAAAGATCTGTCACGTACTTCTCGCCTTCAGGGGTAACAACTGACTTAAGAGTATCCGCGACCGCCCTGGGCTGCTCGTGGATCTCCTTCATCATGAAATGCTCGAAACCGTCCTTCTCGGCAGCAGAAGCATCCCAATCGATAGTAACCTGTTCCTTCTCGATGACGTCGCCGTCGAGGTTGTAGAAGGTTGCCTTTCCCGCCTCTATGCAAGCCATCTCGAGATCGGCGATATAGTAAACGTTACGGGTATACTTAAGGATCGCGGGGACGTCGGAAGCGACATAGGAAGCATCCTTGTCAACGCCTATGATCATGGGGCTGTCCTTGCGCGCAACGAAGATCTTGCCCGGATGGTCCTTGAACATTACCGCGAGAGCGTAAGAGCCTCTTACACGGACCATGGTCTTTGCGAGAGCCTCGATCGGATCGTGGGTGTATTTCTTGTAGTAGTAGTCGATCGTCTTGATCGCAACTTCCGTGTCAGTATCGGAATAGAACACGTAGCCCTTGCGGATCATCTTTTCGCGGAGCTGCTGGTAATTCTCAATGATGCCGTTGTGAACGCCTACCACATTGTAATCATCAACGATATGGGGGTGAGCGTTGTTCTCGGAAGGTTCGCCGTGGGTCGCCCACCTTGTGTGACCGATACCGCAGGATCCGGTCAGGGCCTTTCCGCCGTCAGTCTTCTCGGCTAAGACCTTGAGACGTCCCTTGGCCTTGACGACGACTGGATCCTTATCACCGTCTCTTATAGCGAGGCCCGCGGAATCATAACCTCTGTATTCAAGTCTGGCCAGACCGTCAAGAAGGATCGGCGCAGCCTTTTTCTTACCCGTGTAACCAACAATACCGCACATTAAGTTGTCTTCCTTTCAAAAAATATGGGTCCCCCGGTATTCACCGCGGGACCCCATTGTCCAAAATTCAAATTGTGCTGTCTGAATTACCGGCAGTGAATACCAACGCTTTTATCTGAAGCGGATAATGCATACTCATAGCTGATAAACCAGATAATTTTCATGTGTGTATTTTATTATTTTAAAGGTTTGATGTAAAGATTTTTATGCACAGACAATCAAGCCCTTTGTTCTTTGTTTTTGTGAGTAAACACCGATTATTTACCCGTGATCGTCTTCTGTGCCTTATCAAAGAAAGAGATAAAGCCCTTACCCCTGTCCTTATTGCCCGAGAGTGCCTTGGACAGGTCGCTTGAGTAAGTGGCACTAATGCCGGCTTTCTTGAGCTTCGAATAAGCCTTGCTTCCGATGCTCGTGGTCCAGGACCAACCGCCACCCGACTTTCCGACTCTGTAAACGATCAGGAAATGGTTCTGATCCTTAAAGTTGTTCTTATAAATGTTCTTCGTATAAGTCCTGAAATCGTCGCCCTTAAGATCAGTCTTGACCGTATATACGACGGGGATTATCTTTGTGGCCTTCTCAAACGCCGCAAGTTTGGCCTCGAGCGCTGCATCGTTCTTGATCACGTTAGCCTCATCCTTAACATGAGTGGCGATCTTAACGGAAGGAGTAGGACCCGGGGTGCTGGTAGGCTTCTTCTTTGTTGTTGTCGTCTCTTCCTCGGTCTCTTTCTCTGTCGTGGTAGTAGGGGCCTCGGTCTCCTCAGTCGTAGTGACTGTCGTCTCCTCCTCGGTCTCCTCTTCCGTTTCCTCTGTGGTCTCTCCGTTATTGATTCTTGGAGCAAGAGCCTCCGTCGTAACAACAGGAGCCTGGGTCTGCACGACGACAGCGCTGCTCGGCGGTGTTGCCTTTTTCTTGCATCCGGCGAAAACCGAAGCGGCAAGCGTCATGGAAAGCAATATAGAAATTATCTTAAGTCTTTTCATCAGTTAACCTCCAACTTTAAAAGTTGTTCTAGAAAAAATATATAAAACATCTCTTAAAAGTCAATCTGTAAACTGAATCAAAACTCAATTCTTCGGGCTTTCAGCCGGAGTAAACTCGATATTGTCCTCGCTGACATGGCGTGCGGCGGCTGCTTCATCGGCCAGCTCGATCAGTCTTTGCTGTGAATCCAGCTTCGTCTTTCCCCTGAGATCAAGCTTGGAATAAGATCCGTCGGGGTTCATGAAGCTTGCCCTTATGGTGTCTGCCAGTTCTACTTCGAGCACCTCCATGACGCGGGCACGACAATCCTTGTCCTCGACAGGGAATAAGAGCTCGACACGTCTGTTAAGGTTTCTCGGCATCCAGTCGGCGGAAGCAAGGTAGAGATCCTCATGACCTTCGTTGTAGAAATAGAAGACTCTTGAATGCTCCAGGAAACGTCCGGTAATCGATCGAACCGTAATGTTTTCTGACATTCCGGGTATTCCTGCCCTCAAGCAGCAGATACCTCTTACTATCAGATCGATCCTGACTCCCGCACAGGAAGCATCGTAGAGAGCCTTGATTATCACGCCATCGACCAGCGAATTTATCTTTGCCACGATCCTTGCAGGCAGGCCGTTCTTGGCATTTTCCGCCTCCTGCCTTATCTTCTGGATAAAGTAATCCTTCATCCACAAAGGAGCAGGTACAAGCCTGTTCCACACCTGCGGGATCGAGAAGCCGGAAAGCATGTTGAAGAACTGTGAAGCATCCTCTCCGAAGCTCTCCGAAGAAGTGAAAAGGCCTATGTCGGTATAGATCTTGGCCGTAATGTCGTTGTAGTTACCGGTAGCAAGGTGGAGATAACGCCTGATACCGTCTTCTTCCTTACGGACGACCAGAGTTATCTTACTGTGCGTCTTGAGGCCTACGAGTCCGTAGATTACGTGACAGCCTGCATTTTCAAGCATCTTCGCCCAGTTGATGTTGTTCTCCTCATCGAAACGCGCTTTAAGTTCAACCAGTACCATTACCTGTTTTCCGCACTGGGCCGCCTCAAGGAGCGATGCGATGATCGGAGACTTGTCAGATACACGGTACAACGTCTGCTTGATGGCAAGCACGTTAGGATCCCTGGCGGCCTGTTTTACAAATTCCAGGACCGGTTCAAAACTCTCGTAAGGATGATGTACGATACGGTCTTTCTCCCTGATCTGCGCGAAGATATCGAGTTCACTGACCGGGCCGTCAAAAGATGCCGGTTCCGCAGGCTCATGCGCCGGATAGCAGAGTCCGGGATACTTTGCCTTGCAAGCCGAAGCGAGCTTTGACAGGAATGTAAGATCTATAGGGCCGTTTACGCTGAAGATGTCCTTCTTGGCAACTCCCAATTCCTTTATCAGGTATTTGAGGAGCTCCGGGTCCATGTCATCCTGGATCTCAAGCCTGATGATCTCGCCGAATCTTCTCCTTCTCACCTGCTCCTCGATCTCTTTCAACAGATCTTCAGCCTCGTCCTCGTCGATATCAAGGTCGGCATTTCTCATTACCCTGTAGAAGCCCGCAGCTATTACCTTCTGGCCGTCAAACAGTTCATTGACGTTAGCCATTATTATCTGTTCTATCGGCACAAAGATGTCTCCGTCACCGGACGATATCTGGTAAAGCCTTTTTACGACCGTCGGTATCTGAACGGTGGCATACATATGCTTTTCGTGTTCTTCCTTCTCTGAAGAGGCCTTCTTCTTTGAATTCTTTATGCCGTCTTCGGCCTTATCCTGAAGACTGACGCGCTTAGGATCATTCTCGAGCATGACGCACATGTTGAGCATGCGGTTGTAAATGAGCGGGAAAGGTCTCGAAGAGTCCACCGCCATCGGCGTAAGTACCGGATAGAGAACGTTCCTGAAATAAGAATCCGCTATCTGCTGCTCCGATCTGCCAAGCTCGTTGTAATCCTTAAGATATATCTTCTCCTGTGCCAGCGCGGGAACAAGTGATCGACCGTATGTCGAATACATGAGTGACATGAGCTTTCTTGTCTTCTCGTCAATGCGCTCGAGCTGCTCGCTTACGGTAAAACCTGCGATATCCTTCTCGGTAAACTCGATACTCTGCATGTCGCGAAGGGAAGCGACACGTACGATATAGAACTCATCAAGATTGGAGGCCGTTATCGAAAGGAAGTTAAGCCTCTCGAGAAGCGGATTCTTGGTGTCCCTGGCCTCATGGAGGATGCGTTCGTCAAATTCGATCCACGAAAGCTCGCGGTTGAAGTATTTTGCATTGCCGCTGAGAAAAGAGGCATACTTCTCGGACTTGTAGTCCTTGGTCTTCTCGGTGACCGCCGACGGCTTTTTAGCCGCCACCTTCGGCTTGGGTGCTTCCGTCTTTTTCAAAGCGACCTTGACCGTTGCAGCCTTCTTCACTGCCGGTTTCTTTGCGGCACCTTTTTTGGCAACCGCCTTCTTAGCTGTTGTCTTTTTTGCAGTAACCTTCTTTGCCGGTGTCTTTCTGACTGCCATCAGACTTCCCTCCTCCTTGCCTTAAGCACGGGCTTGATGCCCATAACGTCTTCAAACATCTTTCCGCGGTTCTCGAAAGCCCAAAGCTCGAAAGACATGTCATCCGGAGATTCGCATACCGTGACGAACTTGTTCTCCTTAACGGAGCAAGTGACTTTCTTCGCCTTCTCCTTGTGTGAAGCATCACACGCGTCAGCGATCTTCAGGATCGAAGTAAGCTTCGAGACGACGACCTTCTGGTTGGGCGTCAGTAATGAGTAATAGTAACTGTCGTAAGGATTGTTTCTCGTATAGAGCCTTACGATCATGGAGACCATGTTGAGTTCATCGTGATCGAGACCCATCAGGTTCGAATACTGGATCACCGAATAGGCAGCATCGCTGTGATTCCTTGCATGCACGAACTTGCCTACCTCGTGCAGTATTACGGCCACCTGGAGCAAAAGGCGGTCCCTTCCTCCAAGTCCGCTCACGTTCTTAAGCTCGTCAAACATCATGAGCGCGGTCTTTTCGACAAACTCGATGTGCTTCTTATGCGATCTGTATCTCTTGGCTATCTGCCTTGCTGCCGAGATCAGATACCTTTCCGGCGCAAAAGGCGCCTTCAGGCCCAACTCCGTGTAACAGTAGTAATAAACGATACCGTCAGATAAGGATGCGTGCGGCATATAGATGGAATCGACTCCGGTATATTCGAGCATATTCTTGACGATAAGTGCTGTCGGAAGAAGGAGCGGAGCGATCATAGAAGGGACCTTATCTTTGACCGTAAGGTCCGAAGGGCGCGTTTTGAGAAGATACTCATATACCTTAAGGAACTCTTCGCGCGTAAGTATGCACGATCCCATCGAATCATGTCCGGAAAGCCTCTTTATAAAGCCCATCTCTCCCGAAAAAGCGATGAGATTGCTGTATGTTATCCCCTTTGGCTCGACGGCGTGATAATCGTCCAAGTCCTGGGCGATGAATTCCTCAATGACTTCCTCATAGTGAGTGGTCCTGCTCTGAAGATCGGAAAGCATTCCCGAGATCCTCAAAGAGCCCAGCACCATGTTCTGGCTGAAAACGAATTCCGCCTTGTCATAGACCGATGCCTGCAAAGAACCCGAACCGATATCAAGGATCATGGTTCCGTTCTCGATCATCTTACCGAAATCCGGATAAAGAGCCTGAACCGCTATGGTCTGGTAATACCGTTCCATGGAATTATCCAGTACCTTTATCTTGAATCCTGTCCTGGTCCTGATCTTCTCAATGACGATATCTGCATTTGTGGCATCCCTGAAAGCCGACGTAGCGACGCAGAACACGCGTACAACTCCGTATTCACGGCATTTCTCGTCAAACATCTTAAGGCATTTGCAAAGTTCATCAACCTGTTCAGGCTGAATTGTGCCGGATCTGTAGCTCCTGGAACCCAGCCCTGTGAATTTGCGGACGGCTTCGATCTCCTTGGGCTTGCCCTTTGTGTTTACTTCGAAGATCTTGATCCTTGCCGTGAGTGAACCTATGTCTATAACGGCTATCAGCTTCTTTGCCATTCTCAGATTCTCCCTTTTCTAAGTAAATGATCTGTTATTCGAGATTACCGATTATCCTGTCAGTCATTTCCACGGTGCTGACAAGAGTTATCTTCTTAGCCTCTTCCTCATCGCCGTAGAGTGCGATGTCAGGCGTTCTCGCTCCCTGGGCAAGCGTTTTCCTTACCGCTGCCGTTATGGCGTCTGACGCGTCTTTCTCGCCCAAATGGAGCTTGAGCATAAGGCCGACCGACAGTATGGATGCGATGGGATTTGCCTTGTTCTGGCCTGCGATATCAGGCGCAGAGCCGTGGATCGGCTCGAAAAGGCCCGGCATGCCGGGATTGCCCATCGAAGCCGACGGGAGCATTCCTACGGAACCTGTGATCTGGCCTGCAAGATCTGACAGGATGTCGCCGAACATGTTTGACGTGACTATGACGTCAAACGTCGAAGGCCTTGCCACAAGCTGCATCGAGCAGTTGTCGACATAAAGGAATTCAAGTTCAACGTCGCTAAATTCTTCTGAGATCTCTCTTGCGAGACTGCGCCACATCCTGCTCGTCACCAGTACGTTTGCTTTGTCGACAACCGTAAGCTTTTTGCCTCTTATGCGGGCAAATTCAAAACCGCGTCTCAATATCCTCGATATCTCGGCCTCGGAATAGGATTCGGTATCGAAAGCCACATTCCCCTTGCGTGTTCCGTCGAAAAGCTTCTCAGAGCTCTTGTAAGAACCCTGCTTGCCGAAATATATGCCTCCGGTAAGTTCCCTGACTATGAGAAGGTCAATGTTTCCGGGCTTTTTCAAAGGGGAAACGTCGCCCAATTCCTTATAGAGAATGGCAGGCCTTAAGTTAGCATAAAGGTGCATTCCCTGTCGAAGCCCCAGGATAGCCTGTTCAGGCCTTCTTTCGGCTTCGATCATATCCCATCTGGGGCCTCCGACGGCACCGAGCAATACAGCATCGGAATCTTGGGCAGCCTGCAGCGTCTCGCCGGGAAGCGGTACGCCGTAAGCGTCGATAGCGCTTCCGCCGGCTTTGTATTCGGTGATCTTCGGTTCAAAGCCGTATTTTTGCGATACCGCTTCAAGAACTCTTACCGCGCAGCCGTTAACCTCGGGGCCTATGCCGTCGCCGGGTATCGAAACGATGTTGTAAGATCTGCCCATGCTGTCCTCCTTCTCCCTTAAATGCCTGACTGATTCTTTGTGTATTCCACAAGTCCGCCGCTTCTAATGATCCCGTTAACGAAATCAGGGAACGGTTTTGACTGATATTTCTCGTTTTTCGTGACGTTTTCTATTATCCCGGTGTCAAAATCAGCTTTGATGACATCGCCCTGTGATATCGATGATGCCGCCTCGGGGCATTCAAGGATGGCTAGTCCGACATTGATGCAGTTGCGGAAGAATATCCTCGCGAAACTCTCTGCGATAACGAGCGATATGCCGCTGGCCTTTATCGCTACCGGCGCATGTTCTCTTGAAGAACCGCACCCGAAATTCTTTCCTGCGACCATGATGTCGCCCTGTGAGACGCTTCCTGCAAAATCCTTGTCGATGTCTTCCATGCAGTGTTGTCTCAAATGCTCGGGATCGCTTGAATTCAGATATCTTGCGGGAATGATGACATCGGTATCAACGTTATCTCCGTATTTGAATGCTTTACCGGTTACGATCATCTTACACCTCCGTCAAAGCTCATCAGGTGTTCCGACACGTCCCAGCACGGCTGATGCGGCCGCAACGGGAACTCCGCTCAAGATCACTTCGGAACCGGTGTCGCCCATCCGGCCGACGAAATTCCTGTTGGTCGTCGAGACACACCTCTCGCCTTTCGCAAGAACGCCCATATGGCCTCCCAGGCAGGGTCCGCAGGTCGGAGTGGATATAACGCATCCGGCATCGTCAAAGATCTTCAGCCATCCGGCTTCAAGCGCATATCTGTAAATCTTCTGCGAGCCGGGGATTATGATGCACCTTACGTCCTCATGAACTTTCAGACCTTTGAAGATCTCCGCCGCCGCACCGATATCTTCCAATCTTCCGTTGGTGCATGAACCAATAACGACCTGATCTATCTTAATATCCCTGCATTCTTCCGCTTTTCTTGTGTTGGACGGAATGCTCGGCAGCGCAACGGTGAGCGGGATATCGCCAAGATCTATCTCGATCGTCTGAACGTATTCGGCGTCTTCATCAGCCGTATAGATCTTGTAATCACTTGTGGCAAACCGTTTGGGATTCGTCCTCGAGATGTATTTGAGCGTATATTCGTCTACCGGGAAAACAGCGTTTTTCGCTCCGCACTCGATCGCCATGTTGCAGACGGTCAGTCTTCCCGCCATGGACAGGCTCTTTAAGCCTTCGCCTTCAAATTCCAGAGATCTGTACAGAGCACCGTCAACACCGATCATGCCGATGATGTGAAGGATAAGATCTTTTCCGGTCACGAATTTATTAAATGTTCCTTTGAGGATGACTTTGATGGCTTCAGGCACGCGGAACCAGGTAATGCCCCTTGCCATGGCGCATGCGAGATCAGTCGAACCGACGCCTGTCGAGAAAGCGCCCAGAGCGCCATATGTACAGGTATGGGAATCAGCACCTATCACCATGTCACCCGGAAGGACTATGCCGTTGTCCGGAAGGATCACGTGCTCGATCCCCATCTCACGGCGTCCGAGCTCGTAGAAATGCTTTATCTCCTGCTCACGCGCAAAACATCTCATCGTCTTGCAGAGTTCAGCAGACTTTATATCCTTGTTCGGCGTAAAATGATCCTGGATCAGGCATACCCTGTCCTTATCGAAAACCTTGCCGGTACCGAGCTGCTTTAAGATCTTTATGGCAGGAGGCGTTGTAACGTCATTGCCCAATACGTAATCGAGTTTTGCTTCGATAAGATCTCCGGCCTTAACTTCAGGCACCCCTGCATGATCCGCCAGGATCTTCTGCGTAATCGTCATGCCCATATGAAGTACCTCGTTTTGAAATGATATCTAAAATTTTACAACATTATTTTATTATCTTAAAGATTAAGATTGAATATCATTCCTCACCCAGTTCGAAATACTCCTCATAAAGTGAATTCAGTTTAGCGGAGATCTCTGCATAACGCTTGTAATCGCTCTCACCTGCATCCGTACCGAATCTCGATTCAATCTCCTTCTGTTCTTCCTCAAGAGCGCGGGTTTCTTTCTCGATATCGGAAAGACGCTGACGGCGTTTGGCCGAAGCTTTTCTGTCTTCGTTTCTCTTTTTCTGCGGTTTGATCTCGGTCTTTACCTGTTCTTCAGAAGGTTTGGCAGAAGATCTTACCGATCTTCTGTAATACTCGTATTTCTCAAATTCAGAAGCGCTGCCGTTTGCGAAACCGAGTATTACGTCAGCGCATTTATCGATGAAAAACCTGTCGTGCGACACGCAGATAACGGCTCCGTCATATGCCTTGATCGCATCTTCAAGGATCTCTCTGGAATTGATGTCCAAATGGTTTGTAGGCTCGTCAAGGAAAAGGATGTCAGGACGCTCTCTTAACAGGCAGCAAAGATAAAGTCTCGATCTCTCGCCGCCTGAGAGGTCCCTAATCACTTTATATGCATCATCGCCTCTGAAGCCGAATCTTGCGAGAAGAGATCTCGCTTCAGTCGTCTTTATCCCTTCACTTCTTTCAACGAGCTCATCAAAGCAAGTCATATTCTCATCATCGAAAGGCACGAACTGACCCATGAATCCACAGCTCGTTCCCGTAGCGATCAGGACTTTACCGGATGTACCGAATGTCTTTCCCGCAAGCATCATGAGAAGCGTCGTTTTGCCGCATCCGTTCGGTCCGCATAAAAACAGCTTCTCATCCGCTTTTAATTCAAAACCTATGTCAGAGAACAGATCCGTATCGCAGTCATCGAATCTCTTTGATACGTCATTAACCTGAAGAAGGATCTTGTCAGATCTGCCGGAACGTTCTACGGGAACTGCCGCAAAACTCATTTTCGCATATTGCGCAGGAAGCTTGGCGCGCTCTCTTTCAAGGATATCGGCAAGCTTATCTGCCATCTTCTCGCGCTGATGATATCCGGAAATGTTTCTGTGCGAGAGCATTGTCTGCTTTACGTCAAGCTGATGCGCAAGCTCCGCTTCAAGATTTTCTATGACCGAAGTCTGAGTCTTGAGGAATTCTTCTTTCTGAATAACATAGTCAGAATAATTGCCTCTGTATTCCGTGATATGTCCGCCGTCAAGTTCTATCACACGGTTCGCAACTGAATCGATGAAATGTCTGTCATGCGTAATGACGAACACGGCACCGCCGTACGAAGATAAAAATCCTTCAAGCCACTCGACAGCTTCCATATCAAGATGATTCGTAGGCTCGTCAAGCATAAGGATATCAGGACGCTCAACGATAAGTCTTGCGAGACACACACGCATCTTCTCTCCTCCTGACAGAGAAGAAAAATCCGTTCTCGAGCTGTCAACCGCGTTGCCGAGACCCAGACCGCGAAGAGCATCGTTTAGTCTGTATTCGTAATCATATCCGCCTGCAGCCTCATATTGTGCTCTGCAGTCGGAATATTCATCCATCTTCTCTTTGAGCAGATCAGAATCCGGATCTTTTGAAGAATGATCCGATATCTCTTTCTCGAGTGAAGCAATCTTTCTGTCAAGCTCAACAAGTGCGGAAGGCTTAAGCGTGGCCGAAGACAGATCCTGTTCTTCGATCCTTTGCGAAAGATACCCTGCAATGGTATTTCCGTGAAACAATATCTCGCCTTCATCAGGAGGTAAGATCCCTCTGATGATCTTGAACAGCGTTGATTTGCCTGCACCGTTGTCACCGATGAAAGCGATCTTATCTCCTTTGTTCACGCGAAAAGACACGTCACTTAACACGCGCCGTTCGCCATAACTTTTGGAAATATTCTGTACAGATAATAAAGGCATGAACAAAAGATATACATTATCGAAGAAAAATGCAAACAAAAAAAACTCCCGGAACTTGTCCGGGAGTGTCTGATCAGAAATTGATCTTAAGATTAGAAGAGGTCTACACCCTTACCGCTCTCATCGTAAGCCTTCTTCTCAGCTGCGTTGACCCAAATCTTAGCAGCCTTGGGAAGCTTCTTAGCGATAGCTGCGTTAGAGATTTCCTGACCATCGATCTGGAAGAAGATCTCAACCTTCTTAGGAGCAGCAACCTTCTTAGCAGCCTTCTTTGCAGCGGGCTTCTTAGCAGCAACTTTCTTTGCAGCGGGCTTCTTAGCAGCAGCCTTCTTTGCAGGAGCAGCAGCTTTCTTTGCAGCGGGCTTCTTAGCAGCAGCCTTCTTTGCAGGAGCAGCAGCCTTCTTTGCAGCGGGTTTCTTAGCAGCAGCCTTCTTTGCAGCGGGCTTCTTAGCAGCAGCCTTCTTTGCAGCAGGCTTCTTAGCAACGGGCTTAGCAGCTACAGGTGCCTTAGCAGGCTCTGCCTTAACCTCAACCTTAACTTCCTTCTTCTCAATATCCATACTTAGAACCTCCGTGAATATTTCTGTGTTGGATACATTTAATCTACATTTTTTGAAAAATTATGTCAACAAAAATAGAGAAAAAAGTATTTAGAAAAACAACGGCTGCGAGCCTTTTATTTGTTCACTTTACACACATTCGAAACATGTTCATTTTGGTGATGATACTTAGTGTTTACACCTGAAAAACATGCGTGTTACCAAAATGGTGCGCCCTTAATTCCTGATCGGTGCTTTCAAATTTTATGCACACTATTGTAAAATGAAACCATGAAAAAAGCATCGATAATCTTCCGTTGGGAATTGAACAAAATATTCTCAAACTGGCATAAGACCGTCACTTTGTTTCTGCTTCCGGCAGTGCTTATGATGCTTGCTTTGAACGTGTTTCCGCTTCTTATCAACTACATGTCCACCGGTTCTTTTATCAAGAAACCGATCGTGCTTGTCGGCGCTCCGAAATCATTTGACGATTATGTCGGTGAGACTGCAGATGCGAATGTTTATTCATACACTTACATGACTTATCACGAATTGGCAGAAGTTTACGGCAGAAAAAACGGAATAAAAAATCTTCTGAAAGGCGGAACGGTAATCTGCTATTTCGGTTCGGATAACGGCGATGCATCATTTGATAAGATCATTTCCGATTATTATCAGGAACTGATAAAAGGCAACAGCAACGCGAAGAGTAATGCAGTTATATTTTTAGGATACGATGCTGAATCTTTGACCGGGTCACTGCGCGCACAACAGTTCAAACAAGGTGTTCTCAATGGTTATCAGAGCAGTCTTATCGACAGACTTGGCGGTGAATATGCCAACATCGGCAGCAATCTTTTCTCGACGGATTCATTCAATCCCGTAACCAAACTGATGGATAACAGATCACCTGCTGATATGGCTGCATCACGCATCGTACCCGGTGTTCTTATGATAATGATGTATTATTGCGTTTATTCTTTGGCCAGTGACATGTTCGCATCGGAAAGAGAAAGAGGTTTCTGGTCTAAACTTATAATGACACCGGTATCTTCGATCGATATCTTTTTTGGAAAGATCCTTGCGATACTCGTTATCGTATCGGGCGCGACATATCTGACGGCACTTCTGTTGTTCCTTTCTTCGTGGTTTAACACGGGTAACGATGCAATGTCGCTTCTCCCGTTCGGAATGATGCTTACTCCGTCAGAACTCCTTATCGTTGCCATAACCATTCCCTGCACCGTTTTCATTATGACGGTAGCATGCATAGCAACAGTGTTTTCACTAAATAAGATGCAGGACATTACGATTAATCTTCAGCTTCCTTTGGTCTTTTTCCTGGGAGATTTCTTCTTACAGATGTTCAGGGGAACAAGGCCGATGACGCTTGAATATTTCATACCGATGCACAACAGTCTGGCACTTATGAGCGAGACCTATCAGGCACAGGAGAAACTTTGGCATGTGATCGTCGTTCTCGCGGTGAACATCGTCATTGCTCTTATCGCTTTAAGGGTCATTTATAAGAAGGAGGGCTTATATGATAAAAGTAAAAGACATTCATAAAAGCTATACCAAAGAGACCGAGACGATAAAAGGTGTCTCATTCGAGATATCGAAAGGTAAGATCTTTGGGCTTTTGGGCCCCAACGGTGCCGGCAAGACCACACTGATGCAGATAATCGCGACCCTGATGAAACCGACGAGCGGAACGATAGAGATCGCGGGATTAGATCCTGCGAAGGATCTTCTGGAAATACACAGGCTCATAGGTTTTCTCACTACGGAGATAAAACTCGATCCGGTCTCGACTCCGGACCGTCTGTTTGATTTCTTTGCAAATCTGTACGACATACCGAAGGGTGAGATCAAAGCACGTAAAGAGAAGGCTTTTGACAGATTCGGGATCACTCCTTTTGCAGGAAGGAGGATATCCGAGCTTTCAACAGGAATGAAACAAAAGATATCCATTGCGATAAGCCTTTTGCACGAACCGCCGATCATTATCTTCGATGAACCGACAAACGGTCTGGATATTCTTACTTCAAGGCAGGTTACCGATTATCTCAAAGAACTGAGGCAGGAAGGCAGATGCATCGTCCTTTCCACTCACATATTCTCCGTCGCCGAGGAGTTGTGTGACGAGGTTGCGATACTTGTCGACGGAATGATAGTGGCACAGGGTTCTGTTGAAGAACTGATTAAAATGTCAGGCGAGAAAGATTTTGAAGATGCTTTCTTCAAGATCTATGTGGAAAACCATAAGGAAGAAAGATGAGCAAAAAGAACAGACAGTCCTGGATAAGAGGTGTTAAGACCATCGCTGCCGGCTTTTTCAAGAAGCACGGTCAGATGGGCGCGCAGGCGCCTGTGTCAACATTTCTGATTTCCGTGGGCTTCGTTGCCGTCTTGGCTTTCACTGTACTTTCATGGTTCTGGTGGTGGTTCCCGTATCACCTTTTCAGTGATGAAGTGTACGACATCGTAGTTGTTAACGCTCCGGAATCATTCATAGATTACAATCAATATATGCAGAAGTTCCGTGACAAGCGCGCGGCCGAATACGGTTCCCGCACCAGCTGGTTTGCCAACTGGGGTCACATGGCGTACTTCAAATACCATTATGACGGTTACGGCTGGACCAGGTTCATCTACAAAGAGAATCCGGCTCTCTACGACTTTGTTACTTTCGGTAAATGGATGAGGGAGAACAAAGCGTACCTTACCGTTGTTTTCCCTGAAGGATTTGATGAAGCAGTCAGCGCCAGGACAAAAGATCACAATCTTCCAAAACCGGATATACTGACCTATTACCGCACCAACTCGCTGGAATACACTTCGATGAAGCAAGAGTTCATCGATGAATACCTTCACGGTTATCAGGATTATATGCGTAATAAGAACGGCTGGGCTTTTGCCAATGTCGTTGATTCCCGCATAATCGATGATGCCATGGATTTCAGTGATTTTGAAAACAGGAATCCGGTGCTCGATAATCTCGGCCGTTCCTTCATTCCCCTGCTCATTTTCATAGTCATCCTTTACGCGGCAATGAGCATAGGAACTAATATAATCGCAGGCCAGAAAGAACTCGGAACATTTACAGGCATTCTTCTGACTCCCATCCCGAGGAGCGCGATAATAGCAGGTAACCAACTCGGCGTAACGCTCAAGACGCTGATACCGGCTTTCATATTCACGGTGCCGTTCCTGATAATCCCTTATTACAGAAATCAGGCAAACTTTGCCGCTATATTCCTGCATCTGATCGTCCTGACTCTTTTCATAGCGTCTCTGACGCTTCTCATATCAGTCATCAACGATACCGTAGTATCCGCGCAGACGGCTTTCCTTCCCGTCTTTCTCATTCTCATTGCGGTATGCGTCACCTGTATTCAGAATTCCACGGAAAGAGAAGCGTTCTATCTTTACCTTCCCGTTTACGGTCAATTCTACGGCATTGGAGATGCACTTAACGGCATCACGGATCACATGGGCCTTCTGGTATCTTCGGTATCAACGCTGCTGCTCGGTTTTATCGTCACGCTTATCTCCGAAAGGCTCCTTCATAACGAACGCTATACCATATCGATCGATCCCGTCACGGCAAAAGAGATACGCCAGGCAAGATCAGGAAAACATACGGCACTCAATGTTGCCGACAAGATAACGGATAACGGATTCTTCATCTTCAAGGAGATGCTGTATCCTTTGTATCTGCTGGGATTTTTCCAGCTGATCGCCATTATCCCCGTCGTCATTTCCTATATGCGCCGTGCCGAATATTCCGGCTTCATCGCCGATCTTAAAGGCGTTGCCACTGTAACCGAGGTAATGAACAAGACTTTTGAGGTTCTCGGTATCTTCATGGGCAACCCGCTTTTCCTCGCTCTCATGACGGTAGCGTATTTTCTCATGATCGCAGCGTGCATTATCCATTCAAAAAGAGTATTCAGGAAAAAGTCTTTTGCCGATACCTTCAAAGCCTGCGGACTGCCTTTTGGTAAACCCTCAAAGATAGTCAAGGATTATATTCTGGGACTTCTCGCCGGATTTGCCATGATGTCTTCCGTCTGCATCATCCTAAAGCTTACAGGCCAGATCGATATGAACGGATTCGGGCTTTCCGCAAACGCTCTTCCCGTTTTCTTTATAAATCTGATGATGTGGTTCCCTCAGGGCGCAAGCGAAGAACTCATTTTCAGAGGTTACATGATCCCAAGATTCGAACAGAGATTCAAGAAGGCCTTTTGCGTTTTCTTCTCTTCCGTCATGTTCTCCGTATTCCATTCGCTTAATGCAGGATACACCCCGCTCGCCTCAGTCAATCTTTTCCTTATAGCCGTTCTTTTCGCGTTGATATTCCTCAAGACCGGAAACATTTGGATGACATGTGCAATGCATACTGCATGGAATCTTTCGCAAGGTAACATCTTCGGACTTCAGGTATCAGGCAATGAAGCTCACGCGGCTGTCATCAACACAAGTTATTCAGCTGATGCAAATAATCTCATAACGGGAGGAACATTCGGTCCCGAAGGCGGTCTTGCAGTTACGGCAGTGACGACCGTATGCATGGTGATCGTGATTATCTTACTCTGTAAGTCCCGCGATCTCTCTCGCAACAAAAATGCCTGATGCGGATGCGTGCGACAGCGAATGCGTAACGCCGCTGCCGTCTCCGATAACATATAGTCCGGGATATTTCGTCTCAAGACGGTCGTCTATCGCAACTTCCATGTTGTAGAATTTTACTTCCACACCGTAAAGGAGCGTATCGTCATTGGCTGTACCGGGAGCGATCTTGTCCAACGCATAGATCATCTCGATGATGCCGTCTAAGATCCTTTTCGGAAGAACGAGCGACAGATCGCCCGGAGTTGCGTTAAGAGTAGGTCTGACCGTCGATTCGGCGATCCTGGACTCATTGGTCCTTCTTCCGCGGATAAGATCTCCGAAACGCTGTACGATAACTCCGCCGCCGAGCATGTTTGAAAGCCTTGCTATCGATTCTCCATATCCGTTCGAATCCTTGAAAGGCTCAGAAAAATGCTTTGCTACGAGAAGCGCGAAGTTCGTGTTCTCGGACTGTAGTTCAGGCGCATCAAAGCTGTGTCCGTTAACCGTAACTATGCCGTTGGTATTCTCGGTAACAACATATCCGTTCGGATTCATGCAGAACGTACGGACCTTGTCTTCAAACTTTTCGGTGCGGTAAACTATCTTGCTCTCATAAAGTGCAGATGTAAGGTCAGAGAAAACGACTGCCGGAAGCTCGACTCTTACACCGATATCGACTCTGTTGGAGAACGTCTCGATATCAAGTTCGCTGCAGACCTTCTCGATCCACTTGCTTCCTGAACGTCCGACGGACACTATGCAGTTCTTGCACGTATAGTGTTCTCCTTCACATTCAACATCGAATGTTCCGTCGTCATTTACCGCCAGATCTCCGACGGGTGAATTGAAATGGAATTCGACCTTGTCCTTGAGATATTCATATATATTGCCAAGAACCTGATAATTCTTGTCTGTTCCCAGATGTCTTACCGATGCATCGAGAAGATGGAGCTTATTCTCAAGGCAGAGCTTCTTGAACCTGGTACCGGCGGTGGAATAAAGCTTTGTTCCCTCGCCGCCGTTCTCCATGTTGATCCCGTCAACATACTTCATGAGCTCAAGGGCTTTCTCCTTGCCGATGTGCTCATAAAGAGTACCGCCGAAATCATTGGTGATATTGTATTTACCGTCAGAAAAAGCTCCCGCGCCGCCGAAACCGCGCATTATCGCGCACGTCTTGCAGCTTACGCAGGTCTTGACCTTTTTCCCGTCTATGGGACACTTGCGCGACTCAAGAGGTCCGCCAGTCTCGAAAACGGCAACCTTAATGCCGGGCTTGCGCTTAACAAGTTCATATGCGGAAAAGATTCCGCCGGGACCTGCTCCTATGATAATGACATCATATTTGTCAGCCATTTTTCTTCACCACGGTATAAACCTTTTTCCTGAAGTCGCCTTCCTTTTTGTCTATAGCCGTATTGTACTGTATATATCTCATCAAGGTAATCGCTTTTTTGTCTTTCGGATCGTTTACTTCATCAACCGTGAAGAACTTCTTCTGTGACATGGAATAATAGCCTGCCGTATTGATCTGAGGGACCTCGCTCCTGATGTTGTCAATGAGCTGGTAATATCCGGGGTACTTGACTCCTGCCGCCTTCATTACATCAAGGGCAAGATAATTTATGCTCGTTACTCCGACCTGATCTTCCTGATACTTCTGAACAAGTTCGGGATCCATCTCGTAGTTGGTCCAGATGAGGTAAGGCGTGACCCAGCTGGTGTTCTTTCCGATACCGAAGTTATTGGGGAAAGAGGAAATGTTAGGCTGATGATCGCCGAAGACTAAGAGAGTATACTTCTCATCCTTTGTCTTGAGATATTCGACCAGTTCCTCAAGTGCCTTGTCGCTCTGGTTGAGGCATGTGAGGAAAGTATTTACCTGAAGATCCATTCCCGTTACAAGACCCTTAACGTACTGCTTGGGCGTGAAGTTCGTGAAGTTCTCGGTATAACCGCCGTGATTCTGAACGGTAACAAGGAACACGAATGATTTCTGTCCCTTCGGTTTGGCATCAAGCTGCATCATGAGATTCTTATATGCCTGGGAATCGGTCATGTAGTTATCGCGCTGAATATCATTTTCGGTATACGTCATGTCATCCATCGCAATGAAACGGTCGAAACCGAGCCTAGGATAGACATTGGGCCTGTTCCATCCGCTGGCATAATAAGGATGCATTGCAAGCGTGCTGTATCCCATATTCTTAAGCGCCCAGGGAAGCGAATACGTCTCCTTGTTCATGTACTGCAGGTAAGGAACGGCACCCATGGGAAGGTAACCCATCGTGATACCAGTAAGGAATTCATACTCTGAATTAGGAGTGTTGCCGCCATATACTGATGTCGTGACCTTACCGTGAACAGCGTTCTCCTTGAGCTTGCGCCAATACGGTGTCGGATCCTCTTTTGCTCTGAGCATGGCGAGATAGGTCTTTACATCAGTATAAGACTCGTTCATTACGACGATGATGTTGGAAGACTCTTCATTTGCAGATCCCGGATCGGAAAGATCTATTCCGGTCTCCTTGACCATCTGATCAAGCGCCTCTACGGAATATCCTTCGGGAACCTCTGCGAAAGAAGTAACGACCGTGATGGAGAAATTCATCAGATAGCCGTTGAATCTTGAACCCTTATCAGACCAGTCCTGGGCTCTGTTTTTCTTGCTCCATCCCTTGATCATTACGACGAAGCTTCCGGTAAACAAGGCGCAGATAACGGCAAATATAAGGATCCTTACGATCGCGTGCTTTACCGCAGGCTTGTCATCCTTAATGCGCATGCAGCAGATGACATAAAGAACGTAAGGGACCAGCACATACATAACAGGCTCGAGTATCGGGAATGTATAGCTTCCTGCTACACTGGCTGCTGTTTTCCAGCTGAAGATGTCGTTATAGATGAGCTCGTGGCCTCTGAACGTATAAACAAAGAAATTCGCAGTTCCAAGGATAAGGAAAGGAACCGGTGTCAGAGCAGCTGCAAGCCTTCTCGGAGCCTGTACCATCCTGAAGAAGAAATAAACTCCGAATACGATCAATGATTCGTTGACCCACCTGAAAGCCTCGCTGTGATACATCTGGTTATAGAGCCAGCGCTCGCCCATCAGAGTATCGTGATGAGCAAGGTTTATCATCTGCATGAAGTAAACGCTGAAGAAGGATGCAAACAAAGGGAAGATCAGTTCGCAAACGATCCTTATCAGCTTCTTCTTTCCTGCTGCATCGGGATCGATGCGGATGGTTATAAATGTCAGAAGGAAAAGTCCTGCGAACCAGATCACCGCATCATAGAATGCGGAAAAGGAAAAGATTATACCCAAAGCAGCAAGGACCAGAGCAGCTATAAGTCTGGGCAGGTCTTTCTTTGTTATCTTAAGATCTATTCTCATGCAAATTGCCTCGTAATTTGTTTTATAAAATCCGTGCATATTATAATACACACGTTTAAAAAGACAAATGAAACAAAATGGGCAATATTATGGCATCAGGCCTTCAGGTTTTTAAGCAGATATGTGACCGGTACTGCAATTATCAGCGCAGCGGCTGCCTGTATGAGATTAAACGGGACAGAAGCCGCTGCTGCAGCGAGATCGTACAAAAAGATCTCAAATCCAAAGTAACCCAAGACCATGATGATCTCGGCGGTAATACCGGCCAGGAGTCTCTTTGCGATACCGGGACTATGTCCGGGATGCTTCAGGATGAGTCCTGCTGTCAGTCCCATCAGGCCTTTTATCACAAACGTGGGGATGATATACATCGGATATCCTGCAATAAGATCCGAAATGGCCGAACCAATTGCGGCCGGGAAAAATGCCGCAGGTCCGATCACATAGGATGCTATCAGTATGACCGCATCTCCAAGGTTCATATATCCAATCGCAGTCGGGATGCGAAGCTGCGTTCCAAGGAAGACAAAAGCAGCAGATATGCCGCAGAACGCGACCAGACGAAGAGTCTTCTTTCTGTCTTTTATGCTTTTGTTGTCACTCATTGCATTAATCTCCATATATCCGCCGGATCCGAGCATATCTTACCGGCTCCGTTTTCCGTCAAAAATGCACGTGATCTGTAACCCCAGTCACAGCTGATAAGATCGATGCCGCTATTGACGGCTGTCCTGATATCGACTTCGGAATCACCGATATAAACGCAGTCTTCAGGTTCAACGCTCAGGCTGTCAAGACAACGCCTGACCACCTCCGGATCGGGTTTATGGAGCATTCCCGGCTGTGATCCGCGGACATAATCGAACGTATCCGGGAAAAAGTGATCGATGAGGATCTGTGTGGGGACTTCATCCTTATTCGTTACCACCGCAAGCACCATTCCGGAAGACTTAAGCTTTGACAGCATCTCCGTGATGCCGTCATAAGGCTTCGTTCTCTCGATACAGTTTGCAGCATAGTATGAAAGCCTGTCGTTAAGAAGCCTCTTCTTCAGGTCTTCATCCCATATTCCGGGATCATCGTCAAGAGATCTCTCGATCATCTTCTCTACGCCGTTGCCGATAAAGCTCTTTACCCGTTCTTCCGTCTGCGGGGCAAGACCGTTCATCTTTCTTGCGGCATTGAGCGCGTTTGCAAGACCCGGCAAAGTATCCAGTAGTGTCCCGTCCAGATCAAAACAGGCCAGTCTGTACCGCATAACGCGCCCCCTTTCGCTTATAGCTCTTCCGCATAAATTAAAACACGGCACAGGGTATCGGATAATAGGACAAAACCACCTAAATTATAGAAAACTCACTCCCCTAGTGCTAACATTATTCCAAAAGATTAACGGGAGAAGATAATGAATATCATACTTTTCAAAGACATGGAGATGAACGGTGTTTACGAGACTAAGGTCATCGTCAACACTATCACCGAGAAGAATACCGCAGGCGGCAAGCCTATGCTCCGCTTAATGATCTCCGACGGAACCGATTCAGTATCGGCAGTAATGTTCGACACAACGAAGAAGAATCTGACGGATACCGGAATAGCTGACGGAATGCCCGCAGAGACTAAGATCCACATCGATCCGTTCGGCGGCAGGAGCTATCAGATCCAGTATCTCAGGCCTACAACGCTTGACGATTCAGAGAAAGCCGCATTGGTAAGGAAGCCCCCGATCGATCCGAAGAGCCTCTTCGTCAACGTCATCAGGAAGATCAAATCTTCCTCCGGAAGAGATTACGACTTAAAGTCCGCGGAGATTAAAGATGACGACTTCAGTCTGACCGCACTTGCAATAAGACTGCTTATGAAGGATTACGAAGCATTCTATTCGTCTTCTGCAGCTAAGAGCATGCACCATAACCTTTACGGAGGTCTCGTATATCACACCTCAAGGATGGTGGATGCAGCTTTCGCTATTTGCGAGGTGTATCCCATGCTCGACCGGGAACTCCTTGTCTGCGGAACCGCCATACATGATCTCGGCAAGATCAAAGAGCTTAAGACCGCTGACACGGGAGCTGCCTCCTACACTACTGAAGGAAGCCTTCTCGGACATGCCCTGCTCGGTATCGAGATGATCGACGAAGAAGTCAGAGAGCGCGATGCCGCAAACGGCAGACAGACTTATGACAGAGAAGACGTCATGTGCCTCAAGCATATGATAGCTTCACATCACGGCAAACTCGAATGGGAAGCCATCAAGCTGCCGGCAATGCCTGAAGCCATGGTCCTTCACGAACTCGATATGATAGATTCCAGGATCTACATCTACGAAGAGACTTTCTCCAAGACCGAACCCGGAACGCTCAGCGAACCCGTATTCGGCATAGCCGCAGAGAAGACTTCCACACCTTTGTATCGAAGGAAAAACTCAAATAAATAAACGATATGCGAGCGATTTCCGCACAAGCGAGCTTAAGCGAGCGCGGAGGACCTTAGCGAGCATATTGTTTATTTGTTATGCCTTTTCGAGCGTAAACTCAAATGTCTCTTTGTACTTGACGCCCTTCTTTATAGGCTGTAACGACACGTTGTCGGCAGTCCTTTCGATCTCTTTCATTCCGAAATCGCAGAAGAACTCGCAGTAATCGTTATTCATCAGCTGCTCTTCATGAAGGAACTCATTCATCTGTTCCGGCGTGTAAGGAAGCACCGTAAAATCAAATTTGGGCGTGTTCGTAAGCCTTCTGATGGTCACCGAGTCTCCAATCTCATTGGTGAGCTTTACGATGCGCGTATCGGTATGTGACGAGTTCTCGGCAGGTCTTGCATACGGATGGTAGATCTTACCGGTATCTGCCGAGAAAACGCCTATCCTCGCAGAATTCTTTCTGTCGGCATAAGACTCACCGGGTCCCCTGCCGTACCACGAGCACTTCACGCCGCTGCTGACTATCGGGAATCTGATTCCGTAACGGACCATATCGTACTTAGGCGTGAACTGCAGAGTCACCCTGAGCTTGTCAGGAGACGGAACCTCATAGAACATCAATACTTCGCCGTTCATCGCAAAAGACTTGAATCTCGATATCATCGAGAAGCACCCGTCTTTCTTGCCGTATTCGGAACCTATATAGCGGATGGATTCCTGGATGTGCTCATAGTCGCTCTCCTTGGAGAACACGGTTTTCGCCAATATAAAGCTCCTGTCGGTCCTGTCGATGTTTGACGGGCACCTGTAAAAGCTGGGTCTCATAGGGCCTTTAAGGAAATTGAATCCGCCTATCGAGAGAAGCGAACATCCGGCCGGCTCCTTTGAGAAGCCGATACGCATGTCTTCGCCGTTGACGTACAGCTGCCTGGGATCAGAGCTTATTGTCGTACCGCTCATCATCTTCCAGGGCATTTCATCTTCAGAAACGGCAAGTTCGGAATTGGCCTCCTCTGCGTTTTCATTCACGCGTTCGACCATGCCGTTCAGATCTTCAGCGCCATTATCTTCAGGCTGCTGTAGAACATTGTCCTCTGCCTCCGCATCTGACAGCGAAGGAAGAGAAGGAATGGCTGCATCACCATCTTCCAGGCCTTTTCCATTTCCTGAAGCTGCAGGAGATACCGGACTTGCAACCTTGTCAGCCAGAATATCCTGATAGAAAGCTATCTCATAGCCTGCTTTTGCGTAATAGGTGTCATTATGCAGCTGCATGGTAATGTCGAAAACGAGTTCCTTGCACATTGCGCTGTCATAAAGATCGATAAGGTCAAGTCTTCCCTGCCCCCAGCCTGCAGTGGTGAACATCTCCTTGGTAAACGGGAACTTGAGCGTCCTGGATCCGTAAGGCTCTATCTCGTCGATCATTCCCTTTCCGGTAGCGAGCGTCTTGCCGCCCAAAAGCAGCTGCCATATGAGTTCAAGCTCCTCGGTATAAGCGAACGGGTTCATATTGCGCATCGTAAGGCATGCGGGGTCGCTGACCGATGCAAACACCGCGATCGACTGGCACTGTTTCTTGATATCAAGATAGATGGGATGCGGACTTCTCTCAGCATCCACGATGCCCTGTCCTATGCACGAATTCTCTTTCTGCTTTCCGCCTACGAGGTCCGCATGATGGATCCACTTGTACATCGTGTCATCATCGGTAAAATGCGTTCTGCCCGGAATCGTCGTGAAAAGGTTTTTACCGGACTTGTTGAGATCAAAGATCTTCTTCCTGTCCAGACAAAGATCGACCCATGGTCCGAAAACAACGCCTGCTTCATTTGGAAATGCGAGAAGATCAGATACGGTCTCCGTCTCTTTGCCCTTGGATCTGGCACGGCGCTTCATGTCGGCCGCGCAGTACCACGGACGGGTATCATCTATCAGCATGCACTCATGCTTAACTCTGACAGCCTTCTCAAGATGGAATCTGTAGTCCTGGAATCCCCACATGATGATGGACGGATGTATCATTGCCGCTTCGACGTAATCTCTCATCTGGAAATCCGCAGCGGTAGCGATGACATATATGCCATACTGGTCGCAAAGGTTTAAGAACTCGTCAGACAGAGCAAAGCCTCCGGCGATCACGCCGTTTATGCCTGCCCTCTTCATCAGTATGATGTCCTGGCGCATGCGGTCCTGAGGGACGGCTATGCCGCCCTTGGGATCGAACTCGTAATACTTGACGAGATTAAGATTGATACGCCTGTCGTTAATGTTGAGCTTGCCCTGAACGATCTCTATCGTCCTGAAGCCGAAGCGCTTCTTTTTCGCGCAGACGATCCTGCCCTCGGAATCAAGGACTTCCAAAACAAGGTCATACTGTACCGGAGTGCAGTCTGACCATTCGGCCACGTCGAGGGCAATGAATTCCGCCTTCTCCCTCGTCTCCTTGTTTGCATCCACAACGCCGCCTACGGCGCCTCCCTGGTTCTTGAGGTTAACATAAGGGAGTTTGTACGGATCGTACTCAGCGCGGGCCTCCAGGAGCGAGAATTTGACCGAATAAGGCAGCATGAAATTCGTATGGTTGCGAAGATTGAAATCCACTTTGATCATGAAATCGCCGTGAGGGACTCTTGAAGCCTTTCCCCTTTCGGAGAGGCTGGATATTTTCGCGACCTCGGTAATGTATGCTTCAGGACAATATTCGAGCTGAATATGAAGATTGGACAGTTCAAGAAGCGAATCAAATACCAGCATCACGGGCCTGAAAAGACCGGAGAAACCATAGTTCATGATATCCAATATCACATGTCCGCTCTCGTCCCTGTCATATCTGTTTACCACGATGACTATCAGATTGATGCCTGCCACGGCCACATCGGATATAAGAAGGCGCTTTCTTGTCGTTATGCTGTGCGACTCGCATATGAGCTTATCGTTGACGTAGACCTTGAAGCTTCCGCAGATTCCGGATGTCTCAAGATAGATCGCTCTCTCAAGATCCTGAGGCGAAAAGACGACAGTAGTCCTGTAGATGCCGGTCTCGTCTTCCTGGGAATTCGTTGAGTTCTTTACGTATTTGTCGCTGATTGTATCTTCATGACGGGCGGCATTGTCCATAAGCCTCTCGGGGTACTCGTAAAGAAGATTCTGCGGCAGGCCGTAGCCGTCTGTCTGCCAGGTCGAAGGGCAGTTTACGATATCCCATTCCGTATCGTCAAAAGAAAGCAGCGTGGCGCCGAACGGGATCTCGGTATCTCCGTGGGCAAGATAGAACTTCCAGGTCGTAAGAGGCCTGTGATATGGCGAGACGACCTTGCCGAATTCCGGCATTACGCGGTCGTTGTAGATATAGTCAAAAGAATCATATGGCAGGAAGCCATCGTTCGAATATGTGAATTCCAAAGCCAAATGCCTCCTTCATGCTGAAAATGCCGACAGTTAACTATCGTAATTGTAACATGAATGGGGATTGGCTAAATTTCATACGCGTTACAAATAAGAACGCGCG
Organism: uncultured Clostridia bacterium; assembly: GCA_947304405.1. Lineage (GTDB taxonomy): Bacteria > Bacillota > Clostridia > Saccharofermentanales > Saccharofermentanaceae > Saccharofermentans. The sequence continues at coordinate 32,333 of CAMZBB010000012.1, forward strand.
GAAGATCAGTACCTGATGCCTGCGACTTTCCAGCTTCCGTTGATGCGGCACAGATAAAGGTGTGCGGTTGTCTTTACGACCTCGCGTTCCTTGCTGCCCCAGAACATTTCCATATGCTGCTCAACATAAGCTTCGACATAAACGATATCCTTCGTGTAGCAGATGAAATCCTTGATCTGTTCGTTCTTGATATCTACTTTGCCGTGCCTCGTGTACCATTCGCGGGCAGAGTTTCTCTTGATGTCCCTCAAAGTCTTGGAATTCTTGGGGAAATACTTGTCCAATGCATAATTGCCCGCATCCTGCGAGATAAAGTTTGCGAAATCCTTCGTAAATGATATTGCGAACTGTTCAGCCTTGTCTTTATCGGGACATTCCGCACGGGAACCGATCACATACTCTCCCGTTGTCTTATCCTTTGATGCTTTTACTTCTTTGCCGTTCTCATCGGCGATCTTGACCTTGGGTTCAGCATAAAGTCCGGACACCTCGTAGACGCACTGCTTGGGCAGTTCCGCATAAGGCTGGAGGTACTTGTTCTCTTCAGCATCTATCCCCTGCTCGGTCTTATAGTCCGCAGGTACTTCTACACCGTTAACTTTAAGAGTGTATCCTTCGGGAAGGGTAACTTTGAGATTATGGTCTGCGGCCGTGTAGAACACGAGATCACCCGGTTTCCAGGCCTTAAAGCCGTATTTGGGCTGCTGAGTCTCGTCTTCTGCAAGTTTCAATTTGGCGATTATGTATTCACCCGAGCAGATATAGTATTCGGGCGCACTTTCGGAATAGTCCTCCGTCTGCTTATACGTGAACTCCTTATCCTTGATAAGGTTCTTCATGTATTTCTTTAGGGCTGACTCTTTCTCGAATTCGGTGAGCTTGGGCTTCTCCTTGATCATGGCCCAAATGGAATCCATATCCTGTTTTGCAAAAAGCTCGACCGTACTCTCGGCCTGATGATATGGAAGGCTCTCCTGATAGAGCTCCTCATATGTGCCCAAAAAGCCGTTGAACCAGATAAGGCCGATGCAGATAGCCAAAGTCAGCACAACGAGCCATATAACAAGACCCAATGTGAATTTGCTTATCTTACGTGCAGGCTTTTGTTTTCCTGAAGGTGCTTTGTCCTGTTTTGGGGGAGACTGTCTGACGGGCTGCGGATTCTTAGCCGGCAGGGGCCTTTTTTCCTGCCTCACTGGTCTTCCTTTTCCGGAAGCATCCGGGGACCTGACCGGTTTTCCGGTCTTATTTGTCATATCCTCAGGTCTCACTTAAAGCTCAATTCTCCTTTGAAGGGGCCTTGGCCTTAGCATCGGACGATTGGGGCATTACGACAAATGCAGTCGGCATCTTTCGGCTCTGCCTGATACTTGAACTGGATACGAGCTCCTCGTTTTTGTACCACATTGCAGAAGACATTCCGCCGTCAAGGTTGGCCGCATTGACCGCACCGTATTCCTTCATGACTTCGATGAGGTCAGCCATTGTGGCACCCATCGATGATGTTTTTCTTCCTTCGATAACGAGGAGGAGCACTGCACCGTCCTCACGCTGTCCGATGGCAGTCCTCGGGTTGAGGCCGCCGCTGTTGCCGCTGTACTTGGCAGCCTTTCCGTTTACGATAAGAGTCGGTCCGAAAGTAACTGCATCCCTGACTCCGATGTTTATGGCCTGCTGGCATGTCATCCTTCCGACTACGAGGACGTTGTCCTTTGTAAATCCGTAGACGTCGAATGTTGCATTGGGCGCACCGTTCCTGAGCTTTCCGTCAGCAATGACGATTCCTTCAGGCCATCCGCCGATGCCCATTCCGCCTTTATCCTCGTACTTGCCGCCATTGATGCCGCCGATGGCTCCGGACTTCTCGATGTGTTCCTTGAGCGTATATCCGGCACCTCTGTGATTGAACTCTTCAAGCGTTGATACCTTGACCCTGGAAGGATCCTGGACCACCATCATGATACCGTGATACATCGGTCCGCTGACTTCATGGATCTCGACTCCGTCGCCGTCAGGGTCATATATGTTGGCTGCGTTCGCAGCTTTGTCAGAACTCTTCTTGTCCGCGATCTTTACGAGAGAAGTATCGGTATAGTAATCGAACTCTTCCGTTTTGTTCCTGTTCAGGATCTCCGCTATCTCTTCATCTGAAAGGACCATCTGCGCAAGAACTCCGCCCACGGACGATTCCATGACCGACGAAACGAACTGGTCGCGAAGATGCGGTGACGCCCCCTTCATGACTATTCCGAGGAACGAATAGAAGCCGCACAGTAAGATGGCAAGCGTAAAGAAAACGACGATCAAGGCTCTTCCGACAACCTTCAGAGCCATCTTGCCGACCTTGCGGACAGTCTCGCGCCTGATCTGTTTTCTCTGTATCTCGGCTCTGGCAGCCTGCTGTCTTGCTTCGATCTTTCTTGCAATAAGGTCAGCGCCGTTTTCTGCCGGAGCGGCAGTCATCGCCTTTCTCGGCATGGGAGGGGTCACACCCGGTCTTCTGACCGCAACAGTGCCCTGTCCCTGAGCATGTGCTTTGACAGCCTGGATAGGGACCTTCAATCTGTTTATTTCAGGTGATGTATTGCCATGATTCTTTTTTACCGGTCTTGCGTTTCTGTCCCTGCGGTCATCCACCCACATGGTGTTCCTGCCGGAGAAACGGTCATTACGGCGTGGAGATTCACTTACGTAATTCGAAGGCGGTACATTTCTGCCCGCGGCAACGGGCTGTTCGATCGTCATCTTTCTCGTCTCATAGGCGGCGACGACCTTGTCTATCATCTCGTTACGTCCGCTTTCGGGCAGGCTCTTCATCTTCTGGTAGAGCGCCTGCTTCTTCGCAGGATCGAGCCCTGCGACTATATGCTGAAACTTTGTAACATTGTTATTTCCCATGTATTTTTCCCTTCGAAAACCAGCCTCGCGGAGGGGGCTGATATTTCGATTATACAAAAAAGTATGAAATTCCAATGGGGTTGTAAGCAAACTGTAAAAAATTCGACAAAACGGGGTAAAAAAAGGGACTGCAATTATGCAGTCCCTCTTTGGTGCCCAGAACCGGAATCGAACCAGTGACACGGGGATTTTCAGTCCCCTGCTCTACCGACTGAGCTATCTGGGCAAAAATCAAGCCGGACATTGCGGAACAAGATCCGGCTTGATTGGCGACGCAGAAGGGTCTCGAACCCTCGACCTCCAGCGTGACAGGCTGGCGCTCTAACCAACTGAGCTACTGCGCCGTATGGTGGAAACTACAGGGCTCGAACCTGTGACCCTCTGCTTGTAAGGCAGATGCTCTCCCAGCTGAGCTAAGCTTCCGACTGGCGCGCCTTTTTCAAAGCGCGAATGAATTATAAAATAATCCCTTTGTGCTGTCAACCGTTTTTTATTTACGGGAATAATAAACGAAAAGATAAGATTTCCCGTCTGCTTCCTGATCGATTATGTAAACGACGTTCTGTTCGGTGTCATTACCGAGTTTTGAACCGAGTATCCAGATAACGGAATCATTCTTGGGCTGGGGCTTGAGAGAAGCTTTGGTCAGCGCCTTTTCGGCATACTGGTTGTACCCTTCCAGACCGCAGTAACCGCCTCCGCCGCCATATCCGATGCTGAGGACGTTGATGTAATTCTGATAGTCATTGTTCGTAATCTGGAATTTAGCTTCATACGCCGACCTGGCGAAAAGAAAACCGGCCTTATTGATCTTCTCAAGCTTGAGATTCGGGTCAGATGAGATCGGTACCGCATTAGTCCTGTCGAGCAGGGCGCTTGTTCGGTCATAGTAAAAACCTATTCCCAGAATAATTACCAGGACCACTGTTATGAATATAAGAACTTTTTCTTTCTTGCTCGTTTCCATTTTTCTGCTCCGTTTCAGGACAAGCCGTATAATCTGCTTCCGTTATCATAGGTTATCCTTGCCGCTTCTTCAAGCGTTATTCCTTTAATCTCTGCCAGCTTGGCGCATATAAAAGCCACATGGCACGGTTCGTTAATGCTGCCGCGGTTGGGCTCCGGCGTCAAATACGGGCTGTCGGTCTCGATCACCATGCGGTCAAGCGGAGTGATCTTTAGTACCTCGGGGGTCTTTTTGTTGTTCTTAAACGTCAAAGGTCCGTCAAACCCGATGTAAAAGCCCATCTTTATCAGTTCCTGCGATGCTTCGGGCGAACACGAGCAGCAGTGGCACACTCCGGGTTCTTTTCTGAGCTTTCCGCCCTTATAGAAACTTCTAAGGATCTCCAGGCAGTCGCCCGTCGCATCGCGTTCGTGAAGGATGAACGGGATGTCAAACTCATAAGCCATGAGAAGCTGCTTTTCGAAAACTTCCCTTTGGACGTTCCTCTCGGAAAGATCATAGTAATAATCCAGACCTATCTCGCCTATCGCGCGGATCCTCAGTTCCTCCCTGCGATCAATCGAGTCGCGGAGATATTTCTCCACGTCATCGGAATAAGTCTTTGCCTCATGCGGATGAACTCCGACCGAACAGAAGAGTTCCATGCCGCATTTGCCGTTAAACGCGCCTGCAAGCTCTACGGCGGCCATTGAAGACTCTTTAGAGTCTCCCGGTATCAGGATTCGCGTAACGCCGCTTGCAGCGCTCCTGGAGAGGATATCCTCAACCCGAGTTTCCGCCGTCTCATATTTGCGGTCATAGATATGGGCATGAGTATCAAAGAAACTCATGCCCGTGTTTTCCGGTTTGAAATAACTGATCTCTCTCACGATATCAGGAGATGTCCGATCCGGGTTTTACTGAATCAGGGAACTCGACAACGCGGTAACCGTCGCCGAACTTGACCGAGAGGATCATGCCGTTGCTCTCGAAGCCCATCATCTTGCGGGGTTCGAGGTTAACTATCATCGCAAGCGTCTTGCCGATGAGCTCTTCCGGCTTGTAGTACTTTGCGATGCCTGAAAGCACCTGTCTCTCACCGAAACCGTCATCGACCTTGAACTTCAGGAGCTTGTCGGACTTCGGAACGTTCTCGCACTCAAGGACCTTAACGGCTCTGAGATCTAACGCTGCGAAGTTATCGTACTTGGTAAGCTCCTTCAAAGGTTCGAGATCAGAAGGTGCCTCTTCCTTCTTGGGAGCGAGTGCCTCGAGTTCAGCAAGTTCCTTCTCAACGTCAATTCTCGGGAAAAGGACCGGCCCCTTCTTGACCGTAACGTCAGCAGGCAGCAGGTACTTCTTCTCGGAATCGTACCAGCCTGTGTTCTCTTCCGTTGCGCCGATCTGCTCGAAGATCTGCGGAGCAGTATGAGGCATAACGGGAGTAAGAAGGATTGAAACTCTCCTGACTGCATCAAGGAGATTGTAAAGAACTGCAGCAAGACGAGGCTTTGCGGTCTCATCCTTTGCAAGTTTCCAGGGCTCGTTCTCGTCTATGTACTTGTTTGCCCTTGCAACGACTCTGAAGATGGCCTCGAGACCGTCAGAGAAACGGCAGGTCTCGAATGCTTCAGCAACTACGGGCTGGAGAGCGTCAAGCTGGGAAACAAGATCGTTATCCGCATCGGTGAACTCTTTATCAACAGGCAGTGTGCCGTCGAAATATTTGATAGCCATTGCAACAGTCCTGGAAACGAGATTTCCGAGGTCATTTGCGAGATCAGCATTGTATCTGTTGAACATCATCTCGTTGGAATAAGGCATGTCGGAACCGAAGACCATCTCGCGGAGGAGGTGGAATCTCAGTGCGTCAACGCCGTATCTGTCGCAGAGAACGAACGGATCGATAACGTTGCCCTTGGACTTGCTCATCTTTCCGCCGTCGCCGAAGGTGATCCAGCCGTGTCCGTAGACCTTCTTGGGGAGCGGTTCGCCCAAAGCCATCAGGATCGAAGGCCAGATGAGCGAATGGAATCTTACAATCTCCTTTGCCATGACGTGCATGTCAGCCGGCCAGTACTTCTCGTAATCGTTATAAGTGTCGTTCATGAAGCCCATTGCCGAGATATAGTTCGTGAGCGCGTCGATCCAAACGTAAACGATGTGCTTCTCATCGAATGTTACAGGGATGCCCCATGTAAAGCTCGTTCTGGAAACGCAAAGGTCCTGGAGACCCGGATCGATGAAGTTATGGATCATCTCGTTGACCCTGGACTTAGGATTAAGGAAGTTTTTCTCCTCGTCGAGCAGGAGTTCCTTGAGCTTGGGTGCAAAGTGTGAAAGCTTGAAGAAATAAGCCTCTTCGGAAGCGTCTGTAACGTCTCTTCCGCAGTCGGGGCACTTGCCGTCTACAAGCTGGCTCTCTGTCCAGAAAGACTCGCAGGGTGTGCAGTACTTTCCCTTGTACTCGCTCTTGTAGATCCAGCCGTCCTTGTAGAGCTTCTCGAAAATGTTCTGAACCGTCTTGATGTGATAGTCGTCAGTTGTACGGACATATCTGTCATAAGAAATGCCCAGCCTTGCCCAGAGCTTTTTGAAGTTCTCAACGATTGCGTCAACGTAAGCCTTAGGTGTTGTGCCCTCTTCCTGAGCCTTCTTCTCGATCTTCTGGCCGTGTTCGTCAGTACCGGTAAGGAACATTACATCGTAGCCCTGCATTCGCTTCATTCGTGCGACGCAGTCGCAAGCGATCGTCGTGTAGCAATGTCCGATGTGCGGATTGCCCGACGGATAGTAGATGGGCGTAGTGATGTAGAATGGTTTCTTGTCTGCCATAACGGCCTCCTTATAGTGACTTAAAGTCTAAAACTTATTGATTATAAATATTTACAGCGGGGTTTTCAAGATTTTCCGGCCGTATCCTCCGTTTCTAAACCATTGTTTAATACGTGGCGTTGGCTGCCGGATCAATTCTCTCCACTCCACTCACCATCCTTCAGCGAAATGGCGCGTGAAATTGCGAAATACCGACGATATTCATTTTTCTCCCCATCTCACTCACCATCCGACGAAAAAACGGCGTGCAAAGTTGCGAAATTTAAGATTTAGGTCTTTAGATTATTAAAAGCCGCCTCTTTTCTTCAGTGCCGGGCTTGTCGGTTTTGTCGGTTTTTGTCGGTAAAAATCCTGAACCGACACTATACGATAGAAGAATGAATATGTTTTGCAGTGAATACATTATGGCTAATCATCAATATCTGAAAGCTAAGTTGGACAGCATGCCAACTTTCCATTTCGGTATGCACGGAGGCAAACGGACGATCCGCGTTTCGGTTAAAGGCAGAAATGGTAAAAGAACACGTAAAGAAAGTATACAAGGAGGGCGAAGATATAAAGAATATTCAGATCAGATGGCAAAACGTGAAAAGCTTTCGAAACAAATGGAATACTTTGATCAAGAACTCAGGAAGCGGAGATTAATCGTCCCGGAAAACGTCAGCGTTTGTCCGCCAAACACCAAGTTCACTGCAAAACTGTGGGCGGAGATGGCCACCGGATTAAACGAACTCGGCAAGGGTAAGGGTTATTACGACAACCATATGAACAACGTCGATTCCAGGGGCGAAATGCTTATTGCCGGTGCGCTTGATGATCTTCATCTCGAATATAAATACGAAGCACTTTACCATTTAAACTCTTATAGAAAGATCTTTCCTGATTTTGTTGTCCTTATCCCCGCCCTCGGACGTTTCTTCTTCATCGAGTTCATGGGAATGGCTGACGATCCGAATTACATGGACAACAACAGTTCAAGGATTGAAAACTATATCAGAAACGGTATATATCCGGGACGCGATCTGTTGATAATAGTCGGCGACAGGAATTACCTTCCGACAGATAACGCGGTAAAAAACAGGATAATAAGTTTTATCAACGATCTTACTCTTGATTCGGTTTTTATTCCTTAAGCTTCATCGCCTGATTATAGGCTTCCTTCTTGTTCATGCCCGTAAGTTCAGAAACCACTGCCGCAACATCCTTTGTGGACATGCCCTTACTGCAAAGGGTTTCGATCATCTTATCTGCTTCGACCATACCTGAAGCTCCTGCTTCCTTTGCCGGGAGCGGCTCCAGGCAGATGCAGAACTCGCCCTTGGGCTCGGTCTTCTGATAGTATTCGCGCATCTCATCAACGCTCATGCGGATGGCCTGCTCGTATTTCTTGGTAAGTTCCCTGCAGACCGCTGCTTTGCATGAACCGAAACCGGCCTCCGAAAGCTCATCGAAAAGTTTTTTAATGCGGTGCGGAGCCTCATAGAGAACTATCGTCTCATGAATGTCCTCAAGTGCCTTGATACGCTTCTTTCTGTCACCGCCTTCAGAAGGCAGGAATCCCTCGAAATGGAAATATCTCGTATCAAGTCCGGAGATCGCAAGAGCTGCGGTTACGGCTGAAGGCCCCGGAATTACTGATACTTCGAAACCCTTTTCGATCGCAAGCTTGACCAGGTCCGCGCCGGGATCGCTTATTGCAGGCATTCCCGCATCAGAGACCTGTACGACATTAAGACCTTCTTCGAGTAGCTTTATTATGCCCTCTCCGCTCGCAGCTTTATTGTGCTCATGGTATGAGATGAGCCTCTTCCCCGTGATCTCAAGTGCCTGCAGTAAAAGCCCCGTTACCCTTGTATCTTCACAAGCAATAACATCAGCGGCTTCAAGAGCTTCCAAAGCGCGTTCAGATATATCTTTCAAATTGCCGATCGGCGTTCCGACTAGATAAAGCAATCCGTGTGTTCCTCCGTGTAGATCTTATTGATACGCTCCGAGTCCATGAAAAGCGGCGGGAGCACTTTGAATTCAGTATTCGGCGATCCCTTCTTGCCTGCGAGCAGGAAAAGAAAAGCATCCTTTTCAGGCGAAGCATGTACGCTGATCAGCCTTGAAGGCGCCAACTTGTACTTTGCAAACAGTTCCATGCATTCAGGCAGCCTTGAAGGCGCCATGCACATTACGGTATAACCCGAAGACATCCTCGTCCTTGCGGACGCGCAGGAGATAAAGTCCTCCAAACTTCCCTTTTCATTGAATCTTGCGGCCAGTTCGTTCTCCTTGTCAGTAACGACCGAGTTTTCAGGCTTGTAGAACGGCGGATTCATAAAGACCACATCGTAAAGATTGTCCTTGAGTTCGCGCGGAAGGTCCCTGACGTCGCAGTTATAAGCCTTTACGCGGTCTTGTGCATTGTTGAGCGCAATGTTCTCAAGGAGTGCATCGTACGGCTCTTTCATGACCTCAACGCAATCGATGATTGCTTCAGGTCTTCTTGCCGCTGCGAGCATTGCGCATCCGCCTGCACTGCTGCCGAGTTCGAGCATTTTAGAAGGCTTCCCTTTTCTGGAAAAAGATGCTGCAAACCACGCGAGCAAAACACCCGCGGTATCAAGTTTAAAGCAGCTTTCCGGCTGGATCAGCTTAAAGCCGTTTCTTCCCAGATCCTCGATCGCCATAACGCCCTCCGTTCAACGCGTTTATTATAGCACGCAGGAGGATTATTCCCTGCAAAATAAAAGGGCCGTTCGCTTGAACAGCCCTCTTCTTGTTCTTTTTCAACTTTTATTTTTTTACAGTGACCTTCCTGCCGCAGTTATTCTTTTTGAAGAACTTCTTGTATTTCTTGACCTTCGATTTCTTGACCTTGACGGTCTTGACGCTCGAACCCTTGAGAGAATTCTTAACTCCGCCCTTCGTCAGCTTCTTGGTATTCTTGATCTGTAACGTTTTGAGCGCTCTATCTCCGAAGAATGAAAACGGTCCGATCTTCCATAATACAGAAGACGTGATCTTGAACGTCTTGAGTTTGATACATCCCACAAATGTTCTGGCTCCAATTGTCTTAAGCCTGTTTCCGCCTTTTACTGATACCAGTTTAGAGCAACCCGAAAAAGCCTGTTCTTCAATACTCTGCACATTAGATCCAATGTTCAACGTTTGGATCGTCATATTATTTAAAAAGGCTCTTTCTCCGATTGCGGTAACCTTATAAACCATGCCCTGAGCCGTAACGGTATTAGGAACAGAAACATTTGCCATCTGGTTTTCAACACCTATAAGCTTTACAGTTCCCGTACCGTTAATTGCAGGCAACGTTACTTGAT
>CAMZBB010000013.1 GCA_947304405.1 uncultured Clostridia bacterium
ATATCAGTCTTTTCGAACTGTTTCAGGACAGCTTCAAGGAGCTTGAGAATTCAAACAGGATCTCGGATCTGACCATCAAGAAGATTGAATTGCTGCGCATGGAGCGTGACAGGCATTTGGCACCCAACGCACAAAAGACCCTTCAGACAAGAGGAAGGGTCGCCCCTGAGAATGACTGCAATATCAGGAGCTGTTATGAGCGCGATCTTGGAAGGATAATGTATTCCCAGGCATTCAGACGCTTAAAGCACAAGACGCAGGTTTTCTTTAACCCCGCCAACGACCATATATGTTCAAGGCTTGAGCATGTACTCTATGTGGATTATATCGCGGCAACCATCGGTCAGGCGCTGGGGCTTAACGTTGATCTCATAAGGGCGATCGCTTTGGGCCATGACGTCGGGCATACGCCTTTCGGACACAGCGGTGAGCGTGTGCTCAACAAGAAGCTCAAAGAGGTCGATCCCAAGCTGTATTTCGAACATGAATCGAACGGACTCCGTGTCCTGGATGTTATGGAAAGGCATAATGACGGTTACGGACTTAATCTTACATTCGAAGTCAGGGACGGGATCATCTGCCACTGCGGTGAGTTTTACGGCGAAAAGAGGCTTGTTCCCTGCAGGGATAAGACCGAGGCGGATCTTTCTTATCTCATTCCGAAAAAAGACCGCAAAGGGCCTGCGACCCTTGAAGGCTGCGTAGTACGCTTTTCGGATAAGATCGCATATGTCGGAAGGGATATCGAGGATGCCCTTCGTACAGGCGTTATCGAGAGTGAGTTTGAACTCCCTGAAGAGAGTATCGAGATGGGCAACTCCAATTCCGCGATAATCAATTATCTTGTTGAGGATATAGTCGAAAACAGCATGGATAAGGATGAGATCGCTATCTCGGACAGAGCGGTAAAGGCACTGGAGAATGCGCTCAAGAACAACGTCGATAAGATCTACAGATCGAACAAGGTAGTTACTTACGAGAAGTACTGCAATGTCATGCTCGAAGGACTTTTTGATGCATATTATGAAGCTGTAAAGAATATTGACCGTGCCGCAAATTCAAAGACTGATGCCATCAGGAAATTCGCTGATTTTGTTGATACGCATCCCCAGAAGAATGCGCCCGAGAGCGAGATGCCGCCTGCGATATTCGTTACGGACTATATCGCCGGCATGACTGACAGCTATGCTGCGGCTTGCTTCAACGAGATCTACAAGAACTAAAAGAAGGATTTGAAAATGGAAGAATACGGATTTTACGCAATGCTCGACCGCATGCAGTACATCAACAGATGGGCTCTCATGCGCAACAGCCGCTATGAGAACATCAAGGAGCACAGCTTCGATGTTGCGGTTATCGCACATGCGCTCTGCCTTCTGCATAATAAGTTCAATGAGGGCAAAGAAGGAGCGATTTTTCCGGATCCTTATAAGGTCATGGCTTATGCGATCTATCACGACTGCACCGAGATCCTGACGGGTGATCTTCCTACTCCCATCAAATATGACAGCCAGGTCATTACCGATGCTTACAAGGACATCGAAAGAAGGGCTGCGGAGACTTTGACAGACCTCCTGCCTCCGGATAACGGACTTAAGGAGGAGTATAAAGAACTCCTTGCACCTTCAATGGAAAGCGAAGAGGAAAAGCTCATCCATACTCTGGTCAAAGCCGCGGACAAGATCTCCGCTTACATTAAATGCTTAAGGGAGGAGTCTTCCGGCAATAAGGAATTTACCGCCGCAAAAGAATCAATCGGCAAGATAATCGCCAAATACGATCTTGAAGAAGTGAAGTATTACATGCAGCGGTTTGTCCCGCCTTACGGATATACCCTTGACAGGCTTACCGGGAAGGAAGACTGAAGGGAAGATGCTTAAGAAAAGGCCCGAATATTTTGCGGTTTTCACGCTGTCGGCAATCGCCGCCATCGGTTCTGTTTGCCTTGTGGCAATAGGGCTCGGTTCCGGTACGCCTTCTTTGTCGGGTAACAAAAGACAGGAAGCAGCTAATATCGTTTACAGGGCATCGGATCTGATAAACGTCACCAGCGAAGACAAGGTTGCTGCGGAAATGCGCGTGAGATACGGAACTTACTCCGCAGGCGATTATGTTCTTTCGGTCATGACATCGCCGGATTATCTGGTAAAGAACTCTGATGACGCGCAGTTTGCAAAAGACCTCAGCAATGTCGTTTACGGCAGCGAAGTCGATTCGGTCATTGAAGGGATCAGGCAGGATCTGGGCACGAAAAACAGGATGACCGTAATAAATGACGTTATCTCAAAAGCTGATCCGAAATATAAGGTGACAGGCGATACCGGCAGCGGTGCGGGCAGCGTAATAACGGCGATAGATCTTACAAAGGGCCTTAAGGGCGATGACGAATATACGGTCGGAATAAAAGAAATCAGCGGAAGCTTTGATTCCACCGGAGACGAGATAAGGACGGACCTTTTCGTTGACGGAGCGCTTCACAGGGGATATCTCAAATATGACAAGGACCGGACCGGATCACGGAACTTTGTTCTAGCGTGGGATACTGCCGGCTTTGAACCCGGCGAGCATGACGTCTCTATCCTGCTTAGAAGTTCGGACGGCAGGGGTGTCAGTTTAGCCGGAGGAAAGATCCGTATTCCCGAAAAGACCAGGATAAAAACATATTCAGTAACTGACGGAGTCATCGGAAAAGATGAGAAGACTTCATGGTTCCTTTTGGACATGGAAGATTCCGACTGTTATGTGAATTTCGCAGGCATAAGCGAAAAGGTCAATGTATCGCTTTTCGATCTTTCCGGAAAACTGATCGGAACCAATCCGAGCACTTCCGCGGGTTATGCCGCTCTCAGGGCAAGGAAGCAGGATACGGATAAAGTGGCGGATGAGACCGGGATCCCCGGAGTCTCAAACTGCTTCTACATATGCGTAAGAAGAACGGAAGAAGGCGCTTCTGAGGAAAAGAAAGACTTATCGTTCAAGCTGGTCCAGAGCAAAGAAGTTGCTTACTTTGACGGAAAGTATGTGTCAGTAGCTCCGGGCAAGAGCAGCGACACATATAAACTGACGGATTCCATGGGCAATGAGTATCAGGTGGCAAAAGCAGACAGCAAGCTATTGCCGTTTAATGCCACCATCTCGCACATGGGCATAAAGGGAACCGATGAGAATGACAAAGGCCTTTATCCGTCTTTTGATGTTAACGAGAACACATACGGTTATTATGTTTCCGGTGCGCAGAGAGTCACGTTTGATTGCGAATCCGTTGAAGGCTACGCTGCAGATCTTAAGATAACGGCGGAGAACGGAGGAAATCAGACGGAGATCAAACCCGGTAAGCCTTTTGATCTTTCTTCGGGAGAAACTGTAATAACAGCTTCCCTCACCTCGTTTGACGGGGAGACCAAAGTAAGTTCGGTTTATGTCCTGGCAGGCAATGACAGCGGAACCTTTGTCGAGGAGACTCTGTCGCAGTTCCCGGAGAGCTATTACAGCGGATTATGGCTGATGCACTGCAAACATCCGAAATATAAGTTCAAGGCTTACGACACGAAGATCTCTTTCGCCGCAGCTCTCAAAGCCGAGACAGTCGGCAACAAGAGTCTGGTACAAGACAGCGTTTACCCGGAGTATGTAAAGGGAACGAGCCCCATATACGACAAGCCTGACTGGAAAGCGGCCAAGACCGAGGTGGTCAGCTATTACATGGACCCGAGGAATTTCTTTACTGATAAGAGGATCTTCATGTTCGAGCTTCTCGGATTTGATTCCTCCATCCATAAGAAGGAAGGCGTGAAGCAGATAATCAAAGGCTCTTTCATGGATACGGGTGATTTCGATTATGCCACGGCCATATATGAAGCAGGCCGTCAGGCGGGCGTATCGCCTTACTTCCTTGCAAGCAGGATCATTCAGGAAATGGGATTCTCCGGCAGCTCCGCTCTGTGCAAAGGCACGGTTGAAGGATATGAGGGTTTTTATAATTTCTACAACATCGGAGCATCTTCCTCGATGAAAGAAGGTGGAGCAACGCTTAAGGGCGCGATGTTCGCCAAGTGGGGCAACAAGCCTGAGAAAGAAAACATAACCAAGGATGAAGAAAAGGTCCTGCTTCCGTGGGATACAAAGGAAAAGGCCATAACCGGAGGCGCGCTTTGGATCGCTTCGGGATATATCGAAAAGGGCCAGAACACCTTGTATTTCCAGAAATTTGACGTTATGGACGACGGGACCGTCAAATACAATCATCAATATGCGCAGAACATAATGATGGCATACTCCGAAGCGCTTAGGTATTATAACAGCTATGATGCGATCAAGAAGACGGATTCTGACTTCGTGTTCGTGATACCGGTATATAACAACATGCCGGAAGAGTACGGATTCCTTCCTAAGGGGTAATGAATGGGTAACGGTAAGGGACATAAGACTGCGAGAATGATCCGGATGTTTTTCGGACCCGTGGCGGCATTGGTCCTGACGCTGGCCTTATTGCTGCCCTTCAGGGCGCAGGGAGTATCCGCCGCTTCGAAGATCATCCTTTCTGTCGAGACCGATGCGAAATCGGCGGCACAAGGCAACATTGTTACCGTCAGAGTCGTTGCCGACAACATGCCGGGAATAACCGAGTTCGGTCCCGTTATCCTGAGTTATGAGGCTGATGAGGCTGAATACATATCCTTCTCGCAGGGTAAGGACATCTCCGGCAACTTCGTTTTTGTAGAAACACAGGAGAAGGGCAAGATCACGGTTTCCGCTGAGGATCAGAATGTCAGAAAGAGCGAGACAGATCCTGATCTGTATGAGGTTGAGCCGTTCCGTTCCGACAACAAAGTTACGCTCTTCATGGTCTCTTTGCGCGTCAAGCCCGAGAGCAGCGGCAACCTCAACATCCGCATTGAGAATACGGGCGTTTTCAAGAATGATTCCGGCGAGAAGGCTGATGTCGTCAAGGGAGCTTTCGTGTCTCTTCCCATCAGCGCGACCAATATCTCGAAAGATGCTACGCTCGCATTTCTTTCGCTGAAGGACGTTTATATCACACCTGATTTCAATCCGAACATAACAGATTATTCCGCCACGGTCGAAAGAGCCGTTACGGAGGTTCAGGTTACTGCCACTGCAAACAACATGTTTGCTTCGGTCGTCATCGAGAATAATAAGAACCTTCAGGTCGGAATGAACGTAATAATAATAGACATCACCGCACAGGACGGCGAGACTAAGATGCGCTATACGGTGCATATCACACGTAAAGAGAGTTACGTTCCGGACAATGCGACGCTGGTTGACGCTGCAGGTAAGACATATACTTTCCTCGATATTCCGGAAAACATAACTGTTCCGGAAGGATTTGTCCAGACCATGAGGGTCATCAATGGATACAGCGTCCAGACATATGCAAGAGACGGTGTGGCGAGCGTGCTCTTATATCTTTTCGACGGTACGAATCCTCCGGCATTCTATTTCTACAATCCGACCGGGAAGACCGTTACCGCATACGATCCTGACAACACCATAATCAGAACGAGTAAGATCTTAAAGATCTCGGCACTGCCCGAAAACATTCAGGTTCCCGCCGGATTTGTCGCGGCAACGTATGACACCGGAAGGATCGTTCTTAAAGGCTATGCAGACAAGAATTCCAACTTCATATGCTTCCTGGTTGATGAGAACGGGATCGGAGACTTCTATATCTACAATCCGGAGAACGGTTCGTTCCAATTGTACAGACCTGCGGACAGAAGACCCGAAATTCTCTACAAGTATATGTTTGAAGTTTTTCTTATTATTGCTATTATCGAAGCGGTGAGTTTGATCATTACCGTTTATATGGTAAGAAAGATCATATCTGACAAGGCCAATCCGAGGCCAAAGAGAGTATGAGGACGAGTAATTGATGAGATTAAAAACGATAGTTGTCGGTGGAGAGAATCTCACTCCCCAACAGGAAAAACTGCGTAAGGTATTCATGTATGTTGTCAGCGGCGGTATTACTACCGTAGTCAGTCTGGCCAGTTTCAAACTGTTCAACATGTTCGTTCCCGATATATGGAAAATGAACGCTTTCGGACAGGAAATCTCGCTCAAGCTTGCCATAAACAAGGTCGTATGTTGGATACTTGCCGTTCTTGTCGCTTATTTCCTTAACCGCATCACGGTATTCAGATCCAAGGGAAAAATCTTAAATGAACTCATGAAATTTGCGGGAGCAAGGATACTGTCTTTCCTTATCTTTGAGGAAGGATTGTTCCTGCTTTCCATATTCATCTGCTCGAAAGTCACGGGACTGCCCAGCGACACCGTTGTTACCAGCGTTCTTGGGATCGGAGTGACGTATGCCGATATAATGAACCTGATCAACCTGATCTTTGTCATGATCGCAAATTATGTCTTCAGCAAGCTTATGGTCTTCCGCAAAGAAGATATGATCGACTATACGAAGCAGGACAAAGAGCCTGAGACCGAAGAAGAACCCGCGGAAGAAGGCGCAGAGAATGCCTGAAAACGGCATCCCGTCAGTTCTTACCGGCGCTTTGCAGTTTGGGATCAAGCCGGGTCTGGAGCGCATAACCAGACTTCTCGAACTGTTGGGCAATCCCGAAAAAAGAATCAGTGCAGTCCATATTGCCGGTACTAACGGCAAGGGTTCCGTCTGTGCGTATCTTTCAACAATTCTTGCCTGTGACGGAAAGAAAGTAGGAGTTTTCACGTCGCCTTATCTTGAAAGGTTTGCGGAAAGGATAAGGATCATAGACGGGAAGGAAGGTGCGGTAAGGCTTTCAGAAGATGACAGCTTTGGCGAGATACCTTCTTCAAAGCTTGATGAACTGTCTGAAAGGGTCGGGATTGCGCAGAAAAAGATGCTCGCCGAAGGCATGGAGCATCCTACCGAATTTGAACTGATAACGGCGATCGGACTTCTTTATTTCGCTGAAGAGAGTGTCGATATAGCTGTTCTTGAGACCGGATTGGGCGGAAGACTCGATTCGACAAACGTGTTCGATAACCCCGTTGCCACAGGCATCTGCGCCATCGGACTCGATCATTGCGGCGTTCTTGGATCCACAATCTCCGAGATAGCTTCAGAGAAAGCGGGAATATTCAAAAAAGGCGCTCCTGCCGTTTGCATTGATCCCGATGAGATGATACTTCCACGGGAAATGAAGGAAGACGTCAGATTGACCCTGATAAAAACTGCGGAAGAAAAGGGTTCTTCCCTGACTTTCATAAGTACCGGCAGCGCAGCACAGAAAGCCAGGTTCGGTGAAGACGGCAAGATGTATTTCGAGCTTGACGGCATATCGTACTCCACCTGCCTTAACGGAAGACACCAGGTCTCAAATGCCGCTCTTGCGGTGGCGCTTGCCGGGATCTGCGGAGCTTCGCAGGAAGCGATCAAAGAAGGGATAAGCCTTACGAGATGGAAGTGCCGTTGTGAGATACTGTCTTCTGATCCGCTCGTTATCATTGACGGAGGGCATAATCCACAGGGAGCTGAAAGCCTTGCCCAAACGCTGAACGACGTTATCGGAGGTACGCTGAAAGGCAGGAAGATAAGGATCGTCTGTGGAATGATGGCTGATAAGGACGTCAAGGGCGTTTATGAAGCATACAGGAACGGAGGACTTGTTATCGCCGAGGCCGTCACGGTCAGGCCGGATAACCCGAGAAGTCTTGATCCTGCCAATCTTTCAGAAATAATAAATGATGTGTATAATAACAAAGTTCAGACCCTGGAGGCATCAAGCCCCGAAGAAGGAGTCCTTTTGGCACTTGAACGTTCAAAGGCCGACAAGATGCCCCTTCTCATTACCGGATCGCTTTATCTTGCAGGGCAGATCAGAGGATATCTGAAAGGAATCATTTGATGCACGACTATTTAAGATACATCATGATGATACAGCCGATCACCGAGACGAGTCTCATCCTTTTCAACGTGAGCAACGAAGAAAAGGGAAGGATCGTCAGGCAGTACAACCGCGCCCTCGATAATGCAAAGGGTGAGGGTACTGACGTTGCCCAGATATTCCTCAAGCCTCTTATCGCGCAGTATCAGAAATGGGGCGACCCTGCTTTGATCTTCGGCCTTTGCCTCGCAAGGGAAGGGCAGTTCAAGAGGGCAGAAGGAAGCCTCACATATGCGATCTCCGGAACACTGGGTTCGGAGCAGCAGTTGTCGATCGCTCAGGAAGCTTTGAGATTCGTAAGGGAAGATATCAAGAATCCTCCCGTAGACCTTCCTCCGGCTGACCTTGCAGGCAAGATCAGGAATGCGAAAATGGCTTCCGATGAGACTCCTGCGGGACGCGTCGGTTTCCAGGCGCCGATCCTGATGAGGGCGCAGAGAGTCAACGAACGTCCGCAGATGGCTACGACCAAGGAACGCCGTGATGTAATGATGCGTTCAGGCGGCGTAGGCGATGAACTTCCGGATGATTCTATCAACATAGAGGATGTGGCTTCCCCCGGCGAGAAGATGAGACGTTTCGTTGCAACGTTTGTGATCCTCGGAGCGATCGCTCTCGTTGCGATCTTCGTTATCTTCGGACTTATTCCTCTTATCGGTTCTGTTAAGGAAGGCGGAGATGCGAAGAACAAGCTGGATTACCTCACAGGCGAACTCAATAAAGGAAGGGGAGATCCTGAGATATCAGCGGTCATGAGCGCTTACGAAGCGAGATTCTCCATTCCGGCGGAGACGGATGAGAACGGCAATCCCGTAACCTATGCGACCACGACACCTTCCACTACTGCGGAGACAACGACCGAGTCCACGACGGCTCTTACCGCGCGCATAGCCGAAACGGAGACCACCACGGTTCCGGAGACGACGGCGGCTACTACGAAAAAGAAGAAATAAGGCACCTGAATCGGAGGCAGCTTTTAATGAATTATATAAGCACCAGGGGATATGAAAGGAAGTACAAGGCTTCCGAAGCGATAATACAGGGAATAGCGCCTGACGGCGGGCTTTTTGTACCTGACGAGATACCGCATCTGAGCGAGAACGACATTCTCGCAATGACAAACATGCAGTTTTACCAGATCTCTGCAAAGGTATTGTCCATGTTCCTTACGGATTTCACCGAAGCGGAGCTTTTGAATTATGCAAGCCAGGCATATTCCGAGGAGAAATGGGGAGAGAACCCGGTCCCTCTCGTTCAGCTCAATCAGTACAATGACAGGGAATACATTCTTGAACTCTGGCACGGTCCTACGTGCGCATTCAAGGACGTTGCCCTCCAGATGCTCCCCCATCTCATGACGGCTTCTGTCAAGAAGACGGGCCTGAACAAGAAGATCTGCATCCTCACGGCAACTTCCGGAGACACCGGAAAAGCAGCGCTTGAAGGATTCAAGGACCTGCCCGGCACGGAGATAATCGTTTTCTATCCGACAGGCGGCGTATCCGAAGCTCAGAAGCTTCAGATGGTCACGACTGACGGCTCTAACACGCATGTCATTGCCGTAGACGGTTGTTTTGACGATGCCCAGACCGGCGTAAAGAATATTTTCGGCGATGAGGGCTTCAAGGCAGAACTTGATTCCAAGGGCATAATGCTGTCATCTGCCAACTCGATCAACTGGGGACGTCTTGCGCCTCAGATCGCTTACTATGTTTATTCGTACATCGAACTCTTGAGGACCGAAAAGATCAAGAAGGGCGAAGAGATCAATATCGTCGTTCCCACGGGCAACTTCGGCAACATCCTTGCCGCATGGTTTGCCAAGCAGATGGGGATCCCGGTAAGAAAGCTCATCTGCGCTTCGAACCGCAACAAAGTTCTCTGCGATTTCTTCTCAACGGGCGTTTATGACCGCAACAGGGAATTCTTCAAGACGACTTCTCCTTCCATGGATATCCTCATCTCATCGAATCTCGAGAGACTTCTTTTCGAGGTCGCTGGCGGAGATCCGGCAAAGGTCACCGAATGGATGAAGCAGCTTTCCGAAGAAGGCAAGTATACCGTTGACAAAGATACCTTAAAACTCCTGCAGCGCCAGTTCGTCGGCGGATTTGCCGATGAGACGGGCGTCTCCAAGACGATCCTCGAGGTCTATGACCGAACGGACAATGTCATCGATACTCATACCGCAGTAGGATTCAACATCTACGGACGCTACCATCAGCGCTCAAACGATGACAGTAAGACTGTTTTCGCTTCCACGGCATCGCCCTTCAAGTTTGCGCCCGCCGTAATGGATGCGTTGAGGGGTGCAGGCTACAGTACCGGCAGATCTTCAGAGACATTGATCCGTGAACTTGCCGAGGAGAGCGGCCTTGAGATACCTTTGTCCATTGCAACGCTTGGCGAAAAAGAGATACGCCACACCGACGTCATTGCCAAGGAAGACATGGAAAAGAAAGTAAGAGAAATACTTATAGGCTGACGGTTAGTCAGCCTTTTTCTTTAACTTCAGGTAATTGTTGTTATACAGATAGTTCAGCACTGATGCGCCGATGATTATCGCGTAACCTGCTATGCTGAGCCAGTCCGGGACCTCATGCAAAACGAAAATCCCCAGCAGCGCGGTGAATATGACGGTCGAGTAATCGTATATCGAGATCTCCTTGGCGGGACAAGCCGCATAAGCCGAACTGATGAAGATCTGACCGAAACATGCCGCAACGCCCGTCATTGCGCAGTAGAACAGCTGCATCGGAGTTATCGGCTGGTAGGTGAAGATGATAAACGGTATGAGAACGATGCATGAAAAAGTCGAGAAAAAGGCTACGACGATGATCGGACGTTCTCCGTTGACCGTTACTTTGCGGAGGAACGCATAAGCGATGCCGGCGCAGATGCCGCCCAGGAGAGCGATCGCCAGCGGGAAGACGGAATCACCCGATATGCCTAGATTGCCGAACAGAAAAGAAGGCCTTACCACAAATACCGCGCCCGCCATTGCGGTCAGGATCGCTGCCCATTGGAAGCCGTCTGCCGCCTCCTTGAGAATGAAAATCGACGTAATGAGTGCAAAGAAAGGCGAAAGCTTGTTGAGCATCATCGCATCGGATATGTTGGTATTGGATATCGCGTAAAAGTTAGCGAGGATGCCGACCGTTCCGAAAGAAGCACGCATTATAAGGCCGGGAAGAGAGCCTTTCTTTATCTTGAACTTCTCGGGGGATCTGGCAAGCATGATATAGGACATCACTATCGCTACGAGATTCCTGAAGAATGCCTTCATGAAGACTGGCATGTCACCCGCCAGATTGATGAACAGAGCCATCACCGCAAACGAAAATGCGGATATCAGGAGAAAGATCACGCCTTTTTGGCGGGGCGTGAGCCGGCTTTTTTTCTTTTCCGTCATTTTGGGCTCCTTCCGCGTCAGATTTTAATTGCCATTGGGCAAAAGTTCAATTGACACTATCACTAACTCCCAATAGAATTAGTTATTGTTTGAATTCGGATTCTTTGAAAAGAGGGTACATATATGCTGAGAATAGGTATGCTCGGATGCGGTAAGATGGCCGCGAAAATGGCTGACGCCCTTAAGGGACATGACGATATCGTGATCGCCGGCGTCGCCTCGAGGGAAAGGAGCAAAGCCAAAGCTTTTGCGGCGGCTCATTGTCCTGATGCGAAGGTGTTCACAAACTATGCAAAGCTTGCTGCCGCAGATGACATCGATCTTATCTACATTGCTACTCCGAATACTTATCATTATGAGCATGCGATCATGTGCATCAAGGAATACAAGAATATCCTTGTCGAAAAGCCTTTCATGATGAGCAGGGCGGAAGCCGACAGCGTGTTTTTCGAGGCGAAGAACAGAAATCTGTTTGTTGCCGAGGCGATGTGGACATCATTCATGCCTTTGCATGCACAGATGATGGAATGGATCAAAGAGGGCAGGATCGGTCAGATCAAATACGTTTCCGCGAATCTGGGTTATGACATTACAGACGTTCCCAGACTGAACGATCCCGTATTGGGCGGCGGAGCATATCTCGATCTCGGCTGTTATACGACGAATCTCGCAGTCTCCCTCATGGGTGACGATATCAAGGTCTCACGCGTTTTCGCGAGAAAGTATTCCACGGGCATCGACAAGGATACGACATATTGTCTGGAGACTGATGACGGCGGAACGCTCGCAGTCCTTTATGTCACCATGACGACTAATACCGACAAGAGTGCCGAGATCATAGGCGAGACCGGACGGATCCATGTCAATGACATCAACAACTACCGTTCGATCGAGCTTTACGATGAGACAGGCGACCTTGTTGAGACTGCCGAGGCGGAAGGCCCGCTCTACGAAGGTTATGCCATCGAAGTGCTCGCATGTGCGGATGCTATTTCCAAGGGACTTGTCCAGGCTCCCGAGATGCCCTGGTCAAAGTCGGCCAAAATAGCATCTATCAACGACATTATCAGATCATGGAATTAAAAGTATGACAGAAAACAAGATAACAACATCACGTGAAAAAAACAAAAGGCGCATTTACTTTGTGGTCCTGAACGGCATGCTCGCAGCGCTCTACGTTGTTTTAACGGCACCGTTTGCAAATATCGCTTATGGTCCTATCCAGTTCAGGCTTGCCGAAGTATTGACAGTACTGCCGATCTTCTCGGCGGCAACGATCCCCGGAGTTACGATCGGATGCTTTATAGCCAATCTCATCAATCCGAGCAATCTGGGCCCCATAGATATTATCGGCGGATCTCTTGCAACGCTTATCGCTGGAATCTTTTCATGGCTGATCGGAAAGAAGAACAAGCCTTTGGGAATAATCCCTCCGATCCTTGTAAACGGATTGATAGTCGGAGGATATCTGTCATTCCTGCTCCTTGAACCGGGCAGCACGTTGACATTAGAGGCTATCGGGATCAGCATGCTGTCGGTTGCGGGAAGTGAAGCAGTCCTGCTTGTAGTTCTCGGATTGCCGCTGATCGTGCTTATCTCCAAGACTAAGATCAAGGACATAATCTGATGCCGCAGTATTTCGAGACAGATCCTGTTACTCCCTCCGAGCGTAAGCTGATCGACTACCGCGCAAACGGGATAAACTTTGAATTCATAACCGATACCGCAGTATTCTCAAGAAACGGAGTCGATTTCGGTACCGATCTTATGATCAATGCCGTGATTGCCGATATCAAGACGAGAAAACACAGAAACGAGAAGTTTCTTGATCTCGGATGCGGCATGGGTGTTGTCGGGATAGTGATCAAGAACTGTTTCATGGGATTCTCGGTTACCGGCGTCGACGTTAATTCGAGGGCTGTCGGTCTGGCACAGGAGAATGCGGAGCGCAACGGAGTGCCCGTTGATTTCAAACAGAGCGATGTTTTGAGATCTGTCCCTGAAGATGAGCTTTTCGACATGGTTGCCACGAATCCGCCGGTCAGGGCAGGCAAGGCAACGGTCTTCAGATTTTATGAGGAAGCATACGCCCACATGAAGCAGGGCGCTTATCTCTATGTCGTTCTCCAGCGCAAGCAGGGGGCACCTTCTACCGCAGCAAAACTTGAAGAACTTTTCGGAAATTGTGATACACTCACCATAGACGGCGGATACAGAGTAATGAGGTCACAGAAGATATAATGCCTGAAATGCTGAGTGCAATCGATAATTTCCTCCCGCATCCTTTTATCGAGTCGTGCTGTATGTTCTACATTTACAGTTTTCTCGGTTGGATCCTGGAAGTCATATATTACGGCGTTACCGAGGAGCGTTTCATCAACCGCGGATTCCTTTCGGGCCCTCTTTGCCCGGTCTACGGTTTCGGCTTTTATGCCGCGGTATGGATATTCGCTCCGTTAGCAAATAACTTTTTCATAATCTTTTTCGGAATGGCGGCTGCGTGTACGGTCGTTGAGCTGATCGCAGGCGAGATCCTCTACCACACATTCCATATGCGCTGGTGGGATTATTCCGACTACAAGCTCAACTACAAAGGGTATATATGTCTTAGATTCTTTATCTACTGGGGAATAGCAAGTTCACTCGGTATCTACGTGCTCCATCCGGCTGTCCTTAAGTTTGTTACAAGCATAATGCTTCCGGTCAAAGTCTTCGTGCTGACCGTGTTCACGCTTCTCATGCTGGTCGATCTGATCGCTACGGTCTGTTCCATCTTCGGACTCCAGAAGAAGATCAAGGCTTTTACCAAGCTGTCTTCTGGAATGAAGGCCGTCTCAGACAAGATAGGCTCAGGCATTTACGGAACGGTGGATACTGTCGTTACCGTCAGCGAGCCGACGAAAAAGCACTATGATGAATATAGAAAGCTTATCGCGGAGAACCGTCGCATCGAAAAGGAGATGATCGCGGCTCACCGCGCTGCGGAAAAGGCTTTCGCGGAACAGTTTACCGATGCCGAGAAAGAAAGTCTCAAACTTGCAAAACAGGCCGCTGGCGATTCAGTCAAATCCTTCGTTTCGACTCTTAAGGCAGGAGAGCGCCGAATTCTCGGTCTTGTTTCGATAGGATACGGTGCCTCAAAGAGAACGGTCATGTCGATCGTAAGACGCGGTTCTTCATCAGATGCGTCCGTACCTGATGAAGATATAGAGCCGGAATCAGACTCTGATGTCTCAGAAGAGACGGAGAACATCTGATATAATAACCGGGATATATTTTATCGGAGGAGTATATGTCTTCAGCATGTGATTCTTGTCCGTCAAAAGACGGATGCACATCTCAGGGTTCATGCCCTTCTTTACAGGAAAAAGACCGGCTTGCATCCGGTTCTTCGGTCAGGAAGGTAATAGGCGTTGCAAGCGGTAAAGGCGGTGTAGGCAAATCATTTGTCACTTCCGTTCTCGCCGTTCAGCTCGCAAGACAGGGCTACAAAGTCGGCATCATGGATGCGGACGTTACCGGTCCGTCGATCCCGCAGTCTTTCGGTCTTGAAGAAAACCTTATGGCAACCGAAGATGAGCTCATCATGCCTGCCATCACAAAGACCGGTATCAAGGCGGTCAGTGTCAATCTTATGCTGTCTGACAAGGAAGCGCCCGTTGTCTGGCGCGGTCCCGTAATTAATTCACTTGTTAAGCAGTTCTGGGGACAGGTCAATTGGGGACCTCTTGACGTTCTTCTCATCGATATGCCTCCGGGAACCGGTGATGTTCCTCTTACGGTTTTCCAGTCGATCCCGATCGACGGCATCCTTCTTGTAGCCACAGCTCAGGATCTCGTGTCGATGATAGTCAACAAGGCGCGCAACATGGCCTCCATGATGAAAGTTCCTGTGCTCTCCATGGTCGAGAACATGAGTTATGTCAAATGCCCGCACTGCGGTGAAAGAATAGAACTTTACGGCGACGGAAAAACGATCGAGGAGTCTGCAAAGGCAATCGGGGCAAAAGTCTCAGACAAACTGCCTCTCGATCCCGAGATCACAAAGCTCGTTGATTCCGGACGCGCCGAATCCGTACCTGAAGACCTTTTGGAAGGAACCGTTTCGCTGTGCAAAGACCTTCTCACAAAATAATCACAAGACTGACTGCTATCGGTCTGTTAACAGTATTCCTGCTTTGTGCTGTCTCGTGCAGCAATAAGAAAGCAAAAGGATCTGATGCGTCATCCGAATCCGGTTATCGCGCTTATCTGGGCGAATATGCATATGACCTGCCTGCAGCATGCATGGTATGGGAACCGGTAGCTGGCGAGACAGACGAGAAGGGAAATCCCGTCTACGGAGTGCAGTACAGGGAAATAAAGGATCTGGATAAGCTTTTGGCTTCGACTGATACCAAATTCCTGATCTATTTCAACGGCAGGTCTTATGGCGAAAGCAATTCCGACGTTACTGCCGTTGTTGAAGAGATCGCCGAGAAACTTGCCGGAAAGCTTACGGTTATCTCGCTTGACGGCGGAGAGTTCAATGACCTGTTGGGAAAGTACCAGATAACAATGATTCCGGATTTTGTCCTTTGCGGATATGGTATGGAGGTCAAAGTATTCCGGCCTGCCGACACATCATCCTGGAGCATGCAGGAAGTGATCGAATGGCTCGCGAGCAACGGTTACGACATTAAAGGAGGATGAGCATGCCTGAGTACGCTTATGTCAGTACTATAGGTCAGGACAGCCACAGGTTTGGTGAACCATGCGGTGAATGTACTATAAAACTCGGCGGAGCATCAATTCCGTCAGACCGCCCCGTCATTGCCAACAGTGACGGAGACGTCATTCTTCACGCAATAACCAATGCCGTATCGGGATTTACGGGAAATATCGTATTGGGAGCTGCCGCTGATGTCCTCTGCCTTGAAAAGGGAATCACGGACAGTTCGGTATATCTCAAAAAAGCTCTTGAAGATCTAAACGGGGCTAAGATCATCCACTGTTCTGTCACGGTCGAATGCCTTGTTCCCAAACTTAAACCGCACCTTGAAGCAATACGCGCAAGCATCGGAGAACTTCTTGATCTTCCTCTGTCATCGGTGGGCCTCACGGCAACAACGGGCGAAGGCCTTACAGCCTTCGGAAGAGGCGAAGGCATCCAGGTTTTTGCGATACTGTCATTCAGAAAGAATGTCTAATCTTCAAACGGCTGTTTCTGCCATCTCGATCTGACGATCTCACGTGCCACGGCGACATCTTCCGGCGTGGTTATCTTTATGTTCGAGTAGCTGCCTTCAACAAGTGTGACGGGAAGCCCGCATCTCTCGGCGATCAGCGTATCGTCGGTCGCATTGATGCCTTCTTCGGACGCATAATAATCCATGCACTTTTTGAGTTCGGAATACCTGAAACCCTGAGGAGTTCTTACAGCATAGAAGTTGCTGCGGTTAGGAGTCGATTCAACGATGACTTTACCGTTTTTGGAGGGTGATGCCTTCTTGAGAGTGTCCTTTACCGGAACGGCGCTCGCGCAGACCGGAGAAGTCTCAAGGCCTTGATATACGGCTGCTATCTCTTCCTTAGTTACCAGACATCTTGCGCCGTCATGGATTAATACGAGATCGTCGTCACCTGCGTCTTCGATGGCTCTTATACCGTTAAGGACCGAAGCCGATCTTGTTGCACCGCCTTCAGCGTAGATGATGTCCAGGCCCGGGAAATAGTCGGTCACGATACTCATAAGCTTCGGCTTCAGATCGTCCGTCGTTATCAGGATGACTCTGCAGTCGACATCCGGATAAGAAGATGCATAATCGTCTATCGCACCTATCGTTCTTGCTATGACGGGAAGCCCCAGGACGTCTATCATCAGCTTCGGAACCGGTCCGCCCATGCGCTTGCCGCTGCCGGCTGCGGGGATGAGGAAATAACACTTTCTATTCATGAGAATCCCTCCTTTCGGTCATGAGAACAAGATGTCTATGGCTTCTTTAAGATTATCTGCGTAAATGAATTCCGGGAGAGGAACGTCTCCTGAACCGGTCTGTTCTTTCTCAATGGCGGATTTACAGCTTCCCGGCAGGACAACTGTCTTGATGCCTATCTTTGCCGCCGTCAGGCAACGCTTGATTATCCGCGTGACAGGCCTTATCTCGCCTGACAGACCGACCTCGCCCAGTATCAGGGTATCTTTGCGGACGGCTATGCCTCTTGCGGAAGAGACAAGTGCCGCACAGATCGCGAGGTCCGTCGCGGGATCACTGACCTTGAGCCCGCCTATGACGTTGACGAAGCAGTCTTTTGTACCGAGTCCTAAGCCTATCATCTTCTCGCATACGGCAAGAAGCATCATGATGCGGTTGCGGTCCGGTCCTGCGGTCATTCTCTGCGGGTTGGGATATACGCTCTCGGAGACAAGTGCCTGAACTTCGACCGTCAGAGCGTCATTGCCTTCGATCGTGGAAGTAAGGACAGAACCGGGGCTGTCGATCGGGCGTCCCGCGACCAGAAGAGCCTGTGAACTCTCAACGGAGATAAGGCCTTTCTCGCCCATCTCGAAAAAAGCGATCTCGTTGCTTCTGCCGAACCTGTTCTTTGCCGAGCGGATTATCCTGTATCCGCCGGTGGCATCTCCCTCGAAAACGAGGACTGTGTCTACCATGTGTTCTATGGTCTTGGGCCCGGCTATCGTTCCGTCTTTGGTTATGTGGCCTACCATGATGATGGTTATGCCGTTTGTCTTAGCGATCCTGATAAGTCCTGCCGTGACCTCACGCGTCTGGGCAACACCGCCGGGCGTTCCCGATACCTGTTCCGAGTAAAGAGTCTGTATGGAGTCGATTATGCAAAGGCAGGGCTTGTTGGCCTTGATCTGTTCCGCGACCTTCTCGAATCTGGTCTCGCTGCAGATGAGGATATTGCGGCTGATGCCCAGACGTTCGGCACGCATCCCTATCTGTGCGGGTGATTCTTCTCCGGAGACGTACAACACTTCTCCGCTGCTCTTATAAGAATTTGCTATCTGCATGAGTATCGTGGATTTGCCGATCCCGGGCTCACCGCAGACGAGCGTTACGGAACCTTCTGTTATACCGCCTCCGAAAAGCGTATCAAGGCTGGATATCCCGCAGGAAACTCTCTTGTAATTCTCCTTGCCGGCATCGTTAAGCCTTACCGTTACGGAAGAATCAGTCCATGAATATGCGTTTGCCGAAAGTGCAGGAGAATCGGTCTTTGCCGCTTTGTGCGATTCTTCGGCAGGTGCTTCAACGAAGGTGTTGAACATTCCGCAGGCAGGACATTTGCCCATCCAGCCCATAGCTTCATAACCGCATTCCTTGCAGAAAAATGTTACGTTCTTCTTCGCCATATCAAATCCGCCCTTAAATCTGTCTTTGATAAAAGTATATCAGACTTAAAGTCTCTTTCGAGGCCGTAAAGTCCCGATTTTGAGGACAGATCTTAAGCCTTGGGAAGGCATTCGATAACGATCCAACGCAATGTATCACCGTTTTTGACGGTTGATGTCAGTGTGTTGTCGTATACGACTTTGTAGCGGTCTGAAGCATATGTCTCGATCTCATATATCAGCGGGCTGAAGCCGACGTTTGTGGTCATTACGAATGCGTCGTTGCTGTATTGCGCCCTGAAGTCATCCAGCTCGAAAAGCGTTGAGACTGACATTTTCCCTGTCATGTGATCTTCGTCCGAGAACTGGCTGATGTAAGGGTCCACGCGGTTGTCGATGTGGACTTTCACGCCGTTGAAGAGCAGCCAGGAACCGCTGTTGAAATCGTTGAAGATCTTTCTGTATCCCTTTTCTTTGATGAAAGTTACGACGTCTTCGTCGTAAGCAGCCATCTTTTCGATGTCGCTCATGGTGCCTGTCGGAAGATAACGACTGACATTAAAGATTCCGAAAGTTACGGACATGACCAGAGAGGCGGCAAACAAAATAACGTAGAACGTCCCTGAGAAATTGAAGTCCTTGTTCTCGAGTTTGGGCAGGAAGTGACTGACTGCCCATAAGACGAAATCCTGATATGCTTTCGGAGCGACAAGTATGTACATCAGCGTGAAATGCACCATGAAACGTCTGTATACGCATGAAATGATCAGGAACATACAGAACAGGCACAGTTTGGTAACGGTTTCCTTCTCGAATTCGCGGATGCCTTTTCCGCACATGAAGCCTACAAGGACCATCAGTATCAGGAACATCTGGATTATCGTGAAGGTGACGGGATTCCATTCGTCGATCTGCGCCCAGACGTCTTTGGCGCGTGACTGCTGAAATGCATATGTCCAGAGTCTTATGCCGATCGGATTTGCGAGCGAAAGAATGAAGCCCATGACTGCTCCCGCGGCAAGTGTGACCGCCGTCCTGAACTGTTTATATATCAGCTCGAGGACGATGAATACTGCCAGGACCGCAAAGTAAAGCGGAAGCATGCCTCCGTGCAGCCATGCAAGAAGGAATGCGCCGGCGACAAAGACCGAAGCCTTGATAACCGGCTTTTTGCCGCTCAGCAGCATTACGGTCGTAAGCATTATGATGAACGCTGAAGTCGTTGTCGGTCTTGCGTTGTAGTCGGGGAAACCCTTAAAAGTGCATGCAGATACCATGACCAGCAGGCATATCAGGGGATGGGCGGTCTTCTTTATGTGAGAAGCCGCGGTTACTCCGGTTCCGAAATTGAACAGAGAGCAGAGAAGAAGTACTCCCCAGAGCTTGAAATGTTTAAAGATGAAACCGAGGATCAGATACCAGCCCGTCTCATGGGCGGTGAATATGAGTCCTTTGTGCCAACTGTAGATCTCATCGGTGATCAGGTGGCCTGATGCAATGGCGTCAAGACCGAGCCTTATCTGGACAGCACAGTCGAGGACCCATCCGCTCAACTGATTCATGGAAGCAAAGGGACCGTAGATGAGAAGAGCGGCGGCGATGATGAACAGCGTCGCAGGCTCGATCTTGGACCTTTTTATCAGTTTCGGTTTGGTATTGTCGCTCATAACAGATATTTTAGCGGATAAAAACAAAGATACAATTATCTGATTACAAAAGCACCGGCAAATAGTAAAATAATCATATCTAACAAAATCGGAGGTATTCAACATGAAAAAGTACCAGTGTGTATGCGGCTACATCTATGATCCCGAGATCGGCGATCCCGATAACGGCATTGCTCCGGGAACGGCATTTGAAGATCTTCCCGAGGATTGGACCTGCCCGATCTGCGGAGCCGGAAAAGCATTGTTCAGTCCTGTTGACTAATACTTTGCTTGAGGTGACCGGGTAAATGGGAGTAGGCAAAGACAGAACGGATGACCGCGCAAAGATAGTAGTACGTACAGGCGCCGTAGGTATCGCAGCAAACCTGGTGCTGGCTTCGGCCAAGGCCGTTGCGGGTCTGGCGGCAGGATCGATAGCAATGGTCCTTGATGCCGTCAACAACACGAGCGACAGCCTTTCATCCGTCATTACCATAATCGGTACCAAACTCGCCAATAGAAAACCGGATAAGAAACATCCGTTAGGACACGGCAGGATCGAATACTTAACGCAGATCATCATCGCGGGCATCATCTTGTATGCCGGTATTACCGCGTTGATCGAATCGGTCAAAAAGATAATCGAACCATCGGAGTCGGATTTCAGAGCCGTTCAGCTCATAGTCATTACCGTGGCTATCTTTGCCAAGATAGGACTGGGCCTTTATTTCCGTTCCAACGGAAAAAAAGCGAGATCGGAGCTTCTTACGGCATCCGGTACAGATGCCCTTTTTGACGCCGTGCTCTCTACCGCGGTCCTCATTTCCGCGGGCATTTACCTGATCTTTAAGATCAATATAGAAGCTTATGTCAGTATCCTTATTTCAGTTTTCATTCTGAAAGCGGGCATCGATATTATCCGCGAGGCGGTCGATGACATGCTCGGACACAGGGTCGAGAGCAGCATTACCGGCAAGGTAAAGCAGACCGTTGCCGCGATAGACGGTGTTTACGGAGTGTATGACGTAGTCCTGCACAATTATGGCCCGGACAGATATCTGGGTTCGCTTCACATCGAGATCGACGACACCATGACTGCTGACAAGATAGATGCACTTACGCGTGAGATCGAGCAGCAGGTGTATCTCGGGACGGGCGTGATACTGACCGCAGTGGGCATATATTCGAGAAATACCGGTGATGATGAATTCATGGCAATGCGTTCTGAGATCACCCGTCTCGTAATGAACCATGAAAATGTGGTTCAGATGCACGGCTTTTATATTGACGGAGTGAAAAAGAGAATAACTTTCGACATCATAATCGACTTCGATGAGAAGGACACAAAGGGTCTTTACAACCATATAATGGCCGATGTAAAAGAGGCTGCGCCGGGCTATGAAGTCCATATTCAGCTTGATTACGACATAAGTGACGTAGACTCGTAAAAAAGCGGTTGACAAAAAAAGCCTTCGACCATATAATAATCGGGCACGCGGGATTAACTCAGTGGTAGAGTGTCACCTTGCCAAGGTGAAAGTCGCGAGTCCGAATCTCGTATCCCGCTCCACTTTTCCCCGAAGGTATTATGCCGTCGGGGATTTTTGTTATACGGGCCGGAGCTTTCTTTTATGGAAACAAAATGGAGCGTCTATTATCCTAAATCCGTCACACCTGCGAACCTTACAAGCAATTTTACGCTTTACGGCAGGCTCAAACGGATATGCGGAATCTTCCAGAACAGGACGGCATTCGAGTACATGGGCTCGAAAATGAGCTACGGCACTCTGTCCAAAACTGTGGACAAAGCCTCACTGATGTGGAAGATGCTCGGAGTGTCTTCCGGCGACAGGGTGCTTCTCTGTATGGGCGAATGCCCGGACATGCTCATATCGGTCTATGCAATCGATTGCCTAGGAGCATCCTCCGTCCTGATGGTACCGAACAGCAGTACGGAGCATTTCGAGCGGATAGCAAACGATTCCGGTGCAACGTTCTGCCTGATGTCGTTCAACCAGTTCGAGAATTATCATGAGTCGCTTTCAAGGACAAAGATCAAGACGGCCGTTCTGGGAAAGTATTCGGATTACATCACAGGATTTGCAAAAATTGCTTTCTCGATCTATCCGTTATCCGCATACGATACCGTAGTCCCGTCCTACAGGAAAAGGAAAGATACCGATGTCAAGGTAATTACCTGGCGCGAGGCTATGGCGGACAGCGAAGACGATGTCTCGATCGATGTTCCGGCCGCGGATCAGGACGCTGACAGAGTAAGCGTGATGCTCGAGGCCGAAAGTGATGTTTACGGTGGAACCCTGTGTGCATACAGTGCGTCCGCTTTCAATATTGAAGCCAACATCTCGATGTTCATCGAGAAGGGGAGTGAAGGACGGCTGGGACGCCCGACCAGGGTGTTGTGCATGAATGAGATCTGTTTTGCTTTCGGATTTACGGCAGGAATGAATGATGTCCTGCTGTCCGGACAGACCTTGATCCTGTTCACATGGTTCGATGCCGAAAGAACGGCGCTTCCGATCATGCGTTACCATCCCGATACTTTGATCGGATACAACGGTACTGTCGCCAAACTTAATGAAAAAGGCATCAACCGGTCCGTTATGAGATCGGTCTCGATGATCATCTGCGGTTCCGGGCTTTTGACGAGCAGTCAGAAGGCGGAACTCCTTACAAGATCGGGAAAGAGCGAGACGGAACTTCGGATCTTTACCGTGTCAGGCTGTGATGAAACGCTTGCTTTTGCATATACGCCCGAAGGAACGAGCAGCGACAGGATGATAGGCATCCCGCTGCCCGGAGTTTACGTCAAAGTGTGTGACAGCGAGACGGGAGAGGATATGCCCTACGGCAAGGCGGGTGTGATAGCTGTCTGTTCGCCTGTTTCCTGTCTTGGAAGAGTAAGGGAAAAGAAGGTGGTGCCTGCATCTTACAGGCATCTTCCCGACGGCAGGGACTGGTTCTTTACCGGCATAATGGGGAAAATGGATGACAAGGGATTCATTTCTTTCTTTGCAAGTCCCGGACAAGTTTATAAGATCAACAGTTTCCCCGTGTATCCTTCTCAGGTGGACAGGGTCATCTCCATGGTCGCAGGTGTCGTGGATGTTGCCTGCGTTGTAATTGAGGATGTATCCGGTCCTAAACTTGTCGCTGCTGTAGTGCCGTCGGAGGAGTTTCTCTTTGATAACGAGCAGCTTGCCGGCCTGAAAAAGCGGATCACCGATGAATGCCTCATGATGCTTCATGAATCCATGTGTCCGTCCGAAGTTGAGTTCCTTATCAGCCTGCCGATCGATTCAGCCGGAAACAAGGATTACGAGAGGATTCTGGAAAGAATCAGAAATGGCCGCATTTCTGCGGGAATTTGACGGAACAAATGTGGTATTATTATCACTTGAAAATCAAGGGTGATTGAGGAATAAGGTTTTGAGAGGTAACAGGACATGAAAAGATTTATCAGAAAACTCGCATGTGTTCTCTTAGCGGCAACCATGATGCTGTCCCTTCAGGGATGTGATGCTCTAAAGGAGATGCTGGCCGAGCCCACGCAGCGCGCATATGCGGGTGATCATAAGCCCGAGTGGAGTTCCGAGTCTACGGAAGACGAGACAGAACCTACAACGGATGAGACCGATGAGACGGAAGAATCCAAAAAGACTCCTACTCCTACGCCGGCAGCGAAAAAAAGCAACGGCAAGTATATCAATACTTCTGACGAACTGACCTATCCCGATCATGTCGCAAGCTATAAAGAAGTACATCCCGATCACACTCCGGGCAACCTCAAGAACGAAGAAGCTTCGGCAAGGCTTAACGAAGTCGAGAATACTATCCTGAAGTCTTATATCACCTGCTATGTTGATGCCGACATTCTTTTCGAGAATCCGGAGAAGGTGGGGATCACGGGTATCGATCCCAAGACGGCATGGGGTGATGTCACTACTCCTGCCGCAAAATATCCGGAGAAGAAAGCTTTCTATGAGAAGCAGCGCGATCTTCTGCTCGAGATCGATTATGAGACGCTTTCTGCGGATGACAGGATCTGCTTTGATAAGCTCCTTTACGATATTGAAGAGCAGATATACTGCTATTCTTATACCGCTTTTGAGTACTACACGATGATCTTCAACTCATTGGTCGGCCCTCAGTGCGAAGTACTCTTCATTCTCGACGTATTCACATTCGATAATGTTCAGGACGCCGAGAACTACATCCTCGTTCTCAAGGATCTGGACAGATACTACGACCAGATGTGCGAATATGAGGAGACCAGGGCAAAATACGGTTTTACATCTTCTCCTGACAGCTATGAAGCTGCAGCAGTCACGTTTGATAAGCTCGTTGAGCAGAAAGACGACTGCTTCCTCTACCAGTCTTTTGAAGAGAGACTCGACAAGATCAAGGGACTGTCATCTTCTGACCGTTCCCGCCTCATCCGGGAAAATGAGGATGCAATGAAAAACGTCGTATTCCCGGAATTCGAGGAATGCGCCAAGCGTATGCGCGCTCTTAAGAGTGCCGGCGGAAGAGATGCGGGCCTTACCGAATACAGAGGCGGAGATGCATATCTTGAAGTCCTCAACAGACTTCAGACAAATTGCGGAAAGACCGTTAAAGAGTCAGTACAGACGCTCGATGCTGAGATCAAAAGGATCGAGAAGGAGATATCTGAACTCAACAAGCGTTCATCCGATTGGAAAACCGAATACAGAGAGCATCGTTATTCCAAGGGTGATGTTAATAAAAATCTCGATTTCCTGAGGGAAGCCGTAAAAGCGGATTTTCCTAAGATCCCTTCTCACGATTTCTATCTGATGGAGGTTCCGAAGGTCTTTGAGAGCAGCTTCAGCCCTGCGGCTTACTTAGGTTTCCACCTCGATAATTTTGATTCGAACGTGATCATAATCAACAACAAAAACGTCGGCAAGGACTATGGTACGACCATTGCCCATGAAGGCTACCCGGGACACATGTTCCAGTCGCTCTACACAAGAGCAAACACCAAGCATGTCTATATGTACGTTTCCGGATCGACTGGCTACAAGGAAGGCTGGGCAACATATACCGAGAACTATTCGATGAAGTATTTCAGCGGTACTGGTGAGAGTGACGCCGTCAAATACGCAAGGTTAAACGAAGACCTTTCGCTCCTTCTTTCAACGAGGGTGGATTACGGCATCCATGTTGAAGGCTGGACCCTCGACGACAGCGTATCTTACCTGGTAATGCACGGGTTCTTCGTATCAAAATCCAGTTTCTCCAAGTACTACACGCTCCTGGTCACGGATCCCTGCTACTACGTCAAATACGGCATGGGTTACGTGTGGACAAAGAACATCATGGATAATGCAAGGACCAAGTATCCCAAGGCCACTGAAAAGCAGATCCACACTGCATATCTCAACGGCCTGACGGGAACTTTCGAGCAGATCGAAGCAAATCTCAACAAGTCCCTCAAATGATGTGATCGTGAGGCTGACGGCCGAATCATTACATTTAGAAGAAAAAAATCAAAAAAACTTTGTCCGTGGGGCCATTATGTTATAATTATCCTGAATATTTATGTGGAGGAATGGCTTAATGGCTACCCTGACAAGGCTTGCAACTACGCTGACGGCCAGATTTTATCCGTCGCAGTCTTTAACAGATGCCTTCTATCTTGACGGCAGACTCTGCGGCAAAAGAGAGACACGCCAGGCTGATATTACGATAGACAAGGACGAGAGAGGTTTTTTCCTTTCGGTATTCACCCATCCGACGATACAGGGATTTGAGCCCGGCTCGCTTCCTCCATTTGAGCCCCAGCTCAGGGACCTTTGCAACGAAGTAAAGAACGGCCACAAAGAGATCGACGGCATGATCGAGAAGTTCCTCTCGACTGCAGTTGAGGTTGCCGGCGCACTCAAGCTTACAGACAACCAGAACAGAAATCCTTACTTCTCAGGCGTTATAGTCAGAGATTCCGAGGCTTTTGCCGTCACCATCGGCAACGGTCTCGCTTTCCTTTACAGAGATGACACGGTATTCCCCCTTACTGATGCGGGGATCCCGATGGAACCGATCGATGCTTACGGCAACAGAGTCGGTGACTTCCAGTATTATTGCTCGTCCAAGACCGCAAATGCGCTCTGGTCGAATTTCTTCACTCTTACGCCCAACGACTGCATCATCCTCTGCAACAAGGCAGTTTACGATGCATTAGGCCAGAGGGAGATCTTAAGGATCCTTACCGATGCCGAGGACCAGTGTGATGCCGCCGGTTTGATCCTTACCCAGGCTTCCGCAAGAATGCCCAACACTCCTATGCAGATCTCCATTTCGTTTGTTGAGAGCGTATCGAAAGAGGAGAAGCGCGGACTTTTCGGACGCAGGAAGAAAGAGAAGTCCTATGAGGATGAAGTCCATGAGATAACCGAGTCTACAGTAGAAGGCGGTGAGGTCGGTGCTGCTGCAAAGGCCATCGCTGACGCGGGATTTGTCAATCTTACTCCCGAGCCCGAAGTTGCCGCTGCCGCAGCAGCTGCTGAAGCAGGTTTGGCTGCTGCCGCTTCCGAAGGACCGCTTGTTTTCGGTGAGAATGCTTCCGAGCCCGCTCCGGCTGCTTCAACTGATGCGGCACTTGAGTTCCCTGACAAGAAGGAACCTGCCGGCGAGGTATCGACCGAGGAGGTCCTGAAGAATATCTTCGGTGAGATGAAGGAAGCTGCAAAGAGTGACGCCGAGGCTGCCGCTGCAGCTGCCGAATCCGCAAAAGAGGCTGAGGTCACAGAGGTTGCTTCTGAACCCAAGGCTGAGGATAACGACATCAAGATCGATTTTGATTTCGCAGAAGCGAAAGCGCCCGCTGATACCGTTGTTACTCCGGCTGCGGCACCTTCCGATCCTGTCATTCCCGCTGCTCCGGTCGTAAGCAACGTTGTAGCTGAGCCTTCTTCGCCGTTCGTGGCTAAGATCAGTGATCATCCGGAAGAAGCGGTGAAGGGTATCGAATCGGAACCCGCAAAGATGAAGACCGTATCGAGCATCGAGTTCGTTCCAGATGTTGATGATGAACCCACTAAACCCGTTGACGACATTACGGCCGTACTGCATCAGGCTGAAAGCGGTGCCATAATTGCCGGCGCCGTAGCAGGAGCTGCTGCCGGCATATCCGGAACTGCTCCCGAGAATAAGCCCGAAGAAGCACCCGCCGAACCTGCTCCCGCATCTGCGGGCAGTTCCGCTGAGATAGTTTTCTCGGGTTCCGGATTGGGTGATGCCGTTCCCGGCAATAATATCCTGCAGCCTGCCGGAGAGCCTTTCGATCCGTATGGCAAGGCTTCATCCGACGAATTGAAGAATGCTCCGCCGCTCGTATTCGGCGACGACATGTCTTCAGCCAAACCTGTCCAGACCGAGCCTGAGGGCGCACAATCCATACCTGTACCTGATTTCGATATCAGCGAGGAAAAGCCCGTGTTGAAGGAGGAAGACAAGCTTTCAGTAGACTTCCCCGAGACAGAGGCTCCTGCTGAACCTGAAGAGCCGAAGGCTCCTGAAGTACCGGCAGCTCCTGAGGCACCGGTAAAAGAACAGGTCAAGGAGGCTGAACCTGCTAAATCAAGTCCTTTCGTCCAGGCTTCTGCACCGGCTCCCGCAGCTGTATCACAGCCCGCCCCTGAACCGGCTCCTGCTCCGGCTGCTGCACCTGAGAGTGTTCCTGCCGCAAGCAGCGAAGACGATATCGTTCTGCCTTTCGGGAACATGGTTACGACAGTTGATCTCGGTGACAAGCCGAAGAGCGATGACATTCCGCAGATGCCCCTTTATGACGGCGGCAATTTCGATACGCCCGTTAACGCGGTGAGTTCAGAAGAGAAGATCAACCAGCCTGCCCGTGATGTTTCCGCCTATGGCGATTACGGCGTTCAGGACGTTGCTCCAGAGATAGCTTCTGCAGCACCTCCGTACCAGCCCTACGGCGGAGAGGCGTTCCCGACGAGCGATCAGACTAACTATGGCACTTACAATACACAACAGGCGGCATATGCACAGGGAGGTGTTCCGATGAGTGATAACAACGGTTATACCGGCTACGGAAATGGTCAGCAGAACGGCGCTTACGATCCGAACATGAATTACGGGGCTCCGTCGCAGAATCCGCAGGGTTATCAGGATCCGTACGGATACGGACAGGGCTATCAGAATCAGGACTACCAGAACCAGGGCTATGACGCTCAGGGTTATCAGCAGGGATATCAGAACCAGGGTTATGACAACCAGGGTTACCAGAGCCAGCAGGGCTATGATACACAGAGCTACCAGCAGGATTATCAGGGTCAGCAGGGCTACGGCAATCAGGGATATCAGGCACAGGGCTATCAGGACCAGCAGGATTACTCAGGCCAGGCCTTCGGTTCCTCCGGTCAGGAACAGCCTGCATCCTCATCTTCTTCAGCTTCGCTTGACGATGAATGGTTCAACAATATTCTCGGAGTTGATAATGCCGGCGAGGTAGTCGATGACGGCGGTCAGTTCGGCTTCTCACAGCCTCAGGCTCCTTCAGCCCGCCAGCAGGCTCAGTACTCCAACCCCGGCCAGAAATCCTACAGGCCGGCAGGTTCAGGTCCGAGCAGCGTAGGCGGAAGACCTTCTGGCGGTGCGCCCAGGTCACCTCTGATCGGCGGAAGAAGCGGCGGAAGAAAGATGAAGCTCAACCGCAACGGTTACATGTTCCTTGCATTCGTTGCGATCCTTATCATCTGCATCATAATCGTTATCGCTCTTATCGCCAGAGGCTGTAGCAAGAAGCCTGTAGAGTCAACGGTACCTACATTTGAGACAGAAGAGACGGTTCCTACAACAGAGACGACAAAGGCAACGATCGAGGATAAGTCGGCTCCTATCGGATACTTCGAATTCTCTGACAGCATCGGATTCAGAACATGGTGGGATCTCTTCCATTATGTTTACAAGATCGACCTCGACAACGAGAACGATCCCCGTATCCAGACCATTATCAAGTACAACGCACAGGATCCTGCAACTTATACTCCTCACAGCGGTGACAGCTTGCTCCTGCCTCCTCTCGGAGTCATTGCCGGAACGATCCCCGTTACGTTCAAACCAGGCGGAACACAGAGTACTGAAGCTGCTGCCGGCGGCAATGCTGATGCCGGTGCTGCGACCACTGAGGAAACAGCTGGTTCGATCAAAATCAACTGAAGCGAAAATCATTAGAGCAACAAATTGCCCTCCGTCTCCAAAAATCGGGCCGGAGGGCTTTCTTTTTTGTGTATTCGTACCATCCTTTCCAACTACAAAAACAAGAACTGCAAGTATATAATGTCATTGCTTTGAAAATATGCGGAAATGAGGATGTTATTCCATGCACAAGAAACTCTTTATACCCGGACCTACGGAAGTGTATCCTGACGTTCTTGAGAAGATGGCCACACCCATGATCGGCCACAGGACAAAGGATGCTTCAGCACTTCAGGAAGCAATCTCCAAGAAGCTTCAGAAAGTCATGATGACCAACAATACCATCGTACTTTCAACATCATCAGGAAGCGGTCTGATGGAAGGTGCCGTAAGGAGTTTCACAAAGACACGTGCCGCTGTATTCTCGATCGGTGCGTTCGGCAAGAGATGGCACAAGATGTGCACATCCAACGGCATTGCCGCTGATCTTTTCGAGTCTGAACTCGGTCAGATCACCACTCCCGAGATGCTTGAAGCAGCTCTTTCCACCGGAAAGTATGACCTTATCACGATAACCCAGAACGAGACATCCACCGGCATTCATAATCCGATGGCCAGACTTGCTGAAGTTTATAAGAAGTATCCTGACGTAATCGTCTGCGTTGATGCCGTTTCTTCAATGGCAGGAGATCTCATTCCCGTTGACGAACTCGGAATCGACGTATGCATCACCTCAACACAGAAGTGCCTTGGTCTCCCTCCGGGAATGGCAATAGCTTCCGTTTCCGAGAAGGCTATCAAAAAGGCTGAGACTGTTGAGAACAGAGGACTCTATTTCGATTACCTCGAACTCGTCAAGTTCGTTAAGGAGAAGCCTTATCAGTATCCTTCCACGCCTTCCGAGTCACACATGTTCGCACTCGACTACCAGCTCGATAAGATCCTTGAAGAGGGCGTTGAGAACCGTTACAAGCGCCACTGCGAGATGGCTAAGATCGCTCAGGACTGGGCAAGGGAACACTGCGAGCTTTATAGCGACCCCGATAACCTTTCCGTTACCGTAACATGTGTCAAGAATACAACAGGCAAGCCTTTCTCAGAGATCAGCAAGGCAATGGGAGAGAGAGGATATCTCATGAGCAACGGTTACGGCCCGCTCAAGGATATAACCTTCAGGATCGCTCATATGGGTGATCTTACGGTCGAAGAACTTCAGCAGTATCTCAAAGACCTGACCGAAGTCATCGAAGCATAATCAGACTTATACAACCGACAATAAACAACAGGGAGCATAAACATGAAGATCTTAATCACAGAAAGCATTGCGGAAGAATCTGTACAGTTTCTCAGAGCACAGGGATACGAGGTTGAAGAATATCTCGGACATTCCCAGGAAGAGATCGAAGAGCACATCAAGGGCTTTGATGCGATCATCGTAAGATCCGCAACCAAGATCAACGAGAATCTTCTGAACAATGCTGATTGTCTTAAGGCAGTCGGAAGAGCAGGAACGGGAATCGACAATATTGATGTCAAGGCTTGCACTGAGCACGGCGTTATCGCCCTCAACACACCTACGGCAAACAACATGGCTGCAGGTGAGCTTGCTGTAGGTCATGCATTTTCCATCTTCCGTAATCTCTGCACGGCAAACGAGGGCGTACACAACGGAGACTTCAGACGCGGCAACTGGGTTGGCGTTGAACTTGAAGGCAAAACAGCCGGCGTTATCGGATTAGGCCGTATCGGTTCCATCGTTTCCAGAAAGCTCAAGGGCGTTGGAATGAACGTAGTTGCTTACGATCCTTATGTACCTCAGGAGAAGTTCGATAAGCTCGGAGTTACAAGATGCAAGACTCTTGATGACCTCCTTCCCATCTGCGACCTCATCACGCTCCATACACCTAAGACAAAAGAGACATACGGCATTCTTTCCAAGGAGCAGCTCTATAAGTGCAAGAGAGGCGTCAGGATCGTTAATGCAGCAAGAGGCGGTCTCGTAAATGAGCAGGATTTGGCTGATGCTCTTGCTGAAGGTCAGGTCGCTGCAGCTGCCATCGACGTTTTCGATAAGGAGCCTTCTTACAATAAGGCACCCGGTGAGCAGGAGTATGACAACGTTCTTCTCCACGCTCCTCACTGCTACATCACACCTCACCTCGGTGCTTCCACGGTTGAGGCTACCGCAAAGGTCGGTCAGGGTATCGTAGAACTCATCGACGGCGC
Source organism: uncultured Clostridia bacterium (assembly GCA_947304405.1). Taxonomy (GTDB): domain Bacteria; phylum Bacillota; class Clostridia; order Saccharofermentanales; family Saccharofermentanaceae; genus Saccharofermentans. The sequence continues at coordinate 31,735 of CAMZBB010000013.1, forward strand.
TCTCAAGGGTGAGCTCGTTGCAGCCATCAACATGCCCCAGTTCTCCGGAAGCATTGATGACATTAAGCCTTATTGCTCACTCGCAGAGAAGATCGGCCGTATGTATTATCAGGCAGAAGCAACACCCATCAAGCGTGTTGAAGTCAGATACAGAGGTGAGCTCGCAGAGAGTTCCGGTACAGGCATCATCACACTTTCACTCATGATGGGTCTCCTCAAGGGTATGGGCAATGATCACGTATCTTACGTAAACGCTCAGGAGTGCATGGCTGAAAGCGGCATCGAGGTCATTGAGACCAAGACAGAGCAGATCCAGAAGTACAACAACCTGATCAACGTTAAGTTCTGCACGGAAGACGGAAGAGAGCTCAAGATCAACGGTACCGTATTCGGACCTGACACGGAAGTCATCGTTTCCTTCTTCGGTTACGAGATGAACTGCCCGCTTTCCAATACCGTTCTCGCTCTTAAGAACAACGATGTTCCCGGTGTTATCGGAAGGATCGCAACGATCCTCGGAAGCCACAACATCAACATTGCTTCAATGCATTGGGGAAGAAAGAATCAGGACGGTTCGGACAATCCGCATGCACAGGCTTTCGTTGCCATCGATCAGCCCGTTTCCCAGAAGATATTAGACGAGCTGGCAAATGCAGAAGGAGTACTCAAAGTATCACTGCTCGAGCTGGAGTAACAACGGTAGTTATTTAATTTAAACATTTTAGACCGCAGGGGTTTGTCAGGTGAAATACCATTTCTCGTACAAGAAAGGCTGGCTTGGAAATCCCTGCGGTCTTGTTTTGTTTAAGAACAGATACCATCTGTTCTTTCAGTGCAATCCGGTAAGTCACAGATTCGGCCCGATGCACTGGGGCCATGCGGTCTCGGATGATCTTATCAATTGGGAAGAACTGCCTTTGGCGATAGCCCCGGATAAGGATTATGAGAACGGTAGCGGCTCTATGTCCGGATCTGCGATCGAATCAGGCGGCAAGCTCTGGATCTTCTATAATTCGGTATCTTGTGAAGAAGAGACGATATCAGCGGCATGGTCTTCCGACGGCATTAATTTCACCAAGCTTGATTCAAATCCGGTCCTGAGATCTCCTTTTGAAGGTTCGGGAATAAAGTTCAGAGATCCTTACGTGTTCAGATACGGCGCTTCATTCAGGATGGTGGTCGGCGCGGGATCGGCCAACATAGCCAAGGTCCTGCTCTATGCATCTGACGATCTCATCTCATGGGAGCCCAAAGGCGAACTGATCTCTGATTCGCGATATGGCAGCGTGATCGAATCTCCTGAACTTTTCGAGATCGACGGAAGATGGGTCTTCATGATCCAATCGGAAAAGCACCTTCCGACGAAAGTGCTTTTCGCAGGCGGGGAATTCGACGGCGACAGATTCATATTTGACGATGCCATGGATCCTTTTATTCCTGTCGATACCAGTGATGAATTCTTATGCCCCGTAACGTTTGCGGACAGGGACGGAAGAAGAGTCCTGGTATCATGGCTTTACAGCACGAAAATGGCCGGCTCTTCGGCTTTTTGCGCTCCGCGAGAAATATTCTTCGACTTGGCGGACAGGCTTTCCATGTATCCTATTCGTGACCTCAGAAACTGTTTGGTCAAAGAAAGCCGGTTCGTGTCATATGATGATGGCAGGCTTAACGTAAGATTTGAAGGAAAGACGTTGTTTTCCAAGGCTTACGCGGTCGAGCCTGAATACCGTGTTCTTGAAGACGTCGGCATGGTCGAGCTGTTTATTGACGGCGGACGCGAGAATATAAGCATGTTTATCTGCTGAGGAATATATGACTGAGATTCTTGAACAGGGCAAAGACTACGTGATCATGTATAAGAAGGCGGGCGAGGACAGCGAGAAGACCGCGCCTTCCGGATACGGCGTCTTATACAGGCTCGATATGCCTGTAACGGGAATTATCGTTGCCGTCATGCCCGGCTCCGGATTTGAGGTGATATCCAAGAAGTACTATCTTGTCTGCTCCGGTAAGTTCGATGAACAAACCGGCACGATGGAGGATCTCCTTTTCCACGATTCAAGGAGCAACAGGACGTTCCCGGTAAAGAAGATGAGGAAGGGCGTCAAGGAAGCAAAGCTTACTTACGATGTTCTGGGATACGATGAGAAAGAAGATGTATCCTTCGTCAGCGCGGTCCTTGGTACAGGCAGGACACACCAGATTAGAGCGCAGTTCGCATCCCGCCGTCATCCGCTGTCAGGTGACGGCAAATACGGAAGCAGGATCAAATGCCAGGTCGCTCTTACCTGCGGAGAGCTCATATACAGGCCGGACAAGGATTCAAAGACTAAGACCCTGCGCGTTTTGGAAATGAAGGAATATCCATGGAATCTTTTCGATGCCGTTGAATTACCTCAATAATATATTGAGGAAAACGCAAGAAAACTTTATCTTCATTACATGGAAACAGTATACGGTAATTATCGTGAGGGCCTTGTCAGGACCCTTGATGATCTGACGCAACGGATTGAGGGATATAACAAAGCATACATAAAAGCGGGCAATGAACCGCTGTATTATCATCTCATAACCAGGATCAAAGATGACGCCAGCATGATCGCGAAGCTTGATGCCCGCGGCTTGCCGCACACACCCAAAGAAGCGCTCTCCGGCAGTATCTACGATGCGTGCGGCATAAGGATCGTCTGCTGCTTTATCAAGGATATCTACGAGAATATCAGGCGCATAAGAGAGCTCCCCGGAGTGAAGATCATCCGCGAAAAGGATTACCTCGCAAATGCCAAGCCGAACGGCTACAGGAGCTACCACATGATAATCTCCGTTGAAGAGCCTTATGAGGATGCTCTGGGCAATGATCCCGGAATATGGTATGCCGAGATCCAGCTCCGCACGATCGCGATGGATTCGTGGGCTGCGTTGGAACACAGAATGAAATACAAGAAAACTATCTCCGATAACGATCTTATCGTTGCGGAACTTCGCAGGTGCGCCGATGAACTGGCCGCATGCGACGTTTCGATGCAGACGATAAGCGATATGATAAACAACCAGTGATAAGAGGATAGATTAAATGAAGATCTTGCTCGCAGACGATGAAACTAATTTGAGGAACATGCTTGAAGCACATCTGGTGCATTCCGGATATGAGGTAACTGCTGTCAAAGACGGTCAGGAAGCCGTGGATGCCGCACTGTCAGGGACTTATGACGTAATGGTCTTTGATATCATGATGCCGAACCGGGACGGCGTTGATGCTTTAAGGGAGATCAGGGAGAACGGCATTACAACACCCGTCATCTTCAGCACGGCGAAATCGGATGTGGAAGACCGCATAACCGGCCTGGATGCAGGTGCCGATGATTATCTGATAAAGCCGTTTTCCATGGGTGAATTTCTGGCGAGAGTCAGGGCTGCAGCCAGACGAGGAGCTCAGTCGGCTGCTCCTGAAGTGCCGGCGGTGATAACGTTTTCCAACGTCAGTCTCAACACTTCAAACTCGGAGCTTACCGCAGTCAATACTATCAGCCTGGCGAACAAGGAAATGAAGCTCCTTGAGCTTTTCGCTGGCGCGAAGGGAAAGACTTTCACAGGTGAAGATCTTTACTCGAAAGTATGGAATGATGAACCCGGCACTCCGCGAAAGGTCGTTGAAATGTATATCAGCTACCTGAGAAATAAGCTCCTGGCTATCGGCGCACTCTGTACGATCACGGGAGATCCGGTCAGCGGATACGTTCTGGAATAAACTTCAGTTTTGGGCCTGCGCGGGAGTCGTCTTGAAAATGAGCAGGTCTTCGTAAGTGAATACCGGTTCGCCGAACATTTCGTAGAACAGATCCAGATCCTCGATATCATACTGCGCATATTCCATGCTGCCGATGATGAGATACTCAACGTTGTATTTGTTGATGAGAGACTGGATCTTATCTTTGTCGGCTGATTCATAGATCGCATTTACGTCAGCCTGACGCGGATATATCACGTTTCTCAGGACATCATCTTCGGGATCGGAAACGAGCTTGTTTGAATCGCTGTCAATGACTCCCTGGAAACGCCAGAGCCATTCATGAGTCTGCCAGCCGAATACCGTGGGAAGGCCCGTATATGCGGAGATGATGCAGCGGTCCGTATAACTGTCGCCATAGCCTTCGCAGATGACGGGTGAACCTTTGACGTTTTGATTCAGCCACTCTGTGGCCTTGAGATAGCAGACGAGGTTGCCGGCGTATTCTTCATAACAGTCATCACTTGAGTGTTCTGCAATATATGATGTTCCGTCAAGACCGACGTAGTCTTCTTTTTTCAACGTTCCGGAGCGCTGAGACAAAGCCAGCCACGTGTAGTGAGCCGGAATGATCATGAGTATTATGCAGACGAAACCGGTGACGAGTGCGGCAGAAGAATAATTGCCTTTCTTGTTAACGAGCCAGATAAAGCGCACAGCTGCATAGCACATTGCCTCCGACAGCATGATGAATGCCGCGAACGTGAATTTGAACATCGTGTTGGAACGCAGATACCCGTCAGTGTAGATATCCTTAACATAAAAGATCTCGGGCGCGATGATGAAAAGGATGCCGACGACCGTGATGCCGCAGACAAAAACGTCAGCGATGTTGCGCGTGCCGAAAAACTTTTGTACCGGATTGGTCCAGCCATCACGGTTCCTGTCTTCGATCTCGATCTCTTTGCCTTTTTTGGAAGTGAGATTCTTTTTCTGGTCGGACAGTTTGTAATTTTTTGTGACCAGTACCCATACAAAGAACACGAGGCAAATGATGACATGCGTGCCCCAGAGGATGAACAGCTGATAAGGTGTAGAATTGTTTACCACACGGCTCAGAGCGTTAGATATCATGTCGAATTTAAGGTTGAACGGGAGAGCCACGATATGGCCCAGCGTAAACATGAAACTCATCTGGAAAGCAGTCCTTGAAAGTGCGCAAGGATCGAGTACCGAGTACAGGTAAGCAAATACCATCAGAATGGTCTCGAGCGAGATAAGTATGAGCGGTTCCCTGCCGGCTATCAGATAGAACGACAGGATAAAAGATGTATTCAAAAGGAAATAGATCACGCTCCAAATGTCCGTGAAGACCTTTGATATACGCACATTGACTATCAGAACCGCCATTGAGCAGAAAATGAAATAGAAGAGGAAATCCCAATAATTGGTCATCTGGGCTGCGCCTAAAAGGACTGAGCTCAAAATGAAAGGTAAAGTGACGGTTACCTTGATCTCATCCGCAAGCCTTCCGCCGCTGGGAATAAGATTCCTGAAGTTCCTTGTGAGCTTCTTCTCGCTGCTGTCCGGATAAGAGGCGGAATTGATGAGAGCCAGCATCAGGCAGGCGATGATTATGATCACCATCATCGAAATGACATGCGCATGAAGGTCGCCTATGAGGTAGGAATAGAAAGGGAATTCCTCGATGGTGTAATCTCCTCCGTTTGCGGTGATCTCGGGGTTGTAACCGATATATCTCGTGCTGTCAGGATAGAAGAAACCGTCAGTGCTGCCGACTTCGCAACCCATTTTCGCGAATAGAGGAAGGAACTTATGGCCCAGGGAATCGGGATCGTAGAAGAAGGAGTGTGAATTGCCCCAGATGGATACCGCGAAACCGGTGAGGGTTCCGGCAAGATATTTCGGTAACGGCGTGTCGCGGAAACCGTGCTGTGCCGCAGTCTCGATAAGCATCGTGCCGAAACTGAAAGTCATTGCGAAGGGAAGCGCCGTTGAAGTGCACATGGCAAGGTTATAGGCAACAGCGGGCTTGATCTGCGAACACTTAATGACAAGAGCCCACATGAACTGTCCGAAATAGTAATAGTTGATGTTATTTCCGGCGAGCCACATGTCTTTGGCGGGGAGCGTATCGTTCCTCAGCATCGACATAATGAATCCGTAATCCATGTATTTCTCCTGCCCGTTGATGTCGGGAAGGAACCCCTTGAAATAGCACATAAGGCTGAAAATGACGAGGAAAGCGGTCTCTTCTGCGATGGCCCTTTCGGTGAAATAGGGCTCGCTCATCTTGGATAAAGCCGCCTGTCTGAGAGGCTTAACTCCCCAGCAGACCGCAGACAGCAGGATAAATGCTCCGATCACGAAAGGAAGATTGAATCTGGCGATCCTCATGTATGTGAAAGTCCAGATCAGAAGGCTCGTAAGGATGATACCGAGGGCCTGCGCGAGTATGAATCCGCCGCTGCCGAACCTGTTAAAGATCTTTGCAGTCAGAGGGAAAACGCTTACTCCGAACAAGAAGATGAGCACGCTCCAAAGAAGGACTGTGACGGCATCGTTTGCTCCCATGAATATCGAAGAAATGAGTGCTTCGATGATGAAAGGGAAGATGAAAAGAACGAACTTGACCGGTGTGATATCATTCTTCAGCGAGCGTCTGTTTTTGTCTGTCGATTTTTTGCCCATGCCGTTATCAGCTCCTTGAGTAATCAGTGAGTTCCGGAGTGAGTGAAGTTACTTCGGTTACCGGTACGGATTCGTTCTTTACCATTTCTTCCTTTGCCGTGATCATCGAACAGATCCTTGAAGCAAGAGAGACGGTAAGCTCCATGCGGTTCTCCGGGGTCTCCGCGCTGTTGAACTTCGCAAGGCCCGCAGAGCAGACGTAAAGATTCTCGCACGGATTGGTCAGATCGATCTCAGGATAATGTTCAGTCTGGGCATAACGGATCTTGGTGACACGCCATGATTTGACGTCAGTCTTACGGATCGATCTGTAAAGCTTGCGGTATGCCGCAAAGAATTTGAGCATGATGTCCGCATCGGACTCGATCCAGATGGGATCGGTGACCTGGCACGAACCGACCAGATAGACAACGCTTCCGCCGTATCCGCGCTGGCCGAAGCAGCTTGTATGGTTGATTATCCTGTCAAACGGAATATCAGTGCCCGCTGTCATCTGCTGGTAGAACATCTGGGAGTTCTCGTGCTTGAGGACCATGAAAGCGGAGATCTTTGCGCTGTAGGTGACGTTCATCATGGTATCACGGTCATCCATGGCTATAGGAAGGCCGTGGCTGACATTGATGAACGTGCGGCATGAACCGGTAAAGATGACATATGTACTGTCTATAACGAACCTCGTTGAATTCGGGAGAACGCATGCCGTACGGTATCCGCCGTTGCCGAGTCTTGATATCTCCGCGACCGTCGTCGAGAAGCAGATCCTTCCTCCGTGATCCGTAATCTCCTGCGAAAGGCTTGAGATAAGGCATGAGAAGCCGCCTTCGAAATATCCTACCTTGCGGTGGGAAGCGCGTCCCTGCCATGTGGAATCGAACCAGGAGATCTTGTCTTCAACTCCCATCTCTTTGATGAGAGCGAGAAGCGCTTTGTCGTTTTTTCTTAAGTGGTGCGGCGTAAGTTCTAAGTATTCTCTTCCGATCCTCGTATATGCGAGCAGGCCTCCGGGAGAGGCAAGCTCTTCAACGACAGTGACCGTGAAGCCGGCCCTGGCGAGACGCATACCGCATGTGAGGCCCGACAGACCGGCACCTATTATGCAAACGCTTTTCCTGTTCTCGTTATCGTCCATTGTTTATTTTCTGATCTTTCTGGCTTCGAAATAGAAGCGCTTCTCAAATGCTTCACCCATCGAAAATGTCTTTCTGGGGAATACGCCTTCTTTCTCGACAGTTCCAAAGAAAGTATCCTTACTGATAGCGGGTACGAGAATACCTGTGTTTCCTGTTGTTGCGAGATTCCTTACGGAGTCTTCGCCGTGAATGTAATCGCACTCTAAACCAAGAGCGTCAATCATCATCTGGACTGAACCGACGGCTAATGTGTGCGGCGGATTCGAAAGTGAGACGGTAACGTCGCTATTGCCCTCACAAACAACGGTAAAGCTCTGCTTGCCGGCCTTATCGCCGTTGAGTTCCATTCCGGAATCCTTGAAAAACTCTTTTGCCTTACTTAAGAATTCTTCGCCTGAAATATTGAAGATGACTCTGTGGATAGGCTCGAAATCCAAACCTTTGTCGTGAATGTTGACGATCTCTGCGAGGGCAAATCTGGCAGGATGATCTTTCTTTTCGTTCTCGGAAAGGCCCTCTCTGACGTTTTCCCAATGAGCTTTTGCGGAAGCAAGCGAATGGTTGCCGTCGCCTACGAGGAACAAAAGACCGTCGCTGTTAGCGGCCTTAAGGGCCGTAAGTCCGTTTACGATCGATTCTGCGATAGCGGAGCCGTCGGGAATGAACGTGCCGGTGATGTGGCCGGAACCAAGCATGAGGTCAGTGTCATACAAAGGCTTAAGGCCCTCAGTTTCTGCCATGTCAAAAGCTTTCTCGATCGTAAGACCATGAGGGTCATCAATGAGGATCATGATATGAGGAAGCTCTAAAGGCGAATTTGCCCTGATCCTTACTCTGGGAGGTATCCTTGAGAGGACTGTTCCCTCAGTAGCTCTGCATATATTCTTGTTTCCGGGTTCGAAGCTGTAGCCTTCAAGATCGATCGCAGCCATAAGGCCTTTTCTGGAAGGGTGGAGCTCGGTTGCCCTGTCAACTAATATGAAGCCTGTTCCGATGCTTGTAAGAATGCCGTCGTCAAGATATTTGCCGGCAGTCTTTGCGATGGAATCGAGCTTGTCGGTCTCTTTGTCGGTTCCGAGGTAAACTTCGGGAAGAACGAGATTAAGTGCTGAAGGCGCACTGCCAACCTCTTTCTCGCAATCAGCCCAATACTCTGGCTCGGATGTATACTGGTCGCAGGCGATTACTGCCCACTTTTTAAGATCGATGCCTTCGCGCGGAAGAAGAATGTCGGGAGCCGCGCATCCCAGTCCTTTAAAGATATTCACCGTTATTAACCTCTTTATAGAAAATAAAGCGGCTTCTATTCTATCACGGTTGGGGTCTTTTTTGTCATGGAAAATCGGGATTTTTTACCGCGCTTTTTGAGTACTGTTAATGGTACTATATGAGTATCTGCGAACTTGGAGGTGCAACATGGCAAACAGCGAATTATCAAAGCTTAAGATACTGTTCATCTACGAATACTTCAGACGGGAACTGAGTGCTTTCGGCGAGGATAACAGCGTTTCGGTCAACGAACTGATCGCATATCTTGAGGAGAAATTGGGATATGTTTTCGAGCGCAAATCGATCTATGCGGATATCAGCAGGATAAACGAATATGTTTCCATGACAAGCGAGCTGGCTGACAGCGATTCCTGGATCACTGTCGAAGGCAAGAAATACCGCAAGAACGAGATCAAGGGAGAGCTTAACATCGATGAGGCAAGACTTTTGGTCGATGCGATAAATACAACCGAATTCGTTGATACAAACCTCAACAAGAAGATAATCGAGATGTTTCCCAGGTATTTTGATGAGAACTGCCGTGAAAGAGCCCTTGTTCCGCATGACGCGAAAATGAGCCAGAAGAAGATTCTTTGGCTTAACTCCATAAGGGGAGCGATAGAAAGAAGGGAAAGCCTCAAGATCACATACGGATACAAGCTCGGAAATGAGCTGGCCGAAAAGAGCGAGAAGATCATTTCACCTATGGCGCTCGACTGGAGGAACAGCTGTTACTACATCATCGCCATCGATAACGCTGCGGCGGAGCAGCTGATCAAGAAAGGCGAAGCGCTTGAAGGTGCGATGAAGCACTACAGGTTTGACAGGGTGGCAAACGTATATTGCGGCAGCAGTAAAGACTACGTGGATTTCCCGACGAAACGCACGCGTGAAGCCGCCATAAAGAGATTTATCGACATTTCCGTTTCCGCTTTTTCAGGGGGCATTCCCATAGCCCTTCCGATCACTATCAAAGGCAATAACAGAAAAACGATCCTGCAGGCCTACAATGCCCTGGCTTCAAGGCTTGGCCAGATACCGAGCATTGACGATACCAAGCTCGACAAAGGCAGGCTCGACCTCATTTTCAAGACGGCAGACGTGCCGACTCTCTATACGGGACTGTTTGAACTTGCGACCTTTGACGGCGTCACGATCGAGATAGGAAACAAAGCCGTAAGAAAGCGTTATGCCGAATATCTCAAGCGCGCGGCGGGCAAGTTGCCCGAGATTGCAAAGGCGTAGGTTTCGATTTATAATTTCTGAGTTTTATTTTTTATTAGGAGTAATCACCGATGAGACAATTCACTTCAAAAGAGCTTAGGAAGACCTGGAAGGAATTCTATATTGAGAGAGGCCATGTGGATGTAGGTGCCGTATCACTGGTATCTGACGGTTCGACCGGCGTTTTGTTCAACGTTGCCGGAATGCAGC
>CAMZBB010000014.1 GCA_947304405.1 uncultured Clostridia bacterium
ACAAGGCTCAGACCGACATGAACGCTCTCGGTATCGAGATCATCTCCTGCAACATCCAGAGGATCGACGACGAGAACGGACTTATCATCGCTTTGGGTCAGGACAACATGTCCCAGATCCAGAAGGACGCTTCCATCGCCAAGGCACAGGCTGACAGAGACGTCGCAATCGCAGTCGCTGAAGCTAAGCAGAAAGCAAACGAGGCTTCCGTACAGTCCGACATCATCATCGCAGAGCGCAACAACGACCTCGCCATCAAGCAGGCTAACCTCAAGGTTCAGGCTGACACAAAGAAGGCTGAAGCTGACGCTGCTTATGAGATCCAGAAGCAGGAACAGCAGAAAGTCATCGGCGTTAAGGCTACCGATGCTGAGATCGCAAAGACCCAGCAGGAAGCTATCCTCCGCCAGAAGATGGTCGACGTCAGGCAGCAGGAACTCGAAGCTGAGATCAACCGTAAGGCTGATGCTGACAAGTATCAGAAGCAGAAACTCGCTGAAGCCGAGCTCATCGAAAAGCAGAAGCAGGCCGAAGCAGCTCTGTACAATCAGCAGAAGAAGTCTGAGGCAGAGCGCGTAATCGCCGAGACTGAAAAGTATAAGGCAATTCAGGACGCAGAAGCCAAGAAGGCTCAGGCTGAAGCACAGCGCTATGCTGCAGAGCAGGAAGCTGCCGGTATCAAGGCAAAGTACGATGCAGAAGCTGCAGGTATCCAGGCTAAAGGTCTCGCTGAGGCTGAAGCAATGGAGAAGAAAGCTGAGGCAATGAAGAAGTACGGCCAGGCTGCCATCCTCGAGATGATCGTTAAGGTCCTCCCTGACGTTGCCAAGGCTGTTGCAGAGCCTCTCGCTTCCATCGACAAGGTCACAGTCTTCGCTGGCGGCGACGGAAGCAACGGCGGTGTCTCGGGCATCTCCGCGAACGTTCCAACCGTTATGGCTCAGACGTTCGAGACCGTCAAGGCAGCAACAGGCGTAGATCTTGCAGATATCGTCAAGGCAAGTGGCTATGACGCGAAAGTAACCCGTAACATCAATGTTTCGGGACTTGACGGCGAAGGCAAAGTTGCCGACGGCGTAGTCGCAGGCGCAATTGCAGACGCTGTTAAGGAAGAGTCTGATGATACAGACAAAAGCTGACATCTGATCAGTAAAGATTCAAACACGAAGGGGTTGTCATCACGACAACCCCTTTTATTATGCTTACTTAACTGCTTTAAAACTATTCGATCAGCCTTTGGAAACGATGTATTTATATGCGTCATCAGCGCTGACTTCGAATGCAGTGAAAATATCCCTGATTGCATCGTAGATCGCTTTGCATCTTATGATGTCAACGATATCGTGAGGCGTTGAGAAAAGCTCATAGATGAGAACGTCATACATCTTCTCATAGTCGACCTTGAAAGCGTCAAATGTATTGACTGTCTTTGTGAAGTGCTCCTTCATCTCCGGCGTATATTCGCGCATTGCATTGATAAGGACAACGAGCTTTTGGACTGCTCCGTTGATGCTGTTTACGCTCGCCTTGAAGCCGTTGGTCACGGTACGGGTATTGTATCTGACGATTGTCTTGCTGAGCTCATCGACCATGTCGATAATGTCTTCGACATGACGGAGCATCGTGAAGATCTTGAAGCGGTCTTCCGTATTAAGATCCATCTTCTGGAGGCGGTCATTTGCAGCATGGAAAACATCATCGCCTTCTGATTCCAGTTTTGATATTGCTCTTGATATCGCGACTCTGTCTTCTATCTTCTCCATCATTCCGAGAAGCTCAACACATACGTTCCCAAGAATGGATGAAAGAGCCAAGGCCTGATCAAATAAAAAATCTCTTTCTTCGTTAGTCATAAACAATCACCCCTTTACTCAATTATGTTGATTATACATTATCTCAGGGTTTTTACATAATATTTTGAAAATCAAAAGAAAAGGGCAGTGATCTCTCACTGCCCTTTGATTCAATCAGGATTAAGATTATCTAACCTTGACTGTGACTACAACATTGATCCAGCCGGAATCACCTATTGTCTTAACATCACCGACTGCCATAACCTTGACGGTAACCTTATAGGTTCCCTTCTTGAGGCCCTTCTTAACAGTGATAGCTCCGTTAGAAGCAACAGTGATCTTCTTGTTGCCGGATACCTTACCGTAAACATGAGCTCCGGTTCCGGGCACATCGAACTTATAAAGCTTGGCAGCAGCAATCTTCTGTGCCTTCTTTTTAACCTTCTTTGCCTTGACTGATGCAGTCTTGCCTGAGACTGTCATCGGATTAGAAGCATAGTTTTTCCAGCTTATCGTAGCACCGGCCCAGATAGTATTAACGGATTTATAATCATTAGGAACATATACGGCGATGCCAGATTTGCTTCCGGTGAGAATCGCGTTACCATAAGAAGTAATGCTGCAGGGGAATGAAATAGAAGGAAGTGTTGTGCAACCGCCAAACGCGCTATTTCCTACTGTTTTTAAACCATAGTTTAAAGCTACGCTTGTAAGTTTTGTACAACCGTAAAAAGCATTCGCGCCAATTTTCGTTACGCTCTTAGGAACTGTGATGCTGGTAAGACCAGAAGCCTCAAAAGCACCATCACTTATTGTCGTTACACTACCAGGAATAGTAACGGTGGTAAGACTTTTACAATCCCAAAAAACCGCTACACCTATTGTCTTAATCTTGCCGGGAATCTTAATACTTGTAAGACCGGATTTTGAGAATGCACCCTCGCCAATGCTCTTCAATTTAGCGGGCAAACTTATGCTCGTAAGACTTGTACAACTCTGGAAAGCATAAGCCCCGATACTCTTCACGTTTTTATGGATTGAAATAGAAGTCAAGCTTGAGCAGGAAAGGAACGCATTTGACGCAATCGATTTAACTTTACTGGGAACCTTAAATGTCTTAAGACCTGTTGCTGCAAAAGCATATGAACCGATCGATTTGATTCGACTAGGAACAGAAATAGAAGTTAATTTTGTACAACCGCGGAAGCATTCATTAGGAATCTTTTTGATCTTTTTGTTAAACGTGAAGCTTGTAAGATTGGTGCATCCCTTAAAGCAAGCTGTTCCGATCGATTTAACTTTGCTCTTGGGAGAAAAATAATTCAGAGCGGAGTTCTCAAAAGCATGTGCTCCAATAGATGTTATGGTCGCAGGAAGACTGATGCTTCCAACATTAGTACCATAAAAAGCATATGAGCCAACAGACTTCATCGCCTTTTTTCCTCTGGAATAAGACCAGATAGAACCACTACGAATATTTGAACATTCATAAAAACAATATGCACCGATATTTCTTACACCGGAACTGATGTAGAAACTCGTAATATTCTTTCTTTCTTCATACCACGGAACAGCTGAAGCCGAAGAATAGTTTTTCATCTTACCATTTCCGGTAATCTGAAGATAACCATTATTCAAAACATACTTTACACCTGAGCCGCAAGAACCCTTTTTATAAACGGCTTTCCCAGTGGAGCTGGCAGATTCAGAAGCTTTATTACCAACAACGACATTCTCTTCGACGGGAATATCTTCCTCATCAGAATTGTCGTCATCATCCTTGTCCTCATCGGAATCGGAAGGCTCTTCCTTATCCTCAGCTTCTTCTTTTTCTTCTTCAGCATCAGAGCTCTCTTCAGTTGCGGGCTCATCAGCTTCAAGATCGATCTCTTTCGCGAAAACGAAAGCAGGCATCATAGCGAAGACCATAACTACGCTGATCAACAATGCCAATAAACGTTTGAATTTCATCTTTATCCTCCCTCTTAAAAACATGTTGGATTTGTCAACAACTATTAAATTATACACAGTATATATTTATTTAAAAGGGGGAAATTACAGTTAAATACAGGCAAAATAATAGGAGCCGCTCTTTTGAACGGCTCCTATAGTTTGTTTGTTACTTTTTATCAGAGAGCTGAAACTCTTGTGCCCTGCTCTGCAGAATCTGAATTCTCGATTACGAGGTTAACAGACTTAGGTGTGCAGACGAATGTTGTCTTAACAGGTGTAGGCTCAACTCTGCCGCCGAGTGCATAAACACCGCCGCTGATATAGTCAACAACACGCTGATTCTTATCAGTGTTTGTGAGGTTGCAGATTACGATATGACCGTCACGGATGTGATCGCAAACGATCTGGCTCGTTCTGATGTCATAAGGTGTAAGCATGATAACTGTAGCGTTCTGAGCAACAACAGGTGTTGTAACAGCAGGCTGCTCCTGAACGAATGCGCGGGGCTCAGCTACGTAAGGCTGCTCTTCTACGACAGGCTCTTCCATATATGCATCTTCTGATTCGTCTACATATCCGGACTCGTCCTCATAGTAGTTCTCTTCGATCTCATCATCCTGTACAGGTGTGAACATACTGCCGAAGAAGTTCTTAACGTTGAAATTACCCATTTGTGTTTTCCTCCTTATATTTTCGCCCGACCAAGGACTTTCGTTTAACATAAGTGGAGATTACCGAACTTGCGGAAGCAGTTCAATAGATTTGGGCAACATGACACAAGAAGGTAACTAAAGCGGGGTTTTTATGACAAAATGTAACAAAAATCAAGAAAATTTGGTGTATCAGTGTTACATCGCTACGTATTTGGAGCGATCACCAAATATAGCCGTACCGATCCTTATATGCGTAGCGCCTTCGAGTATGGCGCTCTTGTAATCCTGACTCATACCCATTGAAAGAACCTTCCAGGAATCAGAGTGGATATATGACGCGAGGTCATCAAATAATACTCGCGTGCGCGCGAAAACCTCTCTGGCTTCTCCCTCATATGTCTCTATGGGAGCCATCGTCATAAGGCCGCATACTTCTATTGCCGGAAGATCGGATATGTTATCCAATGCCCGCTTCAATTCGTGCGGTGCAAAGCCGTGTTTGGTCTCTTCTCCGGACACGTTAGCCTGCAGCAGGATCCTGGTTGTAACATTGTTATCGGCAGAACGCTTGGATATCTCTTCCGCAAGCTCTACCGTGTTGACTGAATGTATCAGTTTAGTCTTACCCACTATGTATTTGACTTTATTCTTTTGGAGCGTGCCGATAAGATGCCAGTTAACGTCAATGTCAAGAGAAGAAAACCTCTCTATCTTCGGCATGAGTTCCTGCACGCGGTTCTCACCCAGATCTTTAAGGCCTGACACTACGGCAGCCTCGGCATACTCTACCGGAAAGACTTTGGATACTCCTATCAGCGTGACTTCATCGGGATCTCTTCCCGCCGCTATGCAGCAGGATCTGATCTCGCTCCTGACCCTCGCAATATTCTCAGCCAGATTCTTTTGCAGTTGCTCGTCAAAATCGTATTCCATCATCAGTCGACCTTATCTCCCGGTTTAACGGTCTTGGGATTGGTTATGATGACCGTGTTAAGGTCAGGCACCTTGGATGAGCCTGCGCGGTCAATTATCGCGAATTCACGGTCATTATCCTGAATGATTACCCTTACCTCTTCAACAAATCCCTGATTGTTTGTATAAAGGGAAGCCATGCCGGCATACTTGGTTACTTTCATGCTTTCCGTATTGGTGCCGAGTCCGGACTGGGTGTCTATGAATCCTGCCGTATAACCGTCAGGACACAGTCTGGACAATCTGAACAGACTGGAGAAATCACTCGTTGTCGAGAAGGCGACAATGATGCCTCCATCGCCCAACGACTCCGCCCGCAGCACGGTGCAAGAAGGAACCGAGATAAGATTTCTTGTCGGAGTCTGTCCGTTCTCGTCAGGCTTG
This sequence comes from uncultured Clostridia bacterium, assembly GCA_947304405.1. Classification (GTDB taxonomy): domain Bacteria; phylum Bacillota; class Clostridia; order Saccharofermentanales; family Saccharofermentanaceae; genus Saccharofermentans. Next base: position 5,756 of record CAMZBB010000014.1, read on the forward strand.
CCCGCATTGGGAACGATATTAAGATTGAACATCTTCCCTTCTTCAAATGAGCTTACGGATGCCCCGGACTTCTGAGGGAAATATACACAGAATGCAGATGATCCCTTAGGAGCATACTCAACATTCATGAGGCTCGACACGGATGTCTTCATTCCGCTCGATTCGCTTATGACTATTTCGATATCAACCGTACGACGGTCCAGAAGCGATTCTACGGCGCGCGAAGTGTTGAACGTGATAAGCATGCCTCCTGAGTCTTCCTCGCAGCGCACGACCTCACAATCGTCGATAGAGATGCCTTCGGATCTGACGTTGATGTCATGTTTGGTACCGACCGCGAAATCAGACATGGCCGCATCATTCTTGGAAAGGTTTACGGTCAGATACTGGCTCTCATTCTGAGCGATCCTGACGGCGCCCTCATCCTCCTTAACGTAAAGATCAGACGTGATCGCAGACTTGGAATCGTTTATGTACTTTCTAATGTCATTCAAAGGCATGTTAAGGAACTTCGAATACTCGATCTCGTTTTCTTTACCGTCAAGCCTGAACGAGACTATTCCGGGCTTATTCGCGTTAATTACCGCCGCATCACGCTGCAGCTGTGACTGATATTTCTTCTCGTCATCGCGAAGTACCCTGAGTCTGTCATCGTTAAAGGCAATCTTGGACATCTGGCTTTCGCGTTCCTCAATGACTACGTTGATGGAAGCACCATAAGAAGCCGCGTTCGTGAGATTGCCGTTCATAGCGTCAAATCTTACCGAATCCATAAGGTTCGCGAGATTGTTGTTGTACTTCTTGTAGATCGTGTCTGCTTCCGGAACGCTGCCGCTAATAATGAGTTCCTGCTGAACGTCGGAGATCTGTGACTGAACATTGCGCAGATCCGTTACTACCGACTTCATAGTATCGGGGACGACCATTGCAAGAGCCTGATCCTTGGCGACACGGGAACCTTCCGTGATCTGCGTAACAAGATCTCCGGCCTTGGCTGTGATAATGACAGTCTCATCACGTACGATGAGAGCCTTCGCTCCGATCGAGTGTTCTACCGTTCCCATTGTAACGAAAGCAAATCTGGGTTTCTCTGCAATGTAATCGTAGAGGTGGTGTACGACAAATGACAGAACGAGGAGCGCCGCAACAACGACGATCGTTCCTAAGATCCCGTTTCTGACCGCGCGGTTTTGAGCACTTCTCTGTGAAGGGTTTTTGCGTGCCGCCGTCTTACCTTCGATCTTCGCCTGTTCAATCTCAGCAAGTCTCTCGTACTTTTTCTTTTTCTCCTCAGGAGTCAGCTTACGCTTGCCGTTTACGGGCTTTGCCGTAACTTCAGGAGCGCGTTTCTTGGCGACATAATCCTCAGGATAAGGAAGATTGTTCTTCTTGGGCTGTTCGGGATGCTTCTTGCGGATATCCTGCTTACGGCCAGCCTGCTTCGCACGCGGATCCTGACGATTAATACCCTGGCCCTGCTGAGGCTTCTGCTTTGAACCGGCAGGTTTTGCATAAGGCATCTGATTTGCGGCAGGCTTAGTATGAGGCATCTGATTAACCGATGGCTTCGCTTGTGGCATCTGGCTGCCTGTAGGCTTTGCTTGGGGCATCTGCCTGCCGGCCGAAGGATTCACAGGCTTTTTTCCGTTCGTCACGGGTCTCTTTCCGTTCTTGCCGGGAACAGGCTTTCTTTGCTGCTGAACCTTTAAAGGAACGTTACCGGGAACCGTGTTGCCGGAATTCTGCGGATTAACGGGCTTTTTGACTCCATTTGCGGGTGCATTGCCGTTATTGCTGCGGACAGGTTTTCCGGAAGGATTTCTACCGGTGTTCTTCCCCTTCTTCTTGCCGCCGCCCTGCGGAGCATTGTACCATTGCTTTCCTTCAGGCATAGGTCAATCCTCCAAAGCGAGCATGCAAGCGAGTTTGACCTGTTCACGGGCAAGGCCTCCCTGCATGTATGCGATATAAGGCGGTTTCATCGGACCGTCGCAGGAAAGCTCTGTGGTAGCCCCCTGTACAAAAGCGCCCGCCGCCATGATTACCTGATCCTGATACCCGGGCATATCCCAGGGTTCAGGCGTTACGAAAGAATCAACCGGCGCGCATGACTGAATGGCACCGACAAATTTCTTCATCTTTTCCGGCTCGCCGAAAGTCAGAGTCTGAACGATATCGCCTCTTGCTTCCTCGGCAGAAGGGCTGGTATTATATCCCGCCAGTTCGAACAGTTTGGATGCAAAAGCCGCACCGGCAAGGCATTCGCCTACACACTGGGGCGCCGTAAAAAGGCCTCTGGCGATCATGCCGTTCAATCCGAGGGTGGGACCCACTTCACTTCCCAAGCCCGCTGTTGTAAGGTGGCGGGCAGCATTTTCGACGAGATCGGATCTGCCGCAGATATAACCGCCGGTCTTGCAGATTCCGCCGCCCGGATTCTTGATGAGCGATCCGGCCATGATGTCGGCGCCGTTCTCCGTGGGTTCTGTCTTCTCTGTAAATTCACCGTAGCAGTTATCGACCGCAACGATCACGTCAGGCTTGATCTGCTTTACAAAATCCGAGATCTTCTTGATATCGATGCAAAGGAGCGCCCTTCTGCCCGTGTATCCCCTGGATTTCTGTATGAAGACCATCTTGGTCTTATCAGAGATAGCGGACTTGATCGCATCAAGATCGGGTTCTCCCGACTCCTTGAGTTCAACTTCTTTGTAACTGATGCCGTAAGAAACGAGCGACATGTCATTAGCACCGCTCCCGATACCGATAGTAGACATCAAGGTATCGTAAGGACGTCCGGTAACCGACAGCATCTCGTCGCCGGGCCTTAATACCGCCCAGAGCATGGCAGCAATAGACTGGGTGCCGGAGCTTATCTGAAGCCTTACATAGGCCTTCTCGGCGCCCATGACGCGGGCAAAGATCTTCTCGATCTTCTCCCTGCCGATGTCATCGTAGCCGTAGCCGGTGGTCTGTCCCATATGGACGTCAGAAAACTTCTCCTGCCTGAAAGCATCCAGGACCTTGAGTTCGTTATGTGTCGTTATATCGCTGATCGAAGAATAAACGCCGGAAAGCGACTCTTCTGCCCGGGCAGCGAGCTCGAGCACACGCGTTCCGACGCCGTATGCGCCGTAATTTCTCAGTATGTCAGTATCAGATATTGCCAAAGACTCAGCCTTCTTATGCTATCTATTTTAATAAATAATTATAGCATATTAGCGAAAAATCAATCGTAAAATGCAAGATTTAACGCGCCGCTTACGCACGTGAACTTCACCTTGCGTCCCGAAAAGTCCTCTCCGTCGTAATTTCCGTTAAGATCGCGGTATCCTGTTGCCTCTACGGTTATTTCCGTCGTTCTGAAGCAATCTACGTCCTTCTTCCCCTCATGAATGCCTTTTTTGTACTTGGAGATCAGGTACAAAGCCCTCGGAAGACTTACATTGTTGATGGCGCAAACGTCCAAAAGGCCGTCTCTTACAGACGCTTTGGGAGCAGGACAGAACCCGTTGCCGTAATATGATCCGTTGCAGATGCTTATGAGCGTATATCCGTTCTTCCCCGAGGACTCGGGAACGTCATTTCCGCGCGCCGCTTCGAATCGAAATTCGAATTTCCTGTTCCCGAAAAGAGCCCCCAAAGCAGATACCCCGTAGGAAGTCTTGCGCACGAATGAAGAATTCGGGTGCCTTAAAACTCTTGATTTCGCCCTGAGCTGCACCTCGGTATCAAGCCCGATCGAAGCAACATTATTGCACCAGGCCGAACTCTCGGGGATAAGATTCCCTTCTATGTCATAGGATTCAACCTTAATCAGGTCGATCTGCCTTACGACGTAATCGTTCTTGGTGATCTCACTGATACAGTATTCGCAGTCGCCTCTGTGATTCTCATCCATGACGGACCTTGCAAAATCGTTCCCGGTTCCCAAAGGGATTATCGCCATCGGGAGAGTGCTTTCTGCGAGGACGTTGGCGATCTCGTGTATGGTGCCGTCGCCTCCACAGGCGATCACAAGCGTATTTCCGTCGTCTTCTTTCAGGATCTCGCGGGCGATCTCGGAAGCATGGCCAGCATGTTCGGTATAACGTATCTCGCAGTCTTTAAAGCATTCCTTGTCAAACAGGGCGGTCGCAGCTTTGAATTTCTCCATTCCGCGAGCATCTGCCCGGCTGTTGACTATGAATACTTTCCTGCCAAAAGCTTTCATTTTCCTTCCGTAAGCCGCATGATGAGGCTGACTATGTCATCCACCGTCTTCATCTGATCGAGCAGCTCATCCGGAAGCTTGACGTTAAAAGCCTCTTCCAGATCGATAACAAACTCATAAAGCTGGAGAGAATCAAAAGGAAGTTCCGTATTGAGGTTGGTGTCATTGGCGATATCCTCCGCAGAAACCTCAAGATCAGCACTCAGAATGCGTATGACTTCCTTGTAGATCTGTTCACGTCTGGAATCATCCATGATCACTCATTCTCCTTCTTGCTGTCTTTAGCGACCTCCATGGCCGTTTTCCTTACGTTGACCGCTCCGTCATATCTTCTGAGCTGCTGTGCGACATAAACGTCAACCTCATTGACGAGCGCGAGAAGGTGTTTCCTGTCTTTTTCGTTGTAACCGCTCAGAATATGCTTGGCAAGCACCCTGTGGAATTTGCTGTTCATCCTGCAGGCCAGTTTGCCGTTTCTTGTAAGGCTTATCCTTACAACACGCTTATCGTTGGTATCACGTTGCCTGATGACGTAGCCCTTCTTGACAAGCCTGTCGATGGCAACCGTAAGCGTGCCGGTAGTAATGCCGAGATCTTCGGCTGTCTTGGTCATTGTCCTGGATTCATAGGGACCTATTGCCGTAAGCGTGTGCATTTCAGCAATCGAAAGATCTGAAAAATATCCGGCCTGAAGAGATTTCTCCTCTGTAAGGACCACGTTCTCAAAGATCCTAACAAGCGCTTCAGACATTACTTCTTCTTCGCTCTTCAACTTTCAAGTCCCCCATTATTTTGCTTTTCAAACATTTTACACTAATAGGGCTTTTACAACAAACTCGTTATCAGAAAAAGGAACGGCATTTCAGACCGGTTTCTTTCTTCCCGATCCTTTGCAGCTTCCCGAATACATGCATTCCTCACACCCGCAGGAGCAGCCTTTCCCTTTTTTGCGGTTCCTGATAATGCTGATCACTGCCAAAACGACAAGCACCGCGATCACTGCGGCAACCAGTACTGTAATGATGTTCTCAGAAAGCCATTTGATCATGTTTGTTTTCCCTCGGGAAAATTTTATCTTATTTCTCGCAAAGATTGAATTGTGTATAATCCAATTACGATACGATGAAAAGGCTGGTATTGATCATGGAACTTAAAGAATCAGGTGAAATGTATCTTGAGACCATTCTGGTACTTTCCAAGAAACAGGAAAACGTCCGTTCGCTTGACATTGCCCGCTACATGCACTATTCAAAGCCCAGCATTTCGCGCGCAATGGGAATACTGCGCAATGCCAAATACATTTCCGTGGATGAATCCGGATTCATATCTCTCACCAATTCAGGCCGAGAGATCGCCGAGAAGATCTATGAACGTCATATCGTCCTTTCAAGCGTTCTCGAATCAATCGGAGTCGACAAAGAGACAGCTGCAGAAGACGCATGCCGCATCGAACACGTGATCAGCGACGAGTCGTTTGAAGCACTCAAGAAGAGCCTGGAAAAGTCTAAGAAATAACCTTTCCGGATTCTCTTTCCCTGGTATAGACGTTCTTATCCTTAATTACAGGTATCATCAGAACTGCCAGCACCGCCAACGCTATCCCTCCGAACAGCAATGACTTGTCATCGTTCATGCCTGCTTTCTCAAGCAGCTGAGCGCCATATGTGCCTATGATATTGAAAAGCATGTGCACACCGACCGTTATTATGACCGTCTTGTATCTGTATCTCAGATAACCGAGCAGCATGCCTAAAAGGAATGCATATGCGCCCTGCACCACATTCATATGCATGATCCCGAAAAGAACTCCCTGAATGGTTATAATGACAAGATGGTTTGCATTTGATCTTTCCATCAGGCCGAACATGAGCCCCCTGTAGCAGAGTTCCTCGGTTAAAGGCCCCAATAAGATGACGTATATGATCGTGATGAGCGTATTTGTTCCCACGGAAGACAGTTCAATTAGCTCATTGTATTTTTCCATTATCGCAGGGATCAGACGCGAAAAGACCACAAAGCCTCCCGAGACAACGAAGAACATACAGATCATTGCAGACACAGATAAAGCGACCGGCCTTAACCCCAAGGCTTTCTTGTATATGACCTTCGGATTCTTCTTAACTATGCCCTTACAATACCAGGGCAAGAATATCGCCAGGCAGATAACGCAATAAGCGGTGTATACCGCCAAAGCGTATTTCGAATTGAATATCTCCATTATCGTCTCCAGCTCGTATGATCTGCCGCTCCTTACGACATCAACGACCGCCAGGATAACACCCGGTATCGTTGCAGCCGTCTGCACCGCCATGATTATCGCAAACGGAACAAGTCCAAGGAAAATGTATCCTATGCGGACTCTCTTTTTTTGCTTCAGCTCTACACTTTCAGTAATATTCTCTGCCATGAACCTATCCTTTTTATCTGAGCTTAACGACAGTCACGCCGCTGTCTCCCTCTCCCTGTTCGCCTGCACGATAAGATTCGACCCTGTCATCTCTTGCGAGAACGTCCTGAACGCACATTCTGAGTGCTCCCGTTCCTTTTCCGTGAACGATCCTGATATCTTTGATGCCGGACATGGAACAGTTCTCCAGATATCTGATAAGGACCGACTCCGCCTCGGCCGTCGTCATTCCGATGAGCATGAGTTCGGGTTTGGTCTTCGAAGACGCCTCGAATCTGGCTTTGGCAAGATTTGACGGTCCCTTTTTCTTCTGGACGTTCTTCTTGCCGCCTTCAAATGCACCTCGCTGTTCGCGGGTAGGCACGAGAAGTTCCGACACCTTCACGGTATAAGTCATCGCGCCTGCACGTATCTTAACACGTCCGCTCTTTGAGGCTTCCGATTCGGCAGTGCCTGTAACGTTGAAAGACGGAACATAATAAAGTTCGCCCTTCACGACATCTTTGACAGGCTCTCCATTCTGTACGGCTTCCGGATTATTCTCATCCTCGGAATCATCATTAAGATCCTTGATCCCTGCACGGAGCCTGCGCCTGATCTTCTCCATCTCAGCCAGCGTCTCCTGCCTGTCCATCGATTCGCTCTTCTTCCTGAAGTCACGTATCATCCTGTCGATCTCTTCTTCACGTTCCTCGAGCAGTTTCTTCTGCTCATTTCTGGAATCATTTAAGATCCTGGTCTTGGATTGCTTGAGCGCGGTACGTTCTTCTTCAAGTGCCTTAGCTGCAACGGAAAGCTCGCTCTTCAGTCTCTCATTTTCTTTAAGGGCATCTGCCGCAGCCTTTGCATCCTGCTCGGCCTTCGCAAGGAGATTCTCATAAGATATCTCTTCGGATGAAAGGTTATTCCTTGCATTATCAAGTATGTGCACGGGGATGCCCAAACGCTTTGAGATCACGAACGCATTTGAAGAACCGGGCCTTCCGATTATCAGTCTGTATGTAGGCGCCAATGTCTCGGTATCGAATTCGCACGAAGCGTTCATGACGCCCTCAGTCTCAACGGCATAGCTCTTGAGTTCTTTGTAATGCGTTGTAGCCATCGTAATGCAGTTCTTCGAACGGAGCTCATCGATGATGGCGACAGCAAGGGCCGCGCCTTCGGCGGGATCCGTTCCGGAACCGAGTTCATCGAGCAATACGAGGGATCTTCCCCTGATGTTCTTGAGGATAAAGACGATATTCGAGACATGTGCCGAAAAAGTCGAAAGGCTCTGTTCGATGCTCTGCTCATCACCGATATCCGCAAGGACCCTGTCAAACACACAGACCTCGCTTCCGCTTCCTGCAGGGATCGCAAGTCCGGACATTGCCATAAGCGCCAGGAGTCCGCATGTCTTCAAAGAAACCGTCTTGCCGCCGGTGTTCGGACCGGTTACAACGAGAGTGTTATATTTTTCTCCGATGCTTATGTCAACGGGAACGACCTTTTCTTTATCGATCAACGGATGTCTGGCTTTCCTCAGAGATATTTTTCCTTCGGAATTGAGATCAGGACAAGTGCTTTCCGTCTCGATGCCGTATTCGCCCTTGGCGAAAGCATAGTCAAGACGGGCAATAAGGTCGATATCCTTAACGAAGATCTCCTTATCCTCCACAAAGCCTGCGGTAAGTTCGCCTAATATCCTTTGTATCTCTGCTTCTTCCTGTGCGTTAAGTTCAGTGATCCTGTTGTTCGCCTCCACTACGCTCATCGGCTCAACGAAGAGCGTCTGTCCGGTTGAGGAAGCACCATGGACTATTCCTTCTATCCTGCCCTTAAAATCCGCTTTAACCGGAATGCAGTATCTGCTCTCGCGGATCGTGATAATGCTCTCCTGCAGCATGTCTCCGCTGTTCTCGATGACTCTTTCAAGGAGCGATCTGATCCCTGATGCAGTCTTCTTTTTCTCGCGTCTGATCTCGGCCAAAGCCCTGCTTGCCCGGTCAGATACCTCGTTATCACCGAGTATCGCTTCATCGATCGCCTTGAAAAGCCTGTCGTCAGTCTCGGTTTCCTCTATTGACTTAACAATAAGCGGTTCAGTCTCATCAACGAAAGGAGATCCTGCAGAACGAGCCTTTGAGAGCGCATTTCTGATATCGCCCGCACTCCTGAGGAAAGAGGCCACCGAAAGAAGCTGCGCGCATGTAAGCGTGCCGCCCGCCTCAGCATAAGCTATGGCTTCAGTAAGGTCGCGGAAGCCTCCGAGCGGGAGGTTTCCGAACCTCATTATGTGGGTCATTGCCTCTCCGGTCCAGGAAAGATTCTCCTTAACATAAGCGAAATCTGTACAGGGCGCCATGTCCGCACAGAGCTTTTTCCCGTACTCTGTCCTGGCCTTTGAAGTTACCTTGTCACGTATCTTGTTGAACTCAAGGACAGATAAGACCCTGCCGCGTATCTTGCGGCGTTCTAACTCTTCATCTGTTGTCAGATATTCATACATATAAGATTTGGCGGCACTAAGCCGTCCTTTCGATTTTTTGTAAACTGCGGAACAAACCGTTTCAGCCGAGTCTCTTGATGCTCGCGAGCGTTTCAGGCGAAATGGTCTTGCTCATTTCAAGACCTGCTTCGATATCAACGTCGGTTATCTCGCCGTGCTGCATGACAACGAGCCTGTTAAATCTCTTTTCGACGAGACAATCGATAGCTTTTATGCCCATGAGGCTTGCTATGGTCCTGTCTCTCAACGTCGGTGAACCGCCTCTCTGCAGGTGTCCCAGAATCGTGGGACGAGCTTCGATGCCGGTAGCTTCTTCGATCTGTTTTGCGATATTCTCCGCATGGCCGACGCCTTCAGCGACGATAACGATATAGTGTTTCTTACCCGTATTGCGTCCGTCAAGGATTACTCTTAAGACGTCCCTGTTGAAATCATAAGGCACCTCGGGAATGAGGATGCTCTCAGCGCCGGTGGCAATGCCTACGTTCATCGCGATCCAGCCCGCGTGTCTTCCCATAACTTCGATAACGCTGCAACGCTCATGCGACGAAGCCGTATCCCTGAGCTTGTCGATGCACTGCATCGCGGTATTCATCGCAGTGTCGTATCCGATCGTGTATTCGGTGGAAGCGATGTCGTTGTCGATCGTTCCCGGCAGACCGATCACGGGCATGCCGATCCTTGCAAGAGCTCTCGCGCCCTTATATGAACCGTCACCGCCGATTACGATCAAAGCATCAAGCTCATATGCTTCCATCATCCTTGCGCCCTTGAGAACGCCCTGGTCAGTCATGAAGGTCTGAGATCTTGCGGTCATCAGGAACGTTCCGCCGCGCTGAAGCGTTTCCGAAACGGACCTTCCGTCAAGCTGCTTGATCTCACCTTTCCAAAGTCCGTGATAACCTCTGGTAACGCCATACATCTCAAAACCCGCATTGATGCCGGCTCTTACAACGGCCCTTATGGCCGCATTCATTCCAGGAGCATCGCCGCCGCTCGTGAGAACGCCAACGCGCTTTACCGGTTCGATGGTATCCTTATCAACGCTGTCAAAATTGGCAGCCTTAAGAGTGCTTATTTCAGGGAGATTGTTCTCATCATATAAAAGTCGGCTCATATAAAAGTCCTCCGGACAGTCAAAAATTACAAGTTAGATTATACACTAAGAGTCAATCATCAAGCTTGATCTCATCCAACACCTTGCTGATGTTCTCATGGAAAACCAGAGCGGCATTTCTGTCCGCAGCCGTCTTATCCCTGTTGATGACTACCAGATATTTGCCCGGGAAATCGTAGGCAAGCGAAGCAGCAGGCTGCACGACTAGAGACGTGCCTCCGACGATCAGGCAGTCCGCACGGTAAACAAGCCTTTTGGATTCGATCCAGGCCGATTGGGGAAGTCCCTCACCGTACAAAGTAACGTCAGGTCTTACCATTCCCCCGCACTTCGGACATTTCGGGATCGGGCCCTCGCTCTTGAAGATAAAGTCGGCAGGATATGGTTCGTGACATTTCATGCAGTAATTGCGGAGAGTCGAACCGTGAACTTCCTGGACGTTCCTGCTTCCCGCGCGCTGATGGAGCCCGTCGATATTCTGGGTGATTATTCCGTCGAGTTTGCCGGCCTTCTCCATTTCCGCAAGCTTATAATGCGCCCTGTTGGGCATTATGTCCTTCGTATCAAGCTTTTGCCTGTAAAACTCATAGAACACGTCAGGGTGGTCTTCCAGACAGTCGATGCTGAGCAGATACTCGGGCGAATACCTGTCAAATTTGACATCGTGCTGATTATAAAGCCCGTCCTTGCTCCTGAAATCGGGGATACCGCTCTCGGTGGACACACCGGCACCGCCAAAGAAAACTATGTGGTTACATTCCCTGATGATCTCGTTAAGTTTAGCGTAATCGTTTTCTGCCATAAGCCTAATCCTCCCGGATGATCTCCGTGTTTCCGCTTCCTACCAGTTCTTCAAGCTTGGCTATGACTTCGTCATCGAACATAATGTCGCAGACGGAATCCAGTCTCGCTATGCTTCCATCCGACTTAAATCTTACTTCAACAGGAAGGTTCCCGTGAAAGTACGCAAGGAAATTTAACAATCTGTTAAAACCTGCCGAATCGGGTCTTCCCGCATACTCTATCCTTATGGCCTGCGGCGTTCCCGTCTTGGTTTGAGACTGTTCAGCGGCAGCAGGCTCCGGTTGCGGCACGGATATAGGAGCAACCTGCTTGTCCTGATAATCCTTCCTGACGCCTCCCGATTCCCTTACCGCCGCAGCATACGCGCGGTCATTCATTATCGTCCTTACGACATCAGTGTCCTTTGAAAGCAGATAGCATGCATCCGCGAACATCGTAAGGCCGCTGTCCTCACGCATCTGTCTTCTGCCGATAAAGATATACGGCCTGTTCTTCTCAACGATCCTGTTAAACGTATCAAAGCTCTTTCCGTAAAGCATTACTTCGAAGCGACCGGTCATGTCTTCGCAGCCTATGGTCGCGATCATGGTCTTTTTCTTTGTATAACTGGTCCTCTTGGACGTGACCATTCCGCACATGACGACCTCGCGGTTGTCATCAAGAGCTTCAGCACCGGAGACTTCCGCAATACTCTCAGCCTCTGCAGTATCGAATGTTATGAGCTGTGAGATTATTTCGTGGTACGGTGCAAGCGGATTGCCGGAAATGTAGATACCGACCATTTCCTTCTCATATCCGAGCTTTGTCTCATCAGGGTATTCGGGAATATCCGGGATATAGATACCGGTATCGCTGCCGACATCGCCGCCGAGATCGAAAAGCGACAACTGTCCTTCAATATTGCGGTTGGCGGTCTGGGAAAGCTTGTCGAGCTCCGTCTGAACGCAGCCAACCATCTGTGCTCTTGTAAGTCCGAAGCAATCCAGACACGACGCAAGGATGAGCGACTCCGCAACATTGCGCTTAACTCCTATCTTCGATGCCCTTATGACAAAATCATCGAATGTCTTGTAAGGACCGTTCTTCTCCCTGTCGGCGATTATCTCCAGCACCTGGCTCTCGCCGACGTTCTTAACGGTGGACATGCCGAACCTTATCTTCCTGTCGCCTTCCGTGGTGAATTTCTCGCGGCTCTTGTTTATATCCGGCGGGAGAACCTGGATCCCCATCTCGGCACAGCAGCTGATGTAGTGTGATGCCTGTGCAAGCTCGGTCCTGAACGAATTGATGTTCGCCGCCATGAATTCTGTCGGATAGTAGTATTTGAAATATGCAGTCCAGTAACCGACTACGGCATAGCAGGCCGCATGCGACTTGTTGAATGCATATCCCGCAAATCCCGCAACATCATCAAATATCTTAGCGGCAACCTGTTCCGGCACACCGCGTTTGACCGCACCGTCGACAGTTCTTCCCTTATCGTCCGTGCCTCCGTACATGAACAGCTGCCTGTATTTCTCCATCATCGACTTCTTTTTCTTGCTCATCGCACGGCGAATATTATCAGACTGTCCCATGGAGAAGCCGGCCAGATCTCTTACTATCTGCATAACCTGTTCCTGATATATCGCGCACCCGTAAGTTACGTTCAATATCGGTTCGAGGAGCGGATGATCGTAAGTGATATGCGAAGGGTTATGTTTGCAGTCGACATACTTAGGTATCTGATCCATAGGTCCCGGCCTGTATAGCGAGATGCCTGCGATAATATCTTCAAGGCTTTCTGGTTCAAGCTGCTTCATGAACGAAGTCATGCCGCGGCTTTCAAGCTGGAAGACACCCACTGTGTCGCCCCTGCTTATCATCTTGAAGATATTGGGATCATCCAAAGGGATCCGCTCCAATTCTATATCTTTCCCGTAATTCTGTCTGACCAGATCTCTTGCCTCCTGGAGTACGGTAAGAGTCCTGAGTCCCAGGAAGTCAAATTTGAGAAGTCCTATGCTCTCAACATCAGCTTTGGCGAACTGAACGACAACGGTATCGTCATTTACAGAAAGCGGTGCGATATCCGTGATGTCGGCTCCCGATATGATTATTCCCGCAGCATGTGTTCCGGCATTCCTGGGAAGGCCTTCAATGCGCATCGCCATATCGACGACTTTCCTCGCCTCCATATCGCTCTCATAGCATTCACGGAACTCGCTTGATATCTCAAGCGCCTGCTTAAGCGTCATCCCGGGCGAAAACGGGATCATCTTGGTGATCTTATTGCTCTGTGCTATCGGCATGTTAAGGACTCTGGCAACATCTTTAACGGCCTGCCGTGCTGCAAGCGTTCCGAATGTAATAACGTGGGCAACCCTGTCTCTGCCGTATTTCGCAGTAACATAATCTATCGCAGTCTGTCTTCTCTCGTCATTGAAATCAACGTCGAAGTCAGGCATGGAGACACGTTCGGAATTGAGGAATCTTTCAAAGACCAGACCGTATCTTATCGGGTCGATATCTGTAATGCCGATGGCATATGCGACAAGCGAACCGGCACCGGACCCTCTTCCCGGTCCCACGGTCACTTCATGTGTCTTGGCATACCGGATAAAATCCCAGACTATAAGGTAGTAGTCCGTATAGCCCATGCTGTTAATGACTGACAATTCGTACTCTGCCCTCTTATGGTAATCCTGAGGGTCGCCGGTGGGAGGCGTTACCTCAAAGCGTTTCTCAAGTCCCTTATATGTAAGTTCCGACAGATACTCGGCATGTCCCTGGTAGCCTTCCGGGACTTCATATACCGGAAGATGAATGGAATCGAAATCATAAGAAGCCCGGCACATTTCGGCGATCTTACCGGTATTCTCGATGGCATCGGGAACTTCAGGGAAAAAGCGCCTCATCTCCGTCTCTGATTTTACGTAGAACTCATTGCAGGACATCTTCATCCTGTTCTCATCATCGATCCTTGCCGCGGTAGAAATGCACAGAAGGATATCCTGTGCCTCGGCATCTTCCTGCTTCAGGTAATGACAGTCATTCGTCGCCGCAAGAGGGATTCCCGTCTCACGCGACATCTTTATCAAAGCCGAATTAACTGTGGCCTGTTCTGTCGTTGTGTTGGCCTGTATCTCAAGGTAATAATTCCCTCTGCCGAAAATGCCGTCATACTTCTCGGCCGTTCTCTTTGCGCCATCGGTATCCCCGGAAAGGATCATGGAAGAAAGCTTTCCGGCCACACAACCGGAAAGGCAGACCAGGCCCTCGTGATACTTCTCAAGAAGTTCCTCATCGATCCTCGGTCTTCTGTAAAAGCCTTCCATGAAACCTGCGGAAACAAGTTTGTTAAGGTTTACCAGACCTGTATTATCCTTCGCGAGAAGGATCAGATGATGGTAGTATCTCTCATGCTGATAAGAAGCGGGATCCTTGTCAAATCTCGAACCGGGCGCAACATACACCTCGCATCCGATCACGGGGTGTATTCCCGCTGCCTCCATGGCTTTGTAGAACGATACAGCTCCGTACATGACTCCGTGATCCGTGATCGCGCATGAAGTCATGCCCATTTCATTCAGACGCTCGGCAAGCTCTGTGATCCTTATCGCGCCGTCAAGCAGGCTGTATTCCGTATGAAGATGAAGATGACAGAATCCGCCCATTACTTCTTCCCCTTGAGTTCGATTATTATGTCACGGAGCTCGGCCGCCTTCTCAAACTCGAGATCCTTTGCGGCATTGGTCATTTCCACTGTGAGGCGTGCGATCAGCTTCTCATTCTCTTCTTCTGTGCCGCCGGATACGCCATCGTTAACAAGACGTACCGGATCAATGCCTCCGCGCTTGCCGGAAGAAGATTTTGACGAGACTTTCTCCGTATTTCCGGCAACAATGTCGAAAACATCGCGGACAGCCTTCTTTATCGTCTTCGGAACTATTCCGTGATCTTCGTTGAATTTCTTCTGGATCGAACGTCTTCTGTTGGTCTCGCCGACCGCATTCATCATCGAATCAGTAACCTCGTCGGCATAGAGGATTACACGGCCGCGCTCATTACGCGCGCACCTTCCTATTATCTGTATAAGCGACCGCTCGGATCTGAGGAAGCCCTCCTTATCGGCATCCAGTATCATGAGCAAAGAAACTTCGGGAAGGTCTATACCTTCTCTTAAGAGATTGATTCCGACTATTACGTCTACCTCATCATTGCGAAGCTTGTTTAAGATCTGCATTCTTTCCACTGCCTTGATGTCAGAGTGCAGATATGTGACCCTCACGCCTTCCTTTTCAAGGAATTCCGTAAGGTCTTCAGACATCTTCTTTGTCAGAGTCATTATGAGGCTCTTGTCGCCGCGTTTCTTCTGTTCGGAGAGCTCGTGAAGGATGTCTTCGATCTGGCCTTCGACAGGACGAACGAATATCTCGGGATCAAGAAGACCTGTAGGTCTTATCATCTGCTCGACTACCTGCTCGCTGTGTTCCTTCTCATATTCTGCCGGAGTAGCGCTGACGAATACCGTCTGTCCCATCTTCTGTTCAAACTCGTCAAATTTGAGAGGCCGGTTGTCAAATGCCGAAGGAAGCCTGAATCCGTATTGGACCAGCATCTCCTTCCTTGATCTGTCGCCATTGTACATCGCTCCGACCTGAGGGATCGTCTGGTGCGATTCGTCAATAAACATCAGGAAATCATCGGGGAAGAAATCCAGGAGCGTGCAAGGAGGTTCGCCAGGCTCTCTTCCCGCTATATGCCTTGAATAGTTCTCTATTCCCTTGACGAAGCCTGTCTCGCGCAGCATATCCATATCATAGCGGGTCCTCTGCTCAAGCCTGTAAGCGGCGATCATGTCGCCCTTATCCCTGAGTTCCTTGAGTCTTTCTTCAAGTTCGATCTCAATGGTCTCGATTGCGCGGTTCAGTTTCTGCCTTCCGGTCGCATAGTGGGACGCCGGGAAGATCTCCACATAATTCTTGGTGAATTCGGTCTTTCCGGTGACGCTGTTAACGTAGCTGATCTTGTCTATCTCATCGCCGAAAAAACTGATCCTGGTAAGCGTATGCTCGGAATCAGGCGTCCAGATGTCTATAGTATCACCCTTACATCTGAACGCGCCTCTCTCCGGAGCGAAATCATTGCGGGTGTACTGCATGTTGATCAGCTGTCCTATAACATCCGAAGGAGATATCTCAAGACCCGTCTCGAGGTTAAGCACCATGGACATGTAGTCGCTCTTCTCACCTATTCCGTATATGCAGGAAACGGAAGCAACGATTATCACGTCATCACGGGTCAGAAGCGATTTGGTAGCCTCATGACGCATACGGTCGATCTCGTCATTTATCGATGAGTCCTTCTCGATATACGTGTCGGAAGCGGCAATGTATGCTTCGGGCTGGTAGTAATCGTAATACGAAATGAAGTATTCTACGGCATTCTCCGGAAATAGCTCCTTAAACTCCGCATAGAGCTGTCCGGCCAGAGTCTTGTTATGCGCAAGGACCAGCGTAGGGCGCTGGACACGCTGTATGACATTCGCCATAGTGAATGTCTTTCCCGAACCCGTAACACCGAGAAGAGTCTGGCCGCGCATGCCGCTCTCGATACCCTTAACCAGGGCATCTATCGCCTGAGGCTGGTCGCCCGAAGGTTTGTAATCAGATACCAGTTTAAACATTTTAACTCCTTATAGAGTCATTTTAGAACATTCGTTCGGGCGTTACAACAGTCAGGAGAGAATTAGATCCTGATTATCCTGATCTTGTCCTCAAAACCGGCTATCGAACCTGCGGAAGGGGCCTGAGTACCGTCTGTCAGAGCCGCGGCAGATCCGCAGGCGCAGGCGATCCGGAATGTATCTTCAGGCGAAAGGTTGTTGGCTATGCCGTAAGCTAAACCTGCGGTCATGGAGTCACCACAGCCGGTTACGCAGCGGACATCCAGTTTCATCGCTTCGGCATACATCCTGACTCCGCTCCTGTCACAGTAGACTGCACCGTTTCCTCCAAGAGATATCAATGCGATCGATGAACCTACTGAAAGGAATCTGCTTGAAGCTCTGAGGGCAGATTCAACATCCTCGTTAATGCCTGCCTCCGCAGCATTCGGCTTGACCGCGAAAGGAACGGAACGCATACCGTTCACGAGTGCCTCTCCCGAAGCGTCGAGTATTACCCTGACACCTTTATGGGCAATCTCCCTGATTATCGTTCTGTATATATCGTTTGGCGCAGAGGGAGGTATCTTTCCCGAAATGACTACAACGTCCCTGATCGTAACCATCTCAAGAAGCCTCTTTCTTATAGCCGCGCAAGCCTGGAAATCAAAGGCGGGGCCTTCTTCATTCAGGTCGGTCGTTACACCGCTCGAATCAACGATCTTCAGGTTGGAACGCGTATTTCCGGTACCGATCTCTGCGCAGATGCACTCGATGCCATCGGCGATCAGCATATCGTACAGCTCCCTTCCGGCAGGGCCGCCCGAAAGGAAACATGCGCAAGTAGGCTCACCGAGATTTCTCAGAGTCTTGGAAACGTTGATGCCTTTTCCTCCCGGATCGCGTCTGACCGTCTTAAGGCGGTTAAGTCCGCCAAGCGCAAACGGAGCCAGCGTGTGTGAAGTAACGTCGATCGCGGGATTTAGAGTCAATGTGTAGATCATAGTTCAACCTCAGAATATCATAAAGCATACAGATGCCACGATAAGGCCCAGAATGCATCCTGCAATTACCTGAAGAGGCGTATGCCCCAGGAGTTCCTTGAGTTTTTCTTCATTCGGAAGATCGGTTCCGGTAAACTTCTCAAACGTATCGGTGAGGACATTCAGCAAAGCAGCCTGTTTGCCTGCCTGCAGCCTGACGTTCATCGCATCATGCATAACGATTATCGCAACGATAAATGCTACAGCGAAAAGAGGTGAAGAGAACCCCTCATAAAGGCCGACTGCAAGTGCAACTGAAGAAACCGTAGCCGAGTGTCCGCTCGGCATTCCACCGTCTCCGAAAAGCCTTTCAATGCTGAATTTTCCGGTCAGTATCATATTGTTGATGGTCTTAAACACCTGAGCCATAAACCAGGACAGTATGCCGATCCACATGATCTTATTGCTTAATATCTGTTGAAGAATCTCCATAAATTCCTCCCTTATTCTTACTTTCTAATTTTACGACATCAAGCAAGATGTTTACAACAAAAAAGGACCGCGGCTTTTGCCGCGGCCCTCTCCAAAAACAAACTCAAAACCTCTTTAAGGATTACCTTGATGGTTAGATAGTACAGAAACATCAAGGCATGAGTATATAGGAAAAATGAACAATTTGTAAATTAGCGCACTAAAGTATCAGTCGTAGTAATCAAACTCGAGATCCTCTATCCTGACCGTATCGCCTTCCTTACATCCGGCTTTGCGCAGATCCTCAAACACTCCCGCAGCTTCAAGAGTTCTCTGGAAGAAGTTTGTAGACTCGGTATCCTCAAAGTTGGTGGAATTAAAGATCTTCTTGATCCATGCACCCGTGACAACGTAAACGCCTTCATTGTCGATCACGATATCATACTTCTTCTTGTCTTCCTCAAACTTGTAAGTCTTTTCGTCGGATCTTACCTCATCATGAAGAACCGTGGGAGGAAGCTTTGATACCATCTCGGTTATCTTGTCTGAAAGCTCCTTCAAACCGATACGGCCCGCGGCGGAAATGACAAACACGTTTTCATAACCGAGTTTTTTGACAGCTTCGACGAATTTTTCAACAGTCTCCGGGGAAGCGGCATCACACTTGTTCGCAACTACGATCTGGGGCCTTGATGCGAGCACGCTGTTAAATTCCTTAAGTTCCTTGTTGATCGCAATGAAATCGCTTACCGCATCTCTTCCTTCGCTTTCCGAAACGTCAACGACATGGACAAGAAGTCTGGTGCGCTCGATGTGTCTTAAAAAGTCATGCCCAAGGCCTGCACCCTGATGCGCATCCTCGATGATGCCCGGGATATCTGCAATGACATAGGAGAAGTCATCTGCGGAAACAACTCCCAAGACCGGTTCGAGAGTAGTAAACGGATAATCTGCTATCTTCGGCTTGGCTCTCGTCAGTACGGAAAGGAGCGTTGACTTGCCCGCGTTCGGGAAACCGACAAGACCGCAATCCGCGATCAGCTTGAGCTCAACCGAAAGGTTGAGTTCTTCACCCGGAGTTCCCGGCGTGGCAAACTGAGGTGCCTGACGTACGGAATTGGCGTAGTGCATGTTTCCGAGGCCGCCCTTGCCGCCGTGAGCGACAAGCACTTTCTGTCCGTCTTCGGTAAAGTCGGCTATCAGCTCTCCCGTATCTGCATTTCTGATTACCGTGCCGACGGGTACGCCTATCTCAAGGTCTTCTCCGCATCTGCCGTACATCTTGCGGTTGCCGCCTTTGACGCCGTTCTCCGCAACGAACTTATGCTTGAAACGGAAGTTCTGAAGGCTGGTCAGATTCTTGGCCGCAACAAAAACAACATTACCGCCGTCACCGCCGTCACCGCCGTCCGGTCCGCCGTTGGTGATGTATTTCTCCGTGTGAAAGCTCAGGGCGCCGGCACCGCCGTCTCCTGCCTTAACGTATATTTTCGCGTGATCGATAAACATCTCTGATACCTTAAAAAAGAGAGCAGCCGTCAAAAAATGACAGACTGCTCTTCGTAAACCGCTTAAGAATCCTTAGCTTAGATCAAGCTACGGGATAAACGCTTACCTGCTTCTTGTCCTTGCCCATACGCTCATACTTGACGGTGCCGTCGATAAGAGCGAAAAGGGTGTCGTCAGAACCGATGCCGACGTTTGTGCCGGGATGGATCTTTGTTCCACGCTGTCTGACAAGAATATTACCGGCTAAAACGGTCTGTCCGTCGCCTTTCTTCGCACCTAATCTCTTGGACTGGGATTCACGGCCGTTCTTGGTGGAACCCATTCCCTTCTTATGAGCGAAGAGCTGTAAATTAAACTTAATCATAATTACACCTCCGGTGTTCTCGAATGAATGATCTCTACGTACCTTTTCTTACTATCGTTATAATCTCTCGCTATCCCGATAAGTCCTAATTCGCAGGTTCTCATAATCACCTGAGCCCTGTCTTTGGTCTCATCGTCTCCCTGTTCGGGAACCGTTATCCTCAGGTTTACATCTTCAGTGCCTTCATTGCTGATCCTGAAAAACGATTCGCTGTCGTAACCGCAAATGTCTTCCAAAGCACTCGCTGCAGTAAAAAGAAGTGTGGAAACTCCGCTGCAGATGATGTCCTGTCCGGGATCGGCATATCCTGCATGTCCGTTTGCGTATATCGCGCGGATAAGGCTGCCTTCCCTGTTGACGATAACGGAAATCATAAATGATTACGCGTTGATAGCCTTGATAAGTACACGTGTGTAAGGCTGTCTGTGGCCATTCTTTCTTCTGTAGCCCTTCTTAGCCTTGTACTTAGAGACGATAACCTTCTTGTTCTTGCCCTGCTTTACGATCTCACCGGTTACTGTAGCCTTTACATCACCAGCTACGATACCGTTGTCATCAGCAACTGCAAGTACATCCTCGAAAGTAACCTGGCTGCCAGCCTCACCTTCAAGCTTCTCGACGAAGATCTCATCGTCAACAGAAACCTTGTACTGCTTGCCGCCTGTCTTGATAACTGCGTACATATTCGTTCCTCCTGTTCTTCCAGTCTCGCTGCTTAAACCGAGGCAACGCCCGAATTTATTGGCTTTGAGCCTAATTCAAAGCGTGTTTAAAGAGCCCGTTGCATGCGGTCACCCGCGTATAATACCACCAGAGGAGCCTGAAAGTCAATAAAAAATTGCGTCAGAGCGCTATATAAACGAGAATTCCCATGAGCATTCCGAAGACAACGCCGGTCGCTTCGAAAAAGTCCGAGAACCGCTTTATGGTCACCGCTGATACAAAAGGCACTATCCCGCACGCCAAAGCCATTGATGCATAGCACATCTCGGACCCGGAACCGCGCATGATCGAAATGACCAGAAGCGCCCCTGCAGGTATTATCGTCTCAATGAAATAGATCGGATTTCCAAAATATGACGCCGGGCCCTCGCCGACAAACCTGGATTTTCTGTCTGATCTTGCAAGCGCCAGCGCGGAAAGGCTCGAGACTATGAATACGATAAGAGCCGCCGCAAGCTTTGTGCTATCCTGCTCAATTGCCGTGATGTCAGTAAATACAAGTATCACTCCGGCAACAAGCGCGATCTCGCAAAGTCCCATCATCATCGGCACGAAGACCTCTCCGGCCTGAAGTTTTTCGCGTTTATACTCCTTCTTCTTCGACAGAAGGAACGGCAGCCGCATAAGCGCCATCAGGGCTGTCAGAGCGGCAGGCGTCATAACCACTGCGTATCTTGCATACCCGGAAACCTCCTGAACGTACGTCATGACGGATATCGTCAGACCTATCCAGGCCGACAGTCCGAAAAAGAGAATGGCTCCAAGACTGTCCCTTCCTTTAAGTTCCTTCGAACCCTTATCGGAATCCCTGACGGGTATGGCGAAAACGAAGAGCGAAAAGAATCCCAATGCGGCAAATGCAGCAAACAAAACAGAGATAAACCACGCTTTGACTCTGAAAGATGAATATCCGTTATCGAAAGTGATACCCAGGAAACTCGCCATCTCATTTTCGAATGCCGGGGAATAACGGATCACGTGAGATCCCAGCTTCAAAGGAGAAACGGAAAGGTATCTGTTCTGATCAGGCGTAATGTATATCTTTTTCTTGAAGATGGTGCCGTATGTGGCAGGAACGCCGTAAAGAGTATCTGCGCCTGAAAGCTTCTCGTAGAGCATGAAGGCGCCGCCTTCTTTTGCAGTGCTCTCCATATCTCCCGCATAACTGAAGATCGCGACCGGCACATTCGGAAAATTCCGGCTGTAACCTTCAAGCGCCGCATTCCCGGGATATTCGGGATTAATAAGGCAGAAGCCGGCAACACTGCCGTCACTTGCCTTGCTTATGTCATCCATGACCTTGAAAGCATCTTTTCCGAAAGATGCAATCACCACCTGCCGTCCCTTGTACTGCTCAGGTATCGAATAACCTTTGGCCGAAGACGAGATGTCATCCGGATCAGGTTCAATGACATCCATGTCAAACCCGGAAGCCGCAAGGGTGTTGCGCATGGAGACATGCGGGAAGAAACGCTTTTCGCAGTAGAACAGAACGATCTTGCCGTTCCTGCCCGTCCGCGTGAAAGACAGATAGAATAATCCGATCAAAGAAAGGCTCAGGATAAGTGAGAGCACTGCGGCTGCCCAAGCTTTGGAAGAGATCTTCCTGGTCCTTGTCTTTCTGATCAGTTCAGGCGCCTGTCCAGTGTATTCTTCCTGCGGAGTTAAGGACTTTTTCTTCATAGAAACATTAACCCTTCGGGCACAGGGTATCTCCGAGCGTTCGAATATCTTCGGGTCCGAGGATAAGAATGATATCTCCGGGTTCTATGAGCTCGTCGATCCTGGCTTTGAGGTCTTCTCTGTCCTCATAGAACTCGGCATCGCCGCCGCGCCTGTTTATCTCGTCACAGATATCTTTACTGGAAATGCCCAAAGTATCTGTCTCGCGGTCTGAGAATATCTCGGCGAAAAGGACTTTTCTGCAAGGCAGAAGGCTGGTTACATAGTCCTCGAAAAGAAGTTTTGTCCTGTTATACGTCAAAGGCTGGAAAACCACGAGAATGTTGTTATGAGGCATGTTGGACGCTGCCTCTATCGTTGCTCTTGCAGCTGTCGGATGATGCGCATAGTCGACAACGACGTCGCATCCCTTATACTGTCCCTTCACCGTATATCTGCCGTCCGCACCTTCGAAACCGTTCAGCGCTGATATTATGTCATCCGGCGAAGCACCGTTGAGATAAGCGGCAGCTGCCGCATTGAGGGCATTGTCAATATTATGGCTTCCCGGTATGAGCAGCTTTGCGCGTCCGAACGACTCGCCGTTATGGACGATGTCGAACTGCGGATGACCTTCAATAAAAGATATGTCTTTTGCTATGAAATCAGCTTTCTTTCCCGTCGCTTCGCAGATCTGTTCATCCCTTGCACATGTGACGACCCGGGGAAAACTCCTGCCTGATCCTGCGAACGCAGTCCTTGCCTCTTCAATAGACTTTGCGATGTTAGCATCGTGACCTGAGACGACCACGTAACCGTTATCGCTCGTAAGCCCCATGAACTTCGCAAAAACATCGATCACGTCTTCTATTGTCGGATAGCAGTCAACATGGTCATGATCGATATTCGTGATCACCGCGGTCGTAGATGAGAAGTTAAGGAAAGACCTGTTGAATTCGCACGCTTCGGAAACAAGCACCTCACGGTCTTTTGACCCCGTTCTCACCGTGCCTCCGAATATTCCGAGATCGGCTCCGAGATGTACCGTAGGATCGGCTCCGGCTTCGATCATCATGAGTGAGATCATTGAAGTCGTAGTCGTCTTGCCGTGGGTACCGGAAATATTAATGACTCTCTTATACGTCCTCGTAAAAGCACCAAGGAACTCGGCTCTGTCCAATATCTGAAGACCGAGTTCCCCCGCCCTTTTCACCTCTTCGTTATGCGGAAGTATCGCAGCGGTCTTAACCAGAAAATCAGGTTTGAAATCATCGATGTTCGAAGCAACCTGGGTGCCGTAGATCTTTATTCCCTGACTCTCAAGGATCTCTGTTCTCTCTCCCGGATGATTGTCTGAGCCTCCGACGGTGAAGCCTGCGGCTTTAGCAAGCCTTGCGAGGCCGTTCATCGAAATACCGCCTATTCCTATGAAATAGATCTTCGCATCCTTTTTGAGATCATCTAACGTGAATTTCTTGTTATCCAGCATTTCAAATCACTTTCCCGATAAATATTTAGAACGACATTATACTTCAATTCAGTCTCTCATCGCAAAGTCACCGACCGTTGCCTCGGTAAAACTGATAAGATCTGACGGCTTTAACGTTATCTGAAGTCCTCTTTGTCCTCCGCTTACGCTGACGCTGTCGACAAGCTCTATCATCTCATCGATGAAGGTCCTGAATTTCTTTTTCATGCCTATCGGTGAGCATCCTCCCCTTATGTAGCCGGTTACGGAAAGAAGATCTTTCACATGGATCATCTCGACTCTTTTCTCTCCGGCGAGTCTGGCAGCTTTCTTAAGATCGACTTCATCATCTACGGAAAGGCAATATACCAGATACTCCTTTTTGTCCGTCACCGCGACAAGTGTCTTGAACACTTCCTCATAGGGAACCCCCAGAAATTCCGCGACATGGTGACCGTCAAGGTCATTCTCGTCAAACTCATATTCTTTGCACTCATAATCGATGCCGGCACTGTCCAGCATCCTCATGGCGTTTGTCTTCTTAATCGGCGGCATAAATAGGATAACCTCTGATACATAAAAACTTCGTCTGATATAATAAGTCAAAATCATTGTTTTGGAAACATCAGGAGGCTTTATCCCAATGCTCGAAAAGGAATACCCGGCGCACGACATGAACACGGTCTTTGACCTTATGCAGTCAACGATAGACGCAGGCGGTACGGACGAGAAAGCGCAAGATGAGCTTTTGTTCCTCAACCACCTTTTCGCGGCGCTCCCTGCCGAAGCCGTCGAATACGGCATGATGTTCCTTCACGGCGAAAGAGATCTGCCCGATTCCGTAAAAGAGATAATCCCTTTATTCATACGATTGGTCAACCTCGCCGAATACTGTGAGACAGTTGATAAATTGAGAGTGATCCCTTCCCGGATGACGACCGAGGAAGTCCTCGCAAGAAAAGACATGATGGATTCTCTTGATGAGCACGAGAAATCCTTCTGCAAGCCCCTTCTCGGATATCAGATCAACAACAAAAAAGTTGAAGAAAAAGCCGAGGCCGGCAAAGAAGATTCTGAGGAAAGCACGGACGGAGGCAGGCTTCTTCTGATGAACAGCCAGGCAGCTGTTTTTGTCTGCCCCGACCCTTACAAGACATCCATCTTTTACGAGACAAAACTCGGATTCAAGGCCGCTCATCTTGATGACGAGACAATGCCGCACATCAGGCTCACGCGTGACAATATCGCAATAGTACTCGTAAAGGGCAGCGGCGACATCGCAAGGCCTCTGCTCAAATTCGGGATCAAATACGATATGTACATTTATTGTTCTGAACCTTACCTGCTCCAAAACGAGCTTTCATCCTTGGACGTAAAGATCACGGAACCTTTAGCCGACGCTCAGGAAGCAAAACAGATGAACGTCAACAGACAATTTGTTTTCGAGGATTGCGACGGAAGACACATATGCGTGTCGCAGTATCTTGAGTCTTACACTTGATCGGAAGGCCTGACCGAGACTGTCGCTTTCTCAAGCGTTTCACGTCCCATCGACATGACGCGTCCGCATCCGCAGCATTTCAGCCTGATATCGGAACCGGTTCCCATTACCTGCCAGTCTGTATTTCCGCACGGATGCTTTTTCTTGAAAGTGACTATCTCGCCTTCCTTGTACTGGTATCTGTAGAACTTACCCGGCATTCTTTATCCCCCATGTGACGCGTTCGTTGTTTCCGTAATCCTTAACTGTTCCGATCTTTTCAAACCCTGCAGAAGCAAAGATCTTTCTTACGCTTTTTCCCTGCAAATACCCGTGTTCGACAAACAAAGCGCCTCCGGGAACGAGTGAATCAAATGCCTTTTTTGAAATGCTCTCATAGAGATCCAATCCGTCCGGTCCTCCCCTTAACGCAAGATCAGGCTCATAGTCACTGACCGTCTTATCCAGCTCTTTCATCTCCTCATCCGTGATATATGGAGGATTGCTCACGATAAACGAGAAACTTCCGGGAAGATCATCTCTTGCAATGTCATTTCTTAATACTTCAAGACCGCCTTTAGAAAGGTCTTTCATGTTACACGATGCGACCTCAAGCGCAGTATCGCTGATGTCCGTAAGAATGCCCTGTACTTCAAATCCGTGCCGGGCGAGCTCATTTGCAAGCGATATCCCGACACAGCCGGTTCCGGTGCAGATATCTGCAAAACGCACATTCTTAGGGACATCAGAAACAGGAATATCCAATACATCTCCGGTCGCAAGTTCATGACAGCCGCAAAACCTCAATGCGCACTCAACAAGAAGCTCCGTATCCGCGCGCGGGATAAGCACGCCTGAAATGACCTTATAGTCTTCGCGCCAAAAATGCCTGTGGCCCAGGATATAAGCAAGAGGCTCGCCTTTTGCACGCCTTTCGGCAGCAAGAGACAGAGCCTCGCCTTCAAGTTCTTCACAAAGGATCCGCGCATCGAGCACGGCTTCATCGTCACCGGAATCGGTAAGGAGCTTTAAGATCTCACCAGACGTCATCTTCCTTGTTCTCCGGGATTACGGCCTGGATCGAAGCTATCGCGACCTCCACGATAGGAGCATCAGGCTCGGCAGTGGTGAATTTCTGAAGCCAGAGTCCGGGCTTGCAGAGGAATCTGCAGAAAGCGTTCTTGTCATGGCGCCCGACAAAGCGGAGGATCTCATACGAGAAACCGCAGATGAAAGGTATTGCACCCAGACGGATGAGAAGATTGACCCACATGGGCTGGGTTCCGGTAAAGACGCCGATGACCGTGTAGATCAATATCGAAATGGCAAGAACGATAAACATGAATGCGGTACCGCAGCGCGGATGGAATCTGGAATACTTGAGAACGTTCTCAGCAGTCAGGTCCTCACCCGCCTCATAGCAAGCGATCGTTTTGTGCTCGGCGCCGTGATACTGCCATACGCGCTTAACATCCTTGATCCTTGAAGCATTGATCAGGTAAAGAAGAAAGATCGTCAGCCTGAGGATACCCTCCGCCAGGTTAAGCACAATGGACATCCAGTATTGCTCGGTTATTGTCTCGGGAATGAACTTCGCAGCGATATCGACGATAAGTCTCGGAAGCAGTATGAAAAGGCCTACGCTGAGGAGTATTCCGAGGATGGCCGCAAACGTTACGACGATGTTCCTGTGTCTGTTAAGGAACTCATCAAGTCTTGAAGGCTTCTTTTCTTCCTCAGTCTCATCTTCAGGCTTTCCCTCTTCAGAAATATCCGCAGATCTCATGAGAGCTCCGGTACCCGTAACGAGCATTTTGTAAAATCTTATGCATCCCCTGATAAAAGGGATCTTCTCAAAGTGTGAGACCTTCTCGCTCTGCTTGATCTCTTCGACATGGATCGTCCCGTCACCTTTGCGGACTGCAATGCATGTTCTCGAAGGTCCGACCATCATGACGCCCTCGATCAGAGCCTGACCGCCGATGG
The DNA here is from genome assembly GCA_947304405.1 of uncultured Clostridia bacterium. Lineage (GTDB taxonomy): Bacteria > Bacillota > Clostridia > Saccharofermentanales > Saccharofermentanaceae > Saccharofermentans. The sequence goes on from CAMZBB010000014.1 coordinate 33,078, forward strand.
TAGTCTTTTTCGCAGGCTTGCAGGGTTCGCATTTAACTGCATCATCTGCGGAACGGACGGCAGGCTTGTTATCTTTCTTTTTGGACATATGTATCTCCCTGAAAGGATATTTTTCTCTTTAATATGCAGATTATAGCATTTTGGCAACCAAAAGATGTTACATAGTAGAGGCAAAAAGAAAAAGAGCCGCGCAATTGCACAGCTCTTCGGTTAATCTCTCTAACCAGGGCAGGAGATCAAGCCTTACCCATTCTCTTGTTGAACTTGTCAACGCGTCCGCCTGTGTCAACGAGCTTCTGCTTGCCTGTGTAGAACGGATGGCATGTAGAGCAGATATCAACTCTCAGGTCGCCCTTCGTAGACAGAGTCTCGAATGTGTTGCCGCAAGCACATCTGACTGTTACCAGCTGTGTCTTGGGATGAATGCCTTCTTTCATTGTTTTCACCTCTCAATCAAAGATATGACGCGTGGCTTCATTTGCACGTATGCCATACCGGATTTCTAATTCAGCCTTGCTATATTACTTGAATAGCAGGCCGTTGTCAATCAGCAGCGAAAGATTTCTTCACGGAAAGGATAAACGACTTGTTGTTCGTTGTCTTCTCCATGAAATTGATGACAGCGTTGGTGGCCGTAGTGGTATCCGCCTCAGCGATACGCCTTCTGATGAGCCAGACGGCATCAAGTTCTTCAGGCGACAGCAACAGGTCTTCCCTTCTGGTACCTGACTTGTCGACAGCGATCGCGGGGAAGATCCTCCTGTCAGCAAGCTTCCTGTCGAGCGTGACTTCCATGTTGCCCGTGCCCTTGAACTCCTCGAAAATGACTTCGTCCATACGCGAGCCCGTCTCGATAAGGGCTGTGGCAAGTATCGTAAGGCTTCCTCCGTGCTCGATGTTACGGGCAGCACCGAAGAATCTCTTAGGGCCGTAGAGTGATCCCGGATCAAGACCGCCGGACAGCGTTCTTCCCGTAGGATTGATCGTAAGGTTATAAGCTCTTGCAAGCCTTGTCATCGAGTCAAGGAGAATAACGACATCCTTGCCGAGCTCAACAAGGCGCATAGCTCTCTCGAGAACAAGTTCGGTAACCCTTACATGGTTCTCGGGACGCTTATCGAATGTGGAATATACAACTTCACCCTGGATATTGCGCTGCATGTCGGTAACTTCCTCAGGGCGCTCATCGATGAGAAGCACAATGAGTACGCAATCAGGATTGTTGGCGGTTATGGAATTTGCGACCTTCTGCAGAAGGATGGTCTTACCTGCTTTCGGCGGGGATACGATCATACCTCTCTGGCCCTTGCCGATAGGCGAGAAAATATCGATGATCCTTGTTGAGATGTCTTCCTTCTCTGTCTCAAGAGTAAGTCTCTCATCAGGATAGATCGCTGTAAGGTTCTCGAATTTGGGGCGCTTCCTTACATTCTCGAAATTATTGGTCTCATCAACTTCGATGCCGTTAACGGATACGACACGCTTAAGCGGAGCATATCTGTCCTTACCGCGCTTGGGCAATGCAAAGCCCTTGATGTAATCACCGCGCCTCAAGCCCATCCTCTTGATGAGCTGACCGGATACATAAGCGTCTTCCTCACCGGGAAGATAATTCCTTTTGTGAACGAATCCGCAGAAATCATTCTTGTTGCCGTTATCGGGATTGCCAATGGAAAGAACGCCTTCGATCTCGATCTCCTGAGGTATCTCAACAACAGGTTCTTCTTCGGCATTTGCCTCTGCTTCAGCATCAGAAGAAACGACCTGAGTCTTAGTCTCCTGTCCGGGACCAAAAGAGATCTTGCGTCTCTTTGACTTGATCCTTTCATTATTGCGGGGCTTGTTCTGTTCCTCAGGAGCAGAAGCAGGTGCTTCAGGTGCAGGTTCAGCTGCAGTAACCGCTTCAGCTTCAGTTGTTACAGCAGCAGGAGCTTCCGTCTCAGGAGAAGGTTCAGCCGTCTCCTCTTTCTTCTTCCTGCCGCGCTTGGAAGGTTCCTTTGTCTTTGTTTTCGCAGAAGATTTCTTCTTTTCTGCGGAAGACTCGGATTCGACCGGTTCGGAAGTCTTTGCAAGTTCTTCCAAAGGAGTCTCTTCTTTGTTCTCCTTAGCCTTCTTAGTGCGTGTAGAACGCTTCTTTGCAGGCTTTTCTGCGGGAACCTCTACGGCTTTATCAGGTGCGGTCTCCATCTTGACGTCAGGGATCTGCGCGACCTCAGGCTGTGAGAGCTTTGCACCGCCGTTCATAATGGCTGCAATAAGATCTTCTCTGGTCTTGTTTACCACTTCTTCCGCAGTGTAATCACCGAAAGCAACGGCTATCTGCGCAAGATCGGCATCAGTCTTGGAGTTCAGGCTTTCAAAATCGTCCATGAATACCTCTCATGTAAAAATGTTAAAGATCAAAAATCAAAATTCAAATCGTGGGAATTGGGATACGTGTAAAAACGATCAAACGAATTACCAAAGGAAATGACTAACTGTCAGGTTCAATCTGACTATCGGAATTTTATCATTACGCATTTTACTCGTCAACTGTTATTTCAAGCGGTTTTGCGTTATCAGAAGCCAAACAAAAACATAGACGCCCGTCTATTATTTGACGGACGTCTATGAATGTCTCTTAATGATATCAGTTGTCGCTTGAGAGAGCAGCGAACTTGTCCATCATGTCCAGAGCCTTACCTGTTCCGATAACGACGCAGGAGACGGGATCCTGGGCAAGATATACATCAATACCTATCCTGTTGGAGAGCATGTGGTCAAGACCATAAAGCATTGCTCCGCCGCCGGTCATAACGATACCTCTCTGTGAGATATCAGCCATGAGTTCCGGAGGTGTTCTCTCGAGAACGTTATGAACTGCTTCAAAGATCTGTGTGATAGGCTCTTCAAGAGCTTCAAGCATTTCCGTTGAAGAAACCGTAACAGTAGAAGGAAGACCCGTGATGATGTTTCTTCCCTGAACGTCCAATGTAAGCTCCTCGTCTCTCGGGTAAGCGCAGCCGATCTCTATCTTGAGCTTCTCTGCGGTCTTCTCACCGATAAGGATGTTATGTCTCTTTCTGACGTGCTTGATGATGGCTTCATCAAACTTATCGCCAGCAACCTTTAAAGATGCATCTACAACAGGCTCGCAGAGCGAGATAACGGAAATATCCGTCGTACCTCCGCCGATGTCAACGACCATCGATCCGCAGGCTTTCGTGATATCGATACCGGCGCCGATGGCAGCTGCGATAGGCTCTCTGATAAGGAAAACGTCCTTCGCGCCTGCGTGACGGCAGGCATTCTCAACAGCCTGCTGCTCGACCGGTGTAATTACCGAAGGAACGCATACGACGATCGTCGGTTTGAAATAAGTTGCACGAAGTCCCGTACAAACACGGCCGATGAAAGCCTTGAGCATGACCTCTGTTGCGCGGAAGTCGGAAATGACGCCCTCACGGAGAGGTCTGATGGCCTCAACGATACCCGGGGTCCTACCAAGCATAAGACTTGCGGACTCACCTACTGCGAGCACCTTACCTGTTCTGCTGTTAACTGCGACTACAGAGGGTTCCTTAAGGACTATTCCTTTGCCCCTGATATATATCAACACGCTGCTGGTGCCGAGATCGACACCAATCTCCATGCCTAATGCCATAAATTCTCACCTCAAATATATAGAAACGCCATTTTCGGCGTATAAAATCTAAATCAGACGACCTATTATTACATCAGAAAAGCAAAAAATCAATTATTTGACTATCAAAGCGAATTACAACTGTGTTTCATTTTCGGTTATCCGGTGCTAAAATTAGTTGTTTATTTATAAGCGTTAAGGAGTAATGTCATGAGTTATTCAATTGAAACTGACAAAAAGTGGCAGGCAAAGTGGGCCGAGACAAAACTCTACAAGTTTGATCCCACTGCTTCCGGCAAAAAGCTCTATTGCCTTGAAATGTTCTCTTATCCTTCCGGTGCCAACCTGCACCTCGGTCACTGGTACAACTACTCGCTGACAGACTCATGGGCAAGATTTAAACACATGCAGGGATATAACCTTTTCCATCCGATGGGATTCGACTCTTTCGGACTCCCTGCAGAGAACTATGCGATCAAGACAGGCATTCACCCCAAGGATTCTACGCTGAAGAACATCGATACGATGGAAAAGCAGCTTCAGGCTATGGGCACTACGGTAGATTGGGATTATGAGGTTAAGACCTGCATGCCCGACTACTACAGATGGAACCAGTGGTTTTTCATCGAACTCTACAAGCGGGGCCTCGCATACCGTAAGAACGCGCCCGTTAACTGGTGCCCTTCATGCAAGACCGTTCTTGCAAATGAGCAGGTCATTGACGGAACATGTGAAAGATGCCATTCCGAAGTTATCCGCAAGAACATGACACAGTGGTTCTTCAAGATCACCGAGTATGCTCAGGAACTTTTAGATGATCTCCCGAAGCTCGACTGGCCCGAGAAGACCAAGAAGCTTCAGAAGAACTGGATCGGAAGATCCGAAGGAGCACAGGTCGCACTCTATGTCGAAAAGAACGGTGAGCGTCTTACAAACGATGACGGTTCTCCGATGAAGCTCGAAGTATTCACCACGAGGGTCGATACATTCATGGGTATCACCTATGTCGTTATCGCACCTGAGTCCGAACTCTGTGCAAAGCTCACGACTGACGAGTGCCGAGAGGCCGTTGAGGAATACCGCAAGGCTACCGCAAAGGTTACCGAGATCGACCGTATGTCCACGACACGTGAGAAGACAGGCGTCTTCACGGGCGCATACGCCATCCACCCTCTGAACGGAAGAAAGGTTCCGATCTGGGCAGCTGATTACGTTGTCGCAGGTTACGGTACCGGCGTCGTCATGGCAGTTCCTTCACACGATGAGAGAGACTTCGATTTCGCACACAAGTACGGCCTTGACATCATCCGCGTAATCCAGCCCGAAAAGGGTGTTGATTCAGATCTTCCCTACTGTGACAAGAAGGGCTACCTCACAAACTCCGGAGAGTTTGACGGCATGGAGATGCACGATGCCCAGAAGGCCATCGTTGCCAAGCTCGCAGAGATCGGCATGGGAGAATGGAAGGTCAACTTCAGGCTCCGCGACTGGCTGATCTCACGTCAGAGATACTGGGGAACTCCGATCCCCATGATCCACTGCCCTTCATGCGGCGTTGTTCCCGTACCCGAGAACGAACTTCCTGTTCTTCTCCCCTACGACGTTGAGTTCACACCCGACGGCGAGAGCCCGCTTGCAAAGTGCGAGTCTTTTATGAACTGCAAGTGTCCCAAGTGCGGCGGCGATGCAAGACGTGATCCCGATACGATGGACACCTTCGTTGATTCTTCCTGGTATCAGTTCAGATATCCTGACAACAAGAACGACAAAGAGATGTTCTCCAAGGACAAGATCAACAAGTTCTGCCCTGTTGACAAATACGTAGGCGGCGCAGAGCACGCATGCATGCACCTGCTCTACGCAAGGTTCTTCACAAAGGCCATGCGCGACATGGGTATGCTCGATTTCGATGAGCCTTTCACAAGCCTCGTTCACCAGGGAACAATCCTTGGACCTGACGGACAGAAGATGAGTAAGTCCAGAGGCAACACAGTTGCACCTGACGACTACATCAGCAAGTACGGTTCAGACGTATTCAGAACATATCTTGGATTCGGCTTTGCATACATCGAGGGCGGCCCTTGGGCAGATTCCGGACTTCAGGCCATCGTCAAGTTCTTCAGAAGGATCGAGACAGCCGTAGCTGACTGCGCAGCTTCCAAAGCTTCTGCAGTTCCCGCAAAAGCCGACATGACATCCGCAGATAAAGAACTCAACTACGCGATCAACTACGCTATCAAGAGCTCTACTGCCGACATCGAAAAATTCCAGTTCAACACGCCCATCGCAAGAATGATGGAGCTTTTGAATGCGATCACTAAGTACAGCCAGGATGCTTCCGCCAAGTCCGAGTTTAAGAGATACGCAACAGAAAAACTCGTTCTCCTGCTTGCACCTTTCGCACCTCATTTCACCGAGGAACTCTGGTGCGAGACATTAGGCAACGGCTACTCCGTCTACAACCAGAAGTGGCCTGAAGTTGATGAGAGCGCACTCGTAAAGGATGAGATCGAGATCGCCGTACAGATCAACGGCAAGGTTCAGTTCAAGATCAACATTCCCGCAGAGGCAGATCAGGACGCAGTCGAAGCATTAGTCAAAGCCGACAGCAGATTGGAAGGCGCGCTTGCAGGCAGATCGATAATGAAGTTCATCTACGTTAAGGGCAGGATCGCCAACATAGTAGCCAAGTAATCTCACAGCGCTTTTCAAAGTACAAAAGCAAAGCATACAGGTAATGTTCATTCATTACCTGTATTTATTTTATTGTTAAATCTTTAACCGATGACCACAGTTAGTTAATACGCGGGTAACAACTTGTATAAAGCGATGTGATAGAATAACATCAAGAGAATTTTATATTAGGAGGCGTACTATGGACCTGATCAGTTTTGTCAACATGATCGATATTTCGACGTGTATCATCTCTGTTGAAACTAACAGCGACGGTTCCTACGGAGACATCAGAATAGTTACCGGCAATGCTCCGTATGTTGCTTCCATTGAGGTCGCAGATGAATCTGCGCCTCAAATGCTTACAAACAAGTTTGTACCCAACAGTCTTTATCAGAACTACTTTCCAAAAGATCTGAATTTCGAGGATTTCTGTTACAGATGCGCCGTATTGAAGCAGCCGCTTCACACCTACGTTCATCCGGAAAGATTTGATTTCTGGTTCAACCTCTTCATGATCCCTCTGGGTTCAAAAGGAAACATTCACTACTGCACCTATTCGCAGATGATATCCAAGAACGCCGACAGCGAAGAAATGAGCAACACATCAGCATCGATCGCTTCCGATGTGCTCAACACCTGCATAAAGCTCAGCGGCACCACCAATTTCCAGCACACGATGGATGAAGTCATTTCCGACATAAGGAAGCTCTGCGACGCACAGTCCTGCGTAATCCTGCTTACGGATCACGAGACAAGGACATGTACCGCACTCTGCGAATCGAGGAATGCATATTCAATGCTTCCGAGCATGAAAGGTGTCTTAAGAGAGGGCTTCTACGATCTTACGGCTTCATGGAAAGATACGATCGGCGGAAGCAACTGCCTCATCGCGAAAAACAAAAACGAATGGGATTACGTTAAAGAGAAGAATCCCGCATGGTACGAGTCCCTTATGAAAAACCACGTTGAAAGCATCGTTCTTTTCCCCTTGCTTTCAAACAACGAGATCCTGGGATATATCTGGGCTTGCAATTTCGATACCGAGAATACCGTCAAGATCAAGCAGACGCTTGAACTTACCACGTTCTTTGTCGCTTCGGATATAGCAAATCAGAAACTCATGGACAGGCTCAAAAAACTGAGTTCGATCGACATGCTGACCGGAGTTCTGAACAGGAATGAAATGAACAACAAGATCGACAGCTTAAGGAACAGCAAAGATGATTCCCTCAAAGAGATCGGGATAGTGTTTGCAGATCTTAACGGACTCAAGAGAGTCAACGACAGACTGGGACACGCAGCAGGAGATCTGCTTTTGAAGAACGCTGCCATAGCACTCCAGAACGCTTTTATCGGTGATCAGATCTTCCGTGCGGGCGGTGACGAATTCATGATACTTCTCACCTTCACCACCGAAGAAGCGATTATCGGGAAATGCAATAAAGCAAAACTTATCTCAAGGCACTATGATCATCTCTCATTCGCCCTCGGTTACAGTTTTGAGCATGATTCATCTGATATCACGGGTGCATTGAAACGTGCTGATGAGAGAATGTATCAGGACAAAGAAAAGTACTACGAGCAGAATCCCGATCTGAAACGCTGACCGGAACGCGTCAAAAATATAAACGTGAACAAGAGGGGCTGAAGTAAAAGCGACGTCGCTGCTCCGTTGTGAGCCTTCCATCAAAGTCCGGAAAAGGCTATTGACTTACTAAATCCGGGAAAACCTCATTTTCGTAAGTGCGTTTTCATGAGATTTGCTCAATTACTAAGAAACTTCACTTACGAAAACAGCAAAAAGGCTTTTTTCGTAAGTCAACGCATGCCGGATTACTTTAAAAGCAAAAGGACTGTTGCATTTTGATCTGCAACAACCTTTTTTGTTGTTTTTAAGAAACAGGCCTTACACTCAGTTTCAGTTCGTTCTCCAGATCTTTAAGAGCAGACC
>CAMZBB010000015.1 GCA_947304405.1 uncultured Clostridia bacterium
GTCGGGGCAAAAAAAAGCGCCCCAACATCCTTCCTGGACATTGAGACGAATATAATCCGCGGTACCACTCAATTTGCAAGCCTTCGGCTGCCACTTACGAAGTCTGACAACTCCTTACCCTTAACGCGGTGTACGGGCATTGTCTACTTAAAGTTGCCTTTGTTCGGAATGCCGGCTCGGAAGTGATAGTCTTTTGCAGTTCACGTATCCCCGCTTCTCAGCTAACGCGGTTCTCTGTAAGACCGGTTGATCTGCTGACCTCTTCGTCACAGCCTTTGTGTAGTATTTAATTGTATGTTCCCGAAGGAACGTTCCTAAAATATAGACTGAGCGGAAACAAATGTCAATAAGCATTATTCACGCCGGGTCTGTAACAGATATTTAACAAAAAAGTTCTCAAATGGATTTACGGTGCTTTTATAAGTGAAATAGAATAAAATAATAGAAGGCTAAGCTGTCTTGAATTCAAATCCATAAGGAAGAGAGGAAAAAGGCAATGTCAGTAAAATATCTGGTATCAGGCGGAGAGGGTGCACTTGGTAAGATCATCGTCAGCCTCCTCCTTGAACGCGGTGAGAAAGTAAGGGTGCTTGCGAGCGAGCTTTCAGATACCTCGATCTACAAAGGCAATCCCAATATCGAGATCAAATACGGTATCTCAACAGACAAGGATTCCATGAAGGAGTTCTTCGATCTTGAAGATCCGAGAAGCGCGATCCTTTTCCATACGGATGAATATATTTCGCTGACGGATAAGACGAACCTGACGATGAGGCGAGTCAACGTGATCGGAGCGGAGAATGTTGCCGACATGTGCCTTAAGCGTAAGATAGGCAAGCTTGTTTATCTGAGTTCGGCTTATGCCATCAATCCCGAGTCGGTACCTGACGGACTGAAGATGAATTTCAACCGCAACCTTGTTGAAGGCGAATACGCAAAGTCCAAAGCCGATGCCGCGGCATACATCATGGAGCGCGTCACTTTGAACAGGCTCAATGCCGTTATGGTGCTTCCGACATTCATCATCGGTCCCGGTTATTCCGAGGATTATGAGATCAATAAGATCATTACGAGTTATCTTAAGAACGGAACTCTTCCTCCGAAGGAAGGCGGCCACGCATTCGTAGACGTCAGAGACGTTGCAAATGCAATGATCGCGCTTGCCGATAAGAGTGTTGAACCCGGTTCCGGTTACATCATCAGCGGCGAATACAAGACCAGCTCAGAGTTCTTTGCTGATATAAACAAAGCGCAGGGAATCGATGCTCCGGTCAAGACGGCCTCCAAGTTCGTAATGAGCGAATCGATGGCAAAGTTTGTCAATTTCTATTACAAGATCGCGCACAAGGAGAATCCGAGGGAAGTCTATACGCTATTCAGGGACAACCCCGAGAAGAAGTTCTCTGCCAACAGTGAAGGCGTTATCCCGGAGAGCACCATCGACTTCAAGTCATCCTTAAGCGATACCATCAACGGAGTCAGCGGCGTCAGCCAGGTTGCGAAAGAAATAACATCCGGCGCCGAGCCCAAGATGTCCGCAGTTGCCATGTCGGCTAAGATCAGGAATGACGGCTCTGCTCCTGCGGCAAAGCCTGCAGCTGCTCCGGCAAGACCTGCTTCTGCACCCGCAGCAAGACCTGCGCCTGCACCGGCTCCCGCCAAGAGCATAATACCAGGAAAAGATCAATCTCCGGCTCCAAAGGCACCCGCGCCTGCCGCACCGGCAGCTCCGGCAAAGAGCATAATTCCGGATATGCCGGCAAAAAAGCCTGAACAGCCTAAAGCTCCGGATGGAGGAGACAAGGCTTGAACAAGGGCTTTAACAAAAGACTGATACTTGCAAGCGCGTCTCCCCGGAGGCGCGAATTGCTGTCGATAATTACTGATGATTTCGAGATAATCACGAGAGAGATCGATGAACGCAAAGCCGAGATCGAGATGGAGAACAAAGGAACTCCTGCGGTCCTGGTGAGCGAGGGACTTGCACTGTTGAAGGCGAAAGCCGTTTTCGACGGACTTCCAGAAGAAGAGAAGGCCAATGTCCTTGTAATAGGCGCGGATACTTCGGTCATTCTGGACAATGAGATCTTCGGCAAACCGAAAGATAAAGATGAAGCCGTATCGATGCTGACCAGACTGTCCGGAAAAACGCATGTGGTCGCGACCGGCGTTGCCCTGATCACTTCTGAAAAGACAAAGTGTTTTACCGAAGAGACTCCCGTGGAATTTTGTGAGCTTGATCAATTTCAGAAGGATCTCATCGAGAGCTACTGCAGTACGGATGAGCCGTATGACAAGGCCGGCGCGTATGGGATACAAAGCGGCGGAGCTACTCTTGTCAAAAAGATAGACGGTGACTTCTCAAACGTCGTCGGGCTCCCCGTGTCGAGACTTGCACGCGAGATAGAAACTGTGATACGCTGATAGACGGACTTAAGCTTTTCATGGAAGAAGGCGGAGGGATAGATGGGATTTCATCTTGGTTCGTTGATAAGACTCGGTCTGTCAATCAGTGAGAATATCAGGGCACAGCAGGAGATCGAAAGAGCACGTGCCCTTGAAGCGCAGGCGAAGAGCGAGGCTCTCGCCCAGTCTCAGCGTTATCAGGCAGAGACGGCCTCATTTAAGAGGAGCGTTTATGAGCAGAAGATCGCCAGAGAGAGCGTTGCGGTAGAGTGCCCGAACTGCGGTTCCACCAACACAAGGATCAGACTCGGCTCGGCCGGATGCTGTGCTTACTGCGGCACCGCCATAAGAGTCAGCACTCAGGGTATCGCTTATGTCGCGAGCCCGCTCGACCGTACCCAGGCACAGGCGGCTGAAGATATCAAGCAGAAGAGCGGGCAGGAAAACGATGAGCGAAAAGACTGACAACAAGGTAAAGAAGGAAGGCAGTAAGTCTTCCGCCGGCAAAGTTTTTAAGCTGATACTGGTCTATATCCTGATATATCTGGTGTGTTCGCTCCTGTTTGTCGCACTCTTTCATACGGGCCTGCTTAAGAATATGAGCGTCCTGATGTACAGAGGCATCGCATTCATAATACTTACGGGAATACTTGCGGCTGTAGTCATGGGCGTTATCCGGAAGTTCTGGAAATTCGTCACCGTAAGAGACGTCATCATGATGTTCGTCATCTTCTGCTGCGTCAACACGGTGCTTTTCACGCTCTTCCCGGTTACCGTCGAGCGCTCCGTATCGGTATTCATGCTCAGCTACATGGATGAGAATTCAGACAAGACGTTTACCCAGGACTCTGTCGGAGAGATCTTTACCGCCAAATATGTCAACGATTACGGCGCTTTCGAAAAGCGTTTCAATGAACAGGTCGTAACGGGAACGATAAAGCAGAATGCCGACGGTACTTATTCGATAACCGACAGGGGCCGTTTCATCGTAAAGACCTTCAGGACTCTTGCAGACTGGTTCGATACAGACAGACGTCTGGTATATCCGAACGAGAATTGAAGAGTTTTATTCCTTAACGTCCTTCCAGATCTTGGTCCAACCGCCGCTCGCCCTCTGATAGAGGTGGACTTTGAGCGTTTTCCTGTCGAACTTCGTTATGTCGATCGAGGCGCTGTAAGTCGCGCCGTTCTCATTTCCTGTGCGGGTAAGCGCATAGTATTTGGGTGATGAGACGGATCTCTTGTCCCAAACGTATACGTAAACAACGCTGATGTCATTCGGGTTCTTGAAGCCGGATGCGGTGACGGTCATGGTCTTGCCGTCGTCTGAGAAGGCGAGGGAGGAATTGCACTTTTCGGGCTTATCAACCTTCCTCGATCTCTCGAACATGACGTTGTTGCCGAAGAAACCGGTCTCGGAATATACGAGGTGCTCTGTGCCCTTGGAATCCCTTGCGTAGATCTCAAGCGTGGCAGGCTGGGCCTGCTTGAGGCTTGTGACCTCAAGAGTCGCATTATAGATCCTGTCATCGTCGATCTCCATTTCACAACTGTCGATGACCGAATCATTCTCACCCTTTAAGCGGGCAACGTAGCCTCTTGTTTTCGCATTGATGTTCTCTGCACCGAAAAGCCCGATGACCGCATACTTCTTCTTGTCCGCAGTACCGAACTGAATCGTCGTGTTCAGTGCGTGCGAATAAGTCAGAGTGTTGAAATCGAAAGGATCCCAGTTGCTTATGGTCGAATTGACAAACTCGGAGTTCTTGGACAGCTCGGCGTTGACGAAATCCTCGCCGTATTCTTCAAAGAGTGTCTTTTTCGATGAGTACAGATTCGTTCCGAGGCCTAACTTGTCACCTTCGATCTTGCAGCCCATTGCCGCAAGGGTCGTAGGGAAAAGGTCGAGAGTCGAGTAAACGCGCTCGGTGTTCTCCTCAGGCTTGACCGCGGAGTTGATTATGGCGGTGAAGGTCTTTCTGTCGTATTTGGCATCGATGCTGTTAAGGAAGTCCTTGTCCATCGTGAGATGGTCGCCGTTCAGTACGATGGTCGTATTCTCATAGAAATCCTGCTGTTTGCACCAGTTGATGAATGCCTCGATCTGTCTTGAGGAGCATGCAATGACGTTGGCATACTGCGTTCCGTATTCGTCTTTGCACTCAGGGCAGACATATCCGTCCTCAAAGTGGGTATCTACCGTGAGAAGCGTAAGATTGAAAGGCTTTCCGCTCGAAGAAAGATCCTTGAGTTCTTCTTTTGCGAAAGCGAAGAGTTTGGAATCTTCATAGCCCCACCAGACCTTGTAATCCTTGGAAGGAAGCTTGCCGTTGTTCAGGGCGAAATCGTAATCGAAGATCTTATGGCTGCCGTGTGTGGTGTAATAAACGCCCCTGCCGCCGAACTCGACGGGAGAACCTACCATCAGCTCATTTGTATAACCCTGGCGCGAGAGGACGTCTCCCAGAACTGAAGCGCCGGGATAGAAAGAATCCTGCTGGGAGGCGGCATTGCCGATGCCGCCGACAACGGGGAGTCCCGATGACTGGGCAACCATGCCGCCCATCGTGTATGTGGCACCGAAGGAGACCTTGGCGCCGTTGAGCTTTCCGCTGTTTCCGGAGAAACAGTCATTCTCCTTGGCGATCTTCGTGAGCTCGGGAATGCAGTTGTAGTCCAGAGCGCCGCCGTTATCCTTGTCCGTATAGGTCATCTCCATGGATTCAAGGAAAATGTAGATGAGGTTGCGCTTTTTCTCGGGGAAGGTAATGGCGGTCTTTGCGGGATCGGCGTAATTGTCTTTGATGAAATCGGAGTTCTCGCTCTTTGCGGTGAAGTACTCGATGACCTTGTATCTGGTCATGAAAATGGATGCGGATACTATGAAAAGGACGGCAACGGCCGCTATGACGGCGGCATTTACCGGCTTCATCTTCTTGCCCTTTTTCTTGAGCACGGTCTTCAAAATGACTGCACCTGCAGTGACCGCGACGGCGGGCAGGAGCGACCTTAAACAGAAGTCGATCAGGATGTTTGAACCGGTTCCCGCGATCGGGGAAATGATATGGAAGACTATCTGGTCGAACGAGACGTCAGGCCAGACATACATGGTCCAGAATATCGAGAACGAGAGCAGGGCGAGCAGAAATACTGCCAGAACGAAAAGTATCTTTAAAACGACAGAACCGAATTTCTTCATGTGTTATGTTTTATGCCTCAGATCCTTCCGAATCCTACGGCTTTCCTGACTTTCTCATATTTTTCGGCAGCGATCTTGTTGGAATAGTCGCGTCCGGCGTCAAGGATCTCATTGATCCTGCCGCTGTTGATGATATCGTTGTACTTCTCCTGCATAGGCATCAGTTTCTCAACTACGGCGTCGGCTGCAGCCTTCTTGAGGTCTCCGTATCCGCCGCCTTCGAACTTGGCTACCGCGTCCTCGATCGAACTGCCGGTGAAGACAGAATAGATGGTGAGGAGATTGGATACTCCGGGCTTGTTTTCCTCATCAAATTTGATGACTCCGTCGGAGTCCGTGACTGCAGACATGATCTTCTTGCGGATGACCTTCTCGGGATCGGAAAGGAAGATGGAAGCCTTCGGATTTGTTGTCGACTTGCTCATCTTCTGCTCAGGATTCTGGAGGTCTCTGATCTTTGCGCCGATCGACGGAATAAGGGGCTCAGGTATAGCGAAAAGCTCGCCGTAGCGGTTGTTGAACCTGATCGCGATATTGCGCGCGAGCTCAACGTGCTGTTTCTGGTCTATTCCGGTGGGAACGTACTTGGCATCGTAAAGAAGGATGTCAGCCGCCATCAGGTCGGGGTAGGTGACAAGACCTTCGGTAAAAGTCTCATGGAGAGCTGACTTTGCCTTGAACTGGTGCATCCTGGTCAGTTCGCCGTGAGGAGTGTGGCATTCGAAGATCCAGGAGAGATTTGCGTGATAAAGGTTCTCGGACTGAATGTATATGTGCATGTTGGGCAGATCGGGGTTAACTCCGCAGGCGATGTACATTGCGATCGCGTTGATGATGTTGCGGTGAAGAGCCTCCGGATCCTGCGGAACCGTGATGGCATGCATATCAGGAATGAAAAGGAATGTCTCGTAGTCGCTCTGGTAATTAACTATCTGGCTGATACCGCCTGCGTAGTTACCTATCGTAAGAGTGCCGCTCGGCTGCAGTCCCGTAAGAAGTCTGTCCATATATATATAGCCTCCAAAATAAAAAACAAAGATAATATTATACTCAGAGCGTCAGTTTTACAAGCAAAATGAAGTTTGCTATACTCTCCCCTATGAAAAATAAGAAATACATAGCGGTTTATACACTTATATTTGCCGTCATGTCGGCGGCTCTGGTAACCGTCATCAACATAAGCGGCAAGACTCAGATCTGCAATTTTGACGGTGACGGCCAGCATATAAAAGCACTGGTCTATTATTCGGAATGGCTCAGGTCTTTGCTTAAGAACATTTTCGTGGAACACAGATTTGAGCTTCCGTGCTGGTCTTTCTCGATAGGATACGGCGCGGATATCCCCACATCGCTTCACTACTATGCCGTCGGAGACCCGTTCGCGCTCCTTTGCGTGTTCTTCCCGGCAGGCTCGATGCGTATCTTCTACGAACTTTCGATCTATCTGAGGCTGTGGTGCGCGGGACTTGCTTTTTCCTCGTTCTGTTTCGGCAAGAAGGATCAGCGCCTGACGGACACTTCTGTAATGGCAGGAGCTTTCACATACGTTTTCTGCGCATTTGCACTGGTCAACTCCGTCAAGCACCTCTTTTTCCTGACGCCGATGGTATTCCTGCCCCTGGTATTTGCAGGCGTTGACAGGATAAGAGCGAAAAAGAGCCCTGCAATGTTCATAGCTGCGGTATTCTTCTCGGCTGTGTCGAGCTTCTATTTCTTCTACATGATCGTCATGCTCACGGTACTCTATGCCGCAGTCGAGATGTTCATCCCGTTCAAGCAGATCGACATTAAGAAGGTCCTTGCAGATATCGGACGTCTGGCCGGATATGCAATTATCGCGGTCATGATGAGCGCATTCTTGCTGCTGCCCGTGATCATGTCATTCTCGGGCGATTCAAGGACTGAGAACAAAGTTATTTTCGATATGCTCTATCCGGTGCTCTACTACGAGAATTTCCTGTCGGGATTCCTGTCATACCACTCGGTTCAGGGCGGCGAATGGGCCAACCTGGGATATGCTTCGCCGGCGCTCGTCGCGATCTTCCTTCTCTACAAGGGAAGGAGCGATGAGCCTTTGAGGAAGAGGCTTAAGATCTCTTTCGCCGTGCTTACGCTGTTCTTCATGATCCCCGTTGTCCAGTATGTTTTCAACGGCCTTTCATATCCGTCGGCAAGGTGGCATTTCGGATACAGTCTTCTGGTAGCCTTCATCCTCGCCTATATGTGGCCGGAACTTACGAGCATAAAGAAAAAGACGGCGATCATCCTTTTTGCAGGCCTTGGCATTTACCTTGCTTTGTGCATGATCCTCCCGATGTCGAGGACGCTCAACGTTGCGATACAGATAATCGTCGCGG
This sequence comes from uncultured Clostridia bacterium, assembly GCA_947304405.1. GTDB lineage: Bacteria > Bacillota > Clostridia > Saccharofermentanales > Saccharofermentanaceae > Saccharofermentans. The sequence continues at coordinate 7,963 of CAMZBB010000015.1, forward strand.
GAATAACCGTGGCCGTTTGTCTTTTGCTCTCGTCAAAGGACAGCGAAAAGAAGCGCAAGATCGCAGGCATATTTGTTCTTTCGGCATGCATCATTTCGATAGCCGTCAATGCAGTATTCGGTTACTTCGAATGGATGGACCCGAACATTGCGCCGTCCGTACTTGACCAGAGCCAGGTGAAAAACAGCATATCGCCCGAAGAAGGCAAGATAATCGCACAGAACACCGATCAAAGCACTTTCTCGAGATATACGTTCGTTGACGGCGACATAATCACAGCCTGCAATGACGCGATGATGCACGGGCTCTACAGCACCGGCTACTACATGAGCATGGTATCCCCCGCAGTGTCGCAGTCGTTTGCGGAGAATCTGGTCGAGCTCAAGATGGTATCGAGATTCTTAGGCCCCGATTCACGTACCGCACTGGAAGAACTGGGCTCCGTCAGATACGTTGCCGCATTGTACACAGCTTCCAACATCCCGTACGGCTATAAGCAGATAGCCAAGGTCAAGGGCGAGAACACCGGCAAGGATTACTACATTTACGAGAACAGCAACCCGCTGCCTCTCGGATATACTTACGAGAACGTGATCTCCAGAGAGAAGTTTGACGCTTTGGAGACTTCGGCAAAACAGGAAGCCATGCTGCAGGGCGTTGTGCTTGACGGTTACGATAACCAGGCGGGCTTTGCATCCCTTGATCCGAAGATAACCGGAAGCAAGATCAAATATTCGATATCGGCTCTCAACGGCGCGGTGAAGGATCAGGACGGCTCTATCGTTGCTCTCAGCAAAAACGCCACTGTCACGCTTACCATGAAGACCCCCGAAAAGTGTGAGACTTACCTCGGAATAAAGAACCTGAGATACATGGGCATCAGCGAATACGATGCGGCACAGCTCAGCGGAAAGTGGGAAGGATTAAGCGCCGCAGATCAGAAGAGGATCAAGACCGATCACAGATATTACATCGAGCCGACTGCCCAGATGATGACCGTCAAGACTACGGGCGGCGCGAACATGTCGATCAGGATATTCAATTTCGTAACCAGAAAATACCAGAGATATAACGGCCGTACCGACTTCTTTATCAATACCGGATTTAGCGAGAAATCAAAGAACAGGATGACGATAACCCTGCCGGAGCGCGGAAAGTATTCGTTTGACGAACTCTATGTCTTCTGCCAGCCGATGACTGATTTCGATGCAAGTGTCGAAAAGCTCAAAGAAAACGTCCTCGAGAACGTCGATCTGCACCTGACAGGCAACTGCACGAACAAGGTGACCGGCAAGATCACTTTGGACAAGGCTAAGGTCCTTTGTCTGTCCATCCCTTATTCTGACGGCTGGTATGCGTATGTTGACGGAAAGCTCACAAAGCTCTATCAGGCAAACTCCATGTTCATCGGACTGCCTCTGGAAGCCGGAACGCATGAGATAGAACTCAGATATAAGACACCCGGAGGCAAGATGGGATTAGGCATATCCGAGGTCGGAACCGCCATCTGCATCATGCTCTATGTCGTCCGCCGCAAGAACGCCAAGGAAGCGAAAGCAGCGGAAAATAACCAGTAAGAACCATGCTGTACGTGCTGACCGCGCTAAAATGTGAAGCGGCCGCATTGGCCGGTCTGCCGGGAAAACATATCGTCACGGGAGTCGGCAGCTCTGCTTTAAAAGCCCTTGAAAAGATAGAGATCGGCCCTTCGGATCACGTAATAAACATAGGCGTCTGCGCAGGGACCATGCCCGGCTGTTATCTGGTCAACTCCGTTACCGATGAGAAGACCGGCCGCAGGTATTATCCCGACATGATGAGAGATCCTGTTCTTCCCGAAGCTTCGCTCATTACCTCACAGGCTATAGTCACCGATCCGGCTCCCGGCGTCTTATACGACATGGAGGCATCCCTTATCTGCGAATACGTTATGAGAAAGACCGCGCCCTCAAAGATAGCCCTGATCAAGGCAGTCTCGGACGACGGAAGCAGGATACCGTCCGCAAACGAAGTGACGGGGATATTAAGGCAATACCGTGAAAAGATAAGAGTCATCTTAGAAGAACATGACGTTGATGAGGCCCCCGCGGATTACATGCCGGTTCCCGCATCCGTCATGGACGAACTGAAGCTGACACAGTACATGAGACACGAGTTTGAAGATCTCGTGCATTACGCGGTCTTATCGGGGAAGATGGAACTTTTAGATTCCATTCTTGATGAAATGCGCGAAAACGGTGTCCTTCCGGCATCGGACAAACGTCAGGGAAGGAGGGCATTAGATGAGATTTTCGCACGTTTACGTTGAGGAAAAAGCAGCAAATTACCCTCTGACCCGGGAGATACTGAAGAAAACGGAAGGGGCCGTGGTAATACCGATCGGTCACTATAAGGATGTTTTCGACAGGCCGAGGCAGGATACCGAAGCTCAAAAGAAGGACCCTGCCCTGATCCTGGCGGTGAGGGAAGGCTCCAGGATATTCAAAGGCGCGCCTGTCTGCCAGTCGTTCGGACAGCGTAATTTCTATTATTCGAGTTCTGTCATGAACTGTCTTTTCGACTGCGAATACTGTTATCTCAAGGGCATGTATCCTTCTTCGAACATAGTCGTATTCGTAAACTTCGAAGACTACGAAAAGGACGTGCAAAAGCTGCTTGAAGACGGACCGCTTTATGTCTGTGCCTCTTACGATACGGATCTTATCGCACTGAACGGCCTTACGGGTCTTGCGGACAGGTGGATAAGTCTTGCAGAGTCAAACAGGGATCTTCTGGTCGAATTGAGGACGAAGGCCGCGCCTCCTTCGCTTGCTTTAGTTCCAAACGTCATCTATGCATTTACGCTTTCGCCTGATGCGATCGCCCGGAAATATGAGAAGAATGTTCCTTCTTTGGACGATCGCATAAAAGCCGCTGCCAGGGCTTTGGAGTCAGGCGCAAACGTAAGGCTCTGCTTTGATCCCATGATACTTACGGACAACTGGCAGGAGCATTACGGAGAGCTGGCAGACAGGGTCTCTCAGATGATCGATCTCAATAAACTTACTGATGTCAGCGTGGGCTGTTTCAGGATCTCAAAAGAATATCTTTCTTCGATGCGAAAAAGTATGAGAAATTCCGAGATTGCATGGTACCCTTATGTTATAAGGAACGGTGTCGCCCAGTATGAGGAAAGCACCGACAGGCAGATGCAGGAATTCATGTGCGAGCGGCTCGCCCGCTATATCGCAGAGGAGAAGATATTCACATGGAATTAAAGACCGCAATAGTAACAGGAGCATCGTCAGGCATCGGTTATGCGATCTCAAAGATGCTCTCCGAAGAGGGATACAGGGTTCACGGGATCGGCAGGGTCTTTAAAGGAGACGTCTCTTTTTTTGAAGAGAGGATCTCGATGGATATCAGGGATACGGACGTTCTGCTTCACAAGCTTTCTTCATTCAAAGAAGTCGACATTCTCGTCAATGCGGCGGGCAGCGCTTATTACGGACTGACGGAGTTCATGACTCCGGAACAGATCAGTGAGATGTGCAGGACCGACCTGGAAGCGCCGCTGATAATAACTTCCGCATTACTTCCGAAAATCAAGGATAAAAAGGGTTATATTATAAATATAGCATCGGTGACTTCCACAAGGATCAATACCCACGGAGCTTGCTACGGCGCGCTGAAGGCGGGCCTAAGGAGCTTCGGGCGGAGCCTTTTCGAAGAGGCGAGGAAGCACGGCGTAAAGGTGGTGACGATCTGTCCCGATCTTACCAGGGGGACGGGTCTTTACAGAAATGCGGATTTCGAGCCTTCCGATGACGAAGGCTGTTTCCTTGTTCCGGAGGATACTGCAGAATGCGTGAGAGACGTTCTCCGGATGAGAGACGGAGCCTGTGTCACCGAGATCGAAGTGAGACCGCAGCAGAACCGCATCGAAAAGAAGCAGAAAGGAAAAGCAGATGAGAATTGAATTTAATGACGGTTGGGAATTCACTCCGGTATATAACGACGAGCTCTGCAATCCTATTTATAAGGGCGGCGATGCGGTTGAGGTAAGGATACCCCACAGCGTGAAGATCACGCCTTTTAACTATTTCGATAAAGAAGAATATGAGACGGTCTCGGGTTACCGCAAGGTCTTCCCGCTGCCCCGTGAATGGGACGGCAAAAGGCTTTTCCTCACGTTTGACGGCGTGGCGCACTCTGCGGAAGTCAGGGTCAACGGCTCTTACGTGACTGAGCATCACTGCGGATATACCGCCTTCAGATGCGAGATCACAGATCTTGTCACATTCGGAAGAGACAACATCATCACGGTCAAGTGCGACTCCAGGGAGAGCAATAACGTCCCGCCGTTCGGAGAGCTTACGGACTATCTGACCTACGGCGGCATCTACCGCGAGGTTCATCTTGATGTGATCGACGGCGCGTTCATCAAGGATGTTTTCGTGACCGGAGACATGGACGGCAACGTGAAGGCGGCCGTCAACCTGGACGGAGCAAAAGAGGGATCTTACAAGGTCAAATATCTGGTCAGAGACCTTGATAATGATGAGGCAGTCAATCAGGGCGTTTTCGAGAATGACGCCGCGGAATTCACTATAAACAACGTCAAGTGCTGGGATCTTGGAAAGCCCCATCTTTATTCGATCGAGTGCACCCTTTTTGTGTCCGAGGAGAAGGCCGACAAGAAGTGCATCGCTTTCGGATGCAGGACCGCGGAGTTCAAAGCGGACGGCTTCTATCTGAACGGAAACAAGATCAAGCTCATGGGATTGAACCGCCACCAGAGCTTCCCTTATGTCGGCTATGCAATGCCTGAGAGCGTCCAGCGTCTCGATGCGAAGATACTGAAGAGAGAATTAGGCGTCAATGTCGTACGTACATCACATTATCCGCAGTCACAGCATTTTATCGACGAATGCGATAAGGAAGGACTCCTGGTCATTACTGAAATGCCCGGCTGGCAGAATATCGGTGATGAAGCATGGAAAAAGCAGGCAGTAAAGAACTGCCGCGAGATGGTCGAGCAGTACAGGAACCACCCGTCGATAATCGTTTGGGGCGTCAGGATCAACGAGTCGCCTGACGATGACGAGTTTTACAAGAAGACCAATGAGACCGCTCATGAATGCGATCCGACCAGGCAGACGACGGGCATCAGAAATCTTGAGAAAAGCTCCCTTCTGGAGGATGTCTATGCTTATAACGACTTCTCCCACTCAGGCTATAATGCGGGATTAAAACCGAGGTCACAGGTATCTCCCGATCCGGAGAAGGGGTATTTCATCTCCGAATTCGGAGGCCATATGTTCCCCTGCAAGGCATTCGATCCCGAGGAACAGAGAGTTGAGCACGCACTGCGCCACGCCAATGTCCTTGATGCCGCGTTCGGAGACGAAGAGATAGCGGGCGCGCTGGGCTGGTGTCTTGCCGACTATAACACGCACCGTGAGTTCGGAAGCGGGGATAAGATCTGCTATCACGGCGTGTGCGACATGTTCAGGAATCACAAGCTTGCCGCATCGGTCTATGCTGCCGCGGGCAGTGAAGAGCCGTTCGTTACTGTGAGCTCCTCCATGGATCCGGGCGAACATCCTGCTGAAAACCGCGGAAAGATATACATCTTTACGAACTGCGACAGCGTAAAGATGTTTAAGGATGATATTTTTATTAAAGAATACGTGCCCGGTACCGGTCTTTATAAGAACCTTAAGAATGCGCCGATCCTTATCGATGATTTCATAGGAGACAGACTCCTTAAGGACAAGAGGTTCAACGAAAAGCAGGCGGGTATCTTCAAAGACGCGCTGAACTACATGGCAACCGGCTGCGGGAAAAGGCCGTTCGGATTTAAGATGAAGCTCGGGATGGCGATGAACCGCTGCAAGATAACTCCGGACGATATGTTCAAGCTCTACTGTAAGTATGTGGGAGACCGCGGAGGCAAGCAGCCGGTATACAGATTTGAGGGAATAAAAGACGGTGAGACCGTCGTTACCGTGACCAAAGCTCCTTCCACGGAGATCAGGCTCGAATTGATCGTCAGCACGGATGTACTTAAAGAAGGCGCGACTTACGATGCATGTGCTGTACGCGTAAGGATAACCGACGAGTACGGCAACGTGATGCCGTTCTACAACACTCCGGCAAAGGTGACCTGCAAGGGCCCGATCGAACTCCTGGGAGGCGGAAGCACAGGAAATGCATGCGAGTGCGATATCTTCGGAGGCCTCGGAGGCTTCTATGTCCGCACAGTAAAGGACGGGTGGGGCCAGGCTGAAGTCCGGGTCACCATTCCGGGCAGAAATGTGACCGAGGTGGTTCCGATCGAGGTCCTGAAGAGATCTTTTGATGACTGAGGAACTGCTCTGACATCTGTCCTCAAAACCGATAATTATGTCCTCATGTTCAGGGCGTTTCAAGGGTAAAATTCCCGTGAAACGCCCTGTATCAATGTTTTTTGCGGAAATATTTCATTCTTGTTACAAATCGGCTACAGACACAAAATATAGGGGTTTGCGCTTGACTTGACCACAATATATGGGTATCCTTTAGGAGCGCCTCGAGGAAAAAGCGAGGCGTTTCGCACCTAAAAACTGGTTTTGCGAAGGAAGGGAACGGCAGGAATGAGACTCGGCGGAATACAGAAACTGACACTTTTGGACTTCCCCGGTACGGTTGCCTGCACGGTGTTCACCCTCGGCTGCAATATGAGGTGCCCTTTCTGCCACAACGCTCTTCTTGTAACGAAGACGGAAGAGGCAGAGGTGTATCCCGAAGAAGACTTTTTCGCGTTTTTGGAGAAACGCCGCGGAATCCTTGATGGAGTTGCCATCACGGGAGGAGAGCCGCTACTGCAGAGCGACATCGGCGAATTCATAGCGAAGATCAAGGCCATGGGCTACAAGGTAAAACTTGACACCAACGGATCCTTCCCGGACAAGCTCGAAGAGATCTTAAAGTCCGGCAACGTCGATTACGTCGCGATGGACATCAAGAACTCGCCTGAGAAGTACGCGGAAACCGTAGGGATCCCGGGCTTTGACGTATCGAAGATACAAAGAAGCATAGAGATCATAAGGTCTTCCGGCATCGATCACGAATTCAGGACTACGGTCGTGTCGCCGCTGCATGACGCAGACAGCATCGCCGGCGCGGCAGAGATGGTCAAGGATTCGCCCAGGTACTTTCTTCAGAACTTCGTTGATTCGGGAAATCTGGTAAACGGTGAAGGGATGGGCGCTCTTTCGGAAGAAGAACTCGGCAAGGCGCTCGCAAGGGCAAAGGATTTTATCCCGGGATCAGAGATCCGCGGGGAAAAATAAAAAGGAGAGGCAAAATGTACAGTATCATCAAGAGGGACGGAAAAGTCGTAGATTTCGACTTAAGCAAAATCTCAGGAGCTATCGAGAAGGCTTTCGTAGCACAGAAGAGAGAGTATAACAAGCAGATAATCGATATGCTCGCTCTCAATGCGGTATCCGACTCGGAAGCAAAGGCCGTTGACGGCAAGGTCGACGTCGAGTCTATCCAGGACAGCGTCGAGACCACGCTCCAGAGAATGGGTTATGAGGACGTAGCAAAGGCATACATCCTTTACAGAAACCAGCGTGAGAAGATCCGTAACATGAACTCCGCGCTCCTCAACTACAAGAACCTCGTTGACAGCTACGTCAAAGTCGAGGACTGGCGTGTTAAGGAGAACTCCACAGTTACTTATTCAGTAGGCGGACTCATCCTCTCCAACTCAGGTGCGATCACCGCTAACTACTGGCTCTCCGAGATCTATGACAAGGAGATCGCTGACGCTCACAGAAATGCAGATCTTCATATCCACGATCTTTCAATGCTCACAGGCTACTGCGCAGGCTGGTCACTCAAGCAGCTCATCCAGGAAGGTTTGGGCGGAATCGTCGGCAAGATCACTTCCGCACCTGCAAAGCACCTTTCAACACTCTGCAACCAGATGGTCAACTTCCTGGGAATCATGCAGAACGAGTGGGCAGGCGCTCAGGCATTCTCATCTTTCGATACTTACCTCGCTCCTTTCGTTAAGATAGACAACTTGAGTTACAAGCAGGTCAAGCAGGACATCCAGTCCTTCATCTACGGCGTAAACACACCTTCAAGATGGGGTACACAGTCTCCTTTCACAAACATCACTCTCGACTGGACAGTCCCGAACGATTTAGCAGAGCAGAACTGTATCGTAGGCGGCAAGGAAGTCGACTTCAAGTACAAGGACTGCAAGGCTGAGATGGACATGGTCAACAGAGCGTTCATCGAGATCATGATCGAAGGTGATGCCAACGGCCGCGGCTTCCAGTATCCGATCCCCACATATTCCATCACAAGGGATTTCGACTGGTCCGAGACAGAGAACAACAAGCTTCTTTTCGAGATGACGGCTAAGTACGGCATTCCTTACTTCTCCAACTACATCAACTCCGACATGGAGCCTTCCGATGTACGTTCAATGTGCTGCAGACTGAGACTTGACCTCCGTGAGCTCAGAAAGAAGTCAGGCGGCTTCTTCGGTTCAGGCGAGTCCACGGGTTCCGTCGGCGTTGTCACGATCAACATTCCCCGTATTGCATATCTTGCAAGCGACATGGATGACTTCCTTAAGAGACTCGACCACCTCATGGACATCGCCGCAAGATCCCTCAAGATCAAGAGGAACACGATCACTAAGCTCCTCGAGGAAGGTCTCTATCCTTACACGAAGCACTACCTCGGAACGTTCAACAACCACTTCTCGACGATCGGTCTCGTCGGCATGAACGAGGCAGGCCTCAATGCCAAGTGGATCAGAAAGGACCTCACGCACGAAGAGACGCAGAAGTTCGCACAGGACGTCCTCAACCACATGAGAAACAAGCTCTCCGACTATCAGGAGAAGTACGGCGACCTCTACAACCTCGAGGCTACACCTGCCGAGTCCACTTCTTTCCGTCTCGCAAAGCACGACAAGGCCAAGTATCCTGACATCATCACGGCAAATGACGCTTCCGGCGTATTCTATTACACCAACAGCTCACACCTGCCCGTAGGTTATACAGCTGATATCTTTGACGCTCTCGACGTTCAGGACGAGCTCCAGACACTCTACACGTCAGGAACCGTTTTCCACGCATTCCTCGGTGAGAGACTCCCTGACTGGAAGGCAGCTGCTTCTCTCGTACGCAAGATCGCAGAGAACTACAAGCTTCCTTACTACACCATGTCTCCTACATACTCCATCTGCTCGGCTCACGGCTATCTCGCAGGCGAAGTCAAGGCTTGCCCCGTATGCGGCGGCCCGACAGAGACATACAGCCGTATCACCGGTTATTACCGTCCGATCAAGAACTGGAACGATGGTAAGCTCCAGGAGTTCAAGGACAGACAGACTTACGATATCGAGACCTCCACTATGCGTCCGAGAACAGCTACGGTCACCGTTACCGATCAGGCTTCCAAGGATGTCCCTGAGCTTCTCCCTCTCGAGAACGGAACAATGAAGCCGATGCTCTTCACGACACACACCTGCCCTAAGTGCAAGGTCGTCAAGGCAATGTTCGATGAACAGAGCTTCGATTACGATCTGATCTATGCTGACGATCAGCCCGAGCTCGCCCAGAAGCTTGATATCGTAAACGTACCGACACTGGTCATCCCGACCACCGACGGCGTAAACAAGTACACAGACGTTCCCGCGATCAGGCAGTACATGAATGACTGCAAGGGAATCAAAGCGTAATCAGTTTTGACCAAGGGAAAAGAAAACGGGTCCTTCGGGGCCCGTTTTTGTTTTATTTGAGCGCAAGGTGGAAGATTCCGTGTTTCCTGACAGTTTTTTACGAAAATCTGTAAAAAAACATGGAATGTGATCAGCAGAACGTCTTCGTAAGCGCGTCTGTCAGTTCTTTGTCTGACTCAACTGTGATGTCAGGAGTGATCTCCTGTGGCCCCAGGAACCTGCGGTTGATCCAGAGCGCGTGCCAGCCGGCATCTAGCGCGCCTTTGATATCGTGCTTATATGAGTCGCCGATCATCCAGAGGTCAGCGGGTGCTATACCCCAGCGCGACTCAAACATACGGAACAGTTCAATGTCAGGCTTCATGTAAGGCGTGTCGCCGGAGACGATAATGTTTGAACGGTCAAACCAGCGGTCCAGACCTAACATGTCAACCTTGTTCCACTGATGCTTTGATTCGCCTGCAGTAAGGATGCCGAGTTTAATAGATGGGTCAGCAGCAAAAGCATCAAGTACTTTGGTCATGTCTTCGCTGACCTGCATGTGGGACTGGAGTTCAAGATAAGTGTCTGCTGCCTTGCCGCCGTCCTCGGGATCGTAAGGCAGACCTAAGATGCGGAAGGTCTCGTTGTAGCGCCAACCGTTGATGTCGTGGGTGGAGACTTCGCCGGATTCGAGCATCTGCATGTTGACGTCGCTCTTTTCGTAATAGACGCGCATGAATTCCTGCCAATCGGGGATCGATACCCCGAGAACGATCTCTGCAGCCTTGATCAGCATGACCTGCCTGCAGTAAAGCGTATCGTCGATGTCGAAAACTATGCCTCTCATCAGGGCCTCCGGAAAAGGTAAATAACAGAGATATTATAAACAAGTTCCCTAAAAGAGGAACAACGAAGAAATGCAATAAAATAGGGGCTGAACGGTTTTGTAACAAGATAGTAATATTACTTTATTGTGAGAATTCAAGATTTTCAGATTTTTAGTAGTAGAATAACGAAAACGCCAAGGGGTGATCCGTTATGGAAGATATGACTCATTCTTACGATAATAAAGTCGAAAGCGAGCAGAACGACCCTTCAGGCACACGCGCCACCGTTGTTTCGCTCATAGAAGAGGAGATCCTCGACAGAGTCGATTACGAGACCATGCTCGAGGAGATCAGGATCTGATCTGACGGCAGTGACGTAAAGGGAGCCTTATAGGTAGGTTTTTCCCCTCAAAAAGTTTCGATTTCACGGGCGTTTTTTCGTAGAAAATACGCCTTTTTCTTTGGATATACATACCATTGAATAATTCTTCCGAGAGTTTATTCTTGAACTATCAAGAATGATTTCGGGAGGTTTGTTATGAAGATTAAACGTTTATTGGCAATCTTGCTCAGCACGGCAATGGTTGTAGCGGCAATGCCGACTTTTGTTTTCGCGGAAGAGCTTGATCGTGAGCCGGAAGAAACGGAGATCGTTGAGAGTTCCGAGCCTGAAGAGAAAGAGAAACCCAAGGCTAAAGAAGACAAGCCTGAGCAGACCAAGGAAGAGAAGCCTGCTGAGGAGAAAGAACCCGAAAAGAAGGAAACTGAGGCTGAGACTGAAGAGTCTGAACAGACGACGGCTGAAGAGCCTGCGGAATCCAAGGAAAGTGAGCCTGAGCAGACAAAGGAGAGCGAACCCGCGGAGAGCAAGGAAAGCGAAGCTGAGAGCGCTCCTTCCGAATCCAAGGAGAGTGAGCCTGCCGCAACAACAAAGACAGAGCCCGAACCGTCCAAGGTTGAAGAAAAGCCCGCTGATGCTAAAAAAGGCAAGGTTCCCGGACAGTCTTCGAAAGTATCCAAGAAGGCAGCAGGCGGATATGGCGATTTTGGCGACAATAACAGTCTTCACTGGGAATACGATAACGGAACGTTGACCGTTACCGGTACCGGCGACATGCCTGATTATGATTGGGATGATAACAGTTACGGATATGATACGCCCTGGAAGGCGTTCAATGATGACATAACGAAAGTAGTTATTTCAAGCGGCGTAACTTCAGTCGGAGATCATTGTTTTGAAGGTCTCGGTAATTTAGAAAAAGTAACTCTGGCAGATGGCGTTACACGTATTGGCATTGGTGCTTTTGGCTGCAATCCGTCCTTGAAAGAGATCAATTTCCCCGAGGGATTGACCGAGATAGGCGAGGGCGCATTTGGGGAGTGTTCAAGCCTTGAGAGCGCGATACTTCCGGACAGCGTAGTTACGATTGATAATGATGCGTTTTATTGGTGTGGCAGTCTTGCGAACGTAAAGCTCAGCAGCAACCTTAAGAAGATCGGCAACAGTGCCTTTGATGAGTGTGCATTTAAGACCATAACGATACCAGGCGGTGTCACCATGATCGGCGCGTATGCTTTCTGGGATTGTTTTAATCTGGAGAGCGTTACTATCAAGAACGGCGTAAAAACGATCGGAAGCGGCGCTTTTGCTTGTTGTGATAAACTCAAGAGCGTTTATCTTCCTAAGAGTGTAACTACGATCGATTATTATGCTTTCTCTGAATGCGAAAACCTCACAAAGGTATCCGGCGGAGCAGGAGTCAAAACAATAGGAACTCATGCTTTTGACCGCTGCAAAAAGCTCAGTTCGTTTACGATCACTTCCGGATCGCTGAGGAAGATTGGATCTTTTGCATTCAATAAGGACAGCAGGCTGAAGACATTGAACATTAAGAAGACCACCAAGCTTACAAAGTCAGGCGTCAAGAAGTCGCTTAAGGGATCTTCTGTTAAGACCGTTAAGGTTAAGAAGTCTAAGGTCAAAAAGTATAAGAAGTACTTCAAGAAGTCCAATTCAGGGCGAAGTGTTAAGGTGAAGAAATAATAGAAGATCAATTGATACTGTGAAGAGGGACTGTGCATGCAGTCCCTTTTTGTGAATAGTCAAAATTCTTTAAAAATTTGCAATTGAAGTCTTTAAAACAGGCTGCGTGGCTCCTATAGTTAAATTATCAGAATTATTAAGGAGGGAAGAACCATGCTTAAGAACATGATCAAGGCGCAAAAACCTGCGGATGAGGAATTTACGGCCAGACTTGGCGATGAGAGAGCAAAGCTTTTCGCGAGCCAGCTTAAGATCAAGGAGGCGGGTCTTCCCGTAATGGTCATCTTTGAAGGATGGGGCGCTGCAGGAAAGGGCAGCGTTCTGGGGAAGATCATCAAGAACATCGACCCTAGGTTTTTCAAAGTCAAGACCAATGCCGCGCCGACTGCGGAAGACAAGAGATATCCGTTCCTGTACAGGTACATGAAGGACATCCCCGAAAAGGGCAAGTTTGTCTTCTATGATACATACTGGATGGAAGAGATCACCGATGCCCGCATGGGCGGCAAGATGGAAGACAAGGAGTACGAAGAAAAGATCGACTCGATCAAGCGTACCGAGAGGTCACTTGTCGATAACGGCTATCTTGTAATGAAGTTCTTTTTCCAGATCGGGAAGAAAGAACAGAAAAGGAGACTGGACTTCCTGCTCTCGGATAAGGACACCAAGTGGCGCGTTGACAAGAACGATCTGTACGAGAACAAGCATTACGATGAGAGCCTCGAAGTCTACGACAAGTATCTGAAGGATACCAACAGCCCGACGGCTCCATGGTACATCATTGATGCAAAAGACAAGAAACTCGCTGAACTCCAGGTCCTCGAGTTCCTGAATCAGGGCATCGAGACTGCCCTCAAGAACAAGGACCTTGCCGCACCGATCCTTCAGAACACATTTCCTCTCAAGAAGACACCACTGCTCAAGGAAGTCGATCTCAAGGGCAAGACCCTGACTGATGAGGAGTATGACAAGCGGCTTGATGATCTTCAGGACGAGTTGTCCCAGCTGCACTACAAGCTCTACAGAAAAAAGATCCCGGTCATCATAGCGTACGAGGGCTGGGACGCCGCGGGCAAGGGCGGCAACATCAAGAGGATCACGGGGGCTTTGGATCCGAGAGGCTTCGAGGTCCAGCCGATAGCGAGTCCGGAGCCGCATGAGAAGGCAAGGCATTTCCTCTGGAGATTCTGGACGAGGCTCCCCAGGACCGGCCACATCGCAATATTTGACCGCACATGGTACGGGCGCGTCATGGTCGAGAGAATAGAGGGTTTCTGCAGCGAGAACGACTGGCAGCGTGCATATAACGAGATAAACGAATTTGAAAAGGAACTCACGGACTGGGGTGCCGTTGTCATCAAGTTCTGGGTGCAGATCGACAAGAGGACCCAGCTCAAGCGTTTCAAAGAACGTCAGGCAACACCCGAGAAGCAGTGGAAGATCACCGATGAGGATTGGCGCAACCGCGAAAAGTGGAATCAGTACGAACAGGCGATCGATGAGATGATACAGAAGACTTCGACGGAATTTGCCCCGTGGTACATCCTGGAATCAGTCGATAAGAAGTACGCGAGGATCAAGGCGCTCGAGATAGTGGTCGAAGAACTCAAAAAAGCTTGCGATTCTAAGAAATAAGCGGTTTGCGAAAACCAGAATGTCAACAGAATAGTGATGCCCGGGGCGTTTTTTTGACAAAATGACCACGGGCATTATTCGTTTGCCGTGATACAATAAAAATTAGTTATTATACCCCTAATTTTTCGATTTACAAATAGTTTTTTCTGAATTTGTCAAAAAAATATAAGAAAGGTGGTCTATATGAGCTTTAAGGTTGGAGACAACATTGTTTATGCGGGCAGCGGCGTCTGCCAGATCGACGCGATTAAAGATATCAGCTTTTTCAAAGAAAAGCCCCAGAAGTATTATGTCTTAAAACCTCTTTTCGTAAGACAGTCACAGGTCGTCTATGTGCCTTATGAGAATAAGTCGCAGGTTGAACGCATCCGTCCTGTTCTTTCGAAGAAGGAAGCCATAGCTCTTATAGACAAGATCCCTTATGATAAGCTCGAGTGGATCGAGGACAGGAATGATAGAAAAGACGCATTCGCAGACATTATCGTCAACGGTTCCCGCGAGGATATCATGAGCATGATCCACCTTATCAAGAGTCATGCCAAGAAGCTCTCCGGAGAGGGCAAGCACCTTAATGCACAGGACGAGCGTGCCCTGAACGATGCGAAGGTCAGGATGAATAACGAGTTCGCGCTGGCGCTCGACATCGAGCCTGAGAATGTGATCGAGCTTATCAGGGAGAAGACAGGCGTTCTTGATTTTGCATGAAGCCTTGACAATGGTTTTAAATGTGTGATTTAATTACCGCAGTTTTTCAAAAAGGAGAATCCTTAAGTGAAGACTGCGGTTTTCTATTTTGCGTTTAACTATTACTACTACTTCGGTGATAATGCCTGAAGCGGCTTTTGTTGCGCGAGAAAACCTTAATTGAAACAAGTTAAGAATAAACGCTGCAAGGGTACGCAAAGCCCGGGCAGCGTTTTTGATTTATGAGGAAAAAGGAGAAAAGCAGATGATTGCAGTACTTAAGAACACGGCCACAAAAGAACAGATATCGAGCCTTATTTCATGGTTCGAAAACAAAGGACTTAAAGTCAACGAATCGAAGGGTGAGTATTGCACGGTCTTAGGCCTTATCGGAGATACGTCAACGATCGACATCAATCTGCTTCAGGGTCTGGACATCATCGAAAGCGTTACCAGAGTATCCGAGACATTTAAGAAGGCTAACAGAAAATTCCATCCGGAAGACACGGTAGTCGATGTCGCAGGAGTTAAGATCGGCGGAGGAAATTTCGCGGTTATCGCAGGTCCGTGCTCCGTTGAGAACGAAGAACAGATCATGAGTGCCGCAAGAGCCGTCAAGGCGGCAGGCGCGACGATCCTTCGCGGCGGCGCATTCAAGCCAAGGACTTCACCTTACGATTTCCAGGGACTTCACGAGGAAGGCATCAGGCTCCTGCTTGAAGCCAAGAAGGAGACAGGTCTTCCCATCTGTTCCGAGATCATGAGCCCTGAGCAGATCCCGGTTTTCGAGGATGTCGATTTCCTTCAGGTTGGCGCACGCAACATGCAGAATTTCGACCTTCTCAAGGCACTGGGCAAGACCGGAAAACCGATCCTCTTAAAACGCGGTCTCTCTGCTACGATCAAGGAGCTCCTGATGAGCGCCGAGTACATCATGAGCGAGGGCAATCCCAACGTAATTCTTTGCGAGAGAGGCATCAGGACATACGAGACATACACGAGAAACACTTTCGATGTAAGCGCTATATCAGTCCTGAAGCAGATTACGCACCTTCCTGTCGTGGGAGATCCTTCGCACGCTACGGGAAAGGCTAATCTCATCAAACCGATGTCCATGGCAGCGGTGGTATCCGGTGCGGATGCACTCGAGATCGAAGTGCACTGCAACCCTGAAAAGGCGCTCTCAGATGCAGCCCAGCAGCTTACTCCGGCCCAGTTTACCGAGGTCATGGAAGCGATCGGCAAGGCAAGAAGTATTCTGTGATCAAGAGACGCTGTTATTTACAGCGTCTTTTTTCATATCGAAAAAGGAAGTGTGATTGAAATGGATATAACAGTCGGTGTAGTTGGATTAGGTCTGATCGGTGCGTCTTTTGCTAAGGCCTACAAGGAGAACTCCGGATCGGTCGTTTACGGATGGAACCGTACTAAGACCGTAACCCAGATGGCTCAGATGCAGGGCATCATTGACGGCGAACTGACTGATGAGAATCTCGGCAAGTGCGATCTCGTTATCCTTTCGCTCTATCCTGAGGCGACCATTAAATGGATGGAAGAGCATAAGGATCACTTCAACAAAGAAGGCATGGTCATCGATGCCTGCGGCACGAAAAGGCTCGTGTGCGAGAAGGGCTTCAAGATTGCAGAAGAAGCCGGTTTTCTGTTTGTCGGCTGCCACCCGATGGCTGGCACTAAGTTTTCCGGAATGGCATATGCAAGAGGAGACATGTACAAGGGCGCTCCGATGGTCGTTGTTCCGCCCGTGTTTGACGACATGTTCCTTCTCGACAGGATAAAGGAGCTCTTGGAACCCTGCGGATTCGGGAGCTTTCATCTCGCACATGCGGACGAGCACGATAAGATGATCGCATTCACATCGCAGATGGCGCATCTGGTCTCCAATGCTTACATCAAGAGTCCGTCAGCAAGAAACCACAAGGGCTTTTCGGCAGGCTCCTACAAGGATATGACGAGAGTCGCCTGGCTCAACCCCACCATGTGGACGCAGCTTTTCCTGGAGAATAAGGACAATCTGATCTTTGAGATCGACCACCTTCAGGAAGAACTTGCCAAGTACAGACAGGCGCTGGAAAATGACGATTTTGACGGCCTTAGGGATCTCCTTGAAGAAGGCAGGCAGATCAAAGAGGAGGTTGACGGAATATGAGGACAGTCAGTTTTCCCGCGGCTTCAAAAGAATACGATGTAATCATCGGAAACGGCGCGGTCTCGGTGCTTGGAACAGAAACGAAAAAGCTCTGCCCCGGGGCATTGAAGGCATTGATCGTATCAGAGACTAATGTTGCTCCTTTGTATCTGGATAAGGTCAGGGGAGAACTCGAAAAAGCCGGAATAGAGGCATTTGATTATGTCTTTGAGGCAGGCGAGAGATCCAAGGGCATTGAAGCCGTTGCCGCGATGTGGAATAAGATGGCCGAAGCGGGCTTTACCAGGACTGATTTTGTGGTAGGTCTGGGCGGCGGCGTTACGACTGACATGGCAGGTTTTGCGGCGGCGACTTTCCTGCGCGGGATAAACGTCATTCAGATCCCTACTTCGCTTTTGGCGATGGTCGATGCTTCGATCGGAGGCAAGACCGGAATAGACATTGCGAAAGGCAAAAATCAGGTCGGCGCATTCTGGCAGCCGTCAGTAGTTATAGAGGATATTTCTTTTCTAAAGACACTCCCTGACGAAGTGTTCACGGAGGGCATGGGTGAAGTCATAAAGCATGCGTTTATAGTCGATCCCGTTTTGTTAGAAAAGCTCGAAAAAGCTAACGGCAACATAAGAGATGACGAGGAGCTTTTGGAAGACATCGTCTCGATGAACGTTGCGGACAAAGCCTCGGTCGTTAAAGAGGACGAGAACGACAACGGCAGGCGCCAGATACTTAACTACGGGCATACGATCGGACACGTGATCGAGCGTGACAGCGGATATACTAAGCCGCACGGGATATGTGTTGCCAAGGGCATGGGGATCATGATAGATGCCTGTGTCAGAGCGGGTTCTCTGGAAGCAGGTGAAGCGGAGCGGATGAAAGCGGTAATGAAGCTTTATAACCTTCCGGCATCTGATGAGATAACTCCCGAGGAGATCGTCAGCGGTGCGATGAACGACAAGAAGAAGCGCGGGAATAATATTTCGGTTATACTTGTAAACAAGATCGGCAAAGCCGAAATCAGGAAGATGACACCTGAAGAATTCATGAGGTTTCTTTCCAAATGATCATAGCCTGTAAGAACCTGATGTTAGATCTCAAGGCGCCGGCATCAAAATCGGCGTATCACAGGGAGCTTATCGTTAACTATGTTTTGGGTGCGAGAGGCGGATATCTGGACATCAGAAAGGATGACAACGATGACGTCATCGCGACGAAAAGATGCCTTGCTGAGATTTCAGCCGCTTCTGAAACCGGTGATGACGATATCATTCTTCCTGCAAACGAGAGTGGTTCCACTTTAAGGTTCATGATACCTTTGGCGCTCGCGCTCAAGGGTTCTCCCGAAAGAAAGATGATCTTCACGACAAAAGGACGCCTGGTTGAGCGCCCGTTAGATGACCTTGCCGAGTGCCTTGCGCCTTTCGGCGTCACCATCGAAAAGGATATGGAGAAACGCACCGTAACTGCAAGGGGATTCCTCATGGCAGGCGAATACAAGATAGACGGCAGCGTTTCATCACAGTATATTTCAGGCCTTCTGATGGCGCTTTCCAACTTCAACAAGCCTTCTAAGATAACCGTTACGGGAGAGATGTCTTCCGTTCATTACATAGAACTGACGGTCTCGGTCTTAAAGAAATACGGGATCGAAGTGACAAGGGAAGGCAATGTCTTTAACATTCCCGGGCGCGCAGGGGTTGATAATCCGTCCGGAAGATTCACCGTTGAGGGAGACTGGAGCAACGGAGCATTCCTGCTCTGCCTCGGTTCTCTCATGAAGAACGGCGGTGCCATGATCACCGGACTTGATACGGAATCGGTCCAGGGCGACAGGGCTATAACTGAATTTCTCGAAGGCCTCGGTATTGAAGTCGACACTGAAGATGGTGCGGTTTCCGTAATGGGACCTGACGGCGAGCCTCCTGTCGATGAGATAACGGTTGCCTGTAACGACATTCCCGACATCGTTCCTTACATGGCGGTGACTGGAGCTTTCAAGGCAAAAAAGACAGTACTTACGGGTATCAGGCGCCTTCGCGTGAAGGAGTCCGACAGGGCATCTGCGGTCTGCGAAATGCTTGCGGCATGCGGGATAAAGACTGAACTTGAAGTGGATTCCATCACGGTCTATGGTGCAGTCAGAAGTGATATTCCTGAAGAGATCCGACTTTCTTCTTCGGGTGATCACCGCATGGCGATGGCGGCAGTACTCTGCGCAGCGGGAACGGGAAGAAAGATAGAGATAGACGATATCTCATGCCTTTCAAAATCCTTCCCGGAATTCATTACGATAGTAGAGAATGGGATGAAGATCTTATGAGCATGGACAGCACATACCAAGGCAGCAAATTAAAACTCATGATCTACGGCCAGTCTCACAGCGAGACGATCGGCGTATATATCAAGGGCCTGCCTGAAGACGTTACTCCCGATGAGGAGTTCATAAAGGAATTCATGGCGAGGAGGGCTCCCGGGAAGAATGCATGGTCAACGCCTCGAAAAGAAGCCGACGAGGTGCATTTCGATTCCAAGGACGGCATGCTCCACGGCTATATCTTCAATACAAACACGAAGCCCAAGGATTACGCTTCGATAATGAACTGTCCGAGGCCTTCGCACGCCGACTATACTGCAGGCATCTTGTATGGCGATGAAGCGGCATCTTCCGGCGGAGGGATCTTTTCGGGCAGGATGACGGCGCCCATTTGCATTGCGGGTGCGATCGCGCTTACGGAACTTAAGAAGATGGGCGTTGAGATCCATGCGCATCTGAAGTCTGTTTTCGATGTTTATGACGATTCGTATTTCGATCACGGGCCGAGGGATGAGAAGTTCCTTGAAGATCTTGCTATATGTGCGAAAAAGGATTTTCCCGCGATCTCTGATGAAGCAGCGGAGAAGATGAAGGCGAGGATAGAAGAGGCACGTATGGACTGCGATTCTGTCGGAGGCGTCATCGAGTGCGTGATCAGCGGGCTCCCGGCAGGCATCGGAGGCCCGATCTTTGACGGCATCGAAGGAAAGATCTCGCAGATAATCTTTGCGATCCCCGCGGTCAAGGCCATTGAATTTGGAGCGGGTTATGACAGCACAGTCCTCAAGGGCTCAGAGAATAATGACGCGTTCTGCTTTGATGAGGGCGGCACGGTCAGGCTCAAGACTAACCGCTGCGGAGGGATCCTTGGCGGCATAAGCGTCGGAGAAGCTGCGCCTGTTGTATTCGATTGTGCGCTCAAGCCGACGCCGTCCATCTCCAAGACGCAGGAAACCGTTGATCTTGCGGCAAAAAAGAATACTACCATCAGCATCGAAGGCAGGCATGATCCGTGCGTTGCGCCTCGTGCCGTACCTGTAGTTGAGGCGGCTGCGGCCATCGCGCTTTATGACATGATACTTTCCAGACCGCTAAATTGATCATTTAATAAGATAATTGGATCTATATGATTAAAGCCTAGGACACTTTCCTAGGCTTTTTAAATCAACATATCTGAAAGTTACACATCTGCATAAGCTTCATTTATATCTTCATAGATTTTGTTCCCTTCATCCAACATTTTTTGAATTATTGCTTTCTCGAGCTCGTCATTTGAGATGGATAAGACCATTTGTCTTTTCTTATTTACTATGCCATATCCATATTCGGTGTTAACAAGAACATATTCATCTTTTTCTGTAGTCCAGATATAGCTGTATTCGTTAATATCCATAATGTTACGCTTTTATCCTTTCCTTGAAAATTTAACTGGATTTTTACCTAATGGTAGTATTGTTGAGGTGTTTTGTGGAGAACCAACCTGCCTTATAAGTGCCATTAACTTCAAATCTTTTTCGCTTGGACGCATAGAACCGTTTGGATGAGTGTGGTTTATCAGTATTGTATTACGATTAACAGGAATGTGCACAGTGTCTACCGTTCCTGAATATATCATATACTTTCCGCCTCTGCCGTTCTTCCCGGGCCCTCTCTCGTATACTTGAGCAAATTCAATTCCATATTCATTTGTTAAAAACCGCATTTGCTCATCAGTAAGTCGTTTCTTGATCTGAACACCTTTTAAACCAGGCAACTTACTAAAATCAATGTTTTTTTCTCCGTTAGGCATGTATCGTACAAAAACATCTTCCCCTAATGCAACTATATAACCTCTTGTATCTTTAAATAATCCACTGTTTCCTTTGCTCATGTTCTTTTCTCCCAATATCTTGCTGTATGACTGGGATATTCGATGACCTTGATGCCCATATCCTTGGCTTTGCCGAAACATGAATACTTAGCTGATCCATAGACGATTATTGTGTGGGGATGAAGCCTTCTTATCATCTCGAAGAATCCCTGTTCAAATCTTTCACGGTCAAGAAGTTTTCTGGGGCTACCACCGACTGTTCCGATTGCTATAACACTGTTTTGGGGAATCGAATCAAAACAATAATCATATGTTTCTTCTGTCCCCCAACGGCAGTTGTTAATAACTTCTAAACCTTGGCATCCGATCCAATAACCAAATGTCCTCATCCTGTATGTGTTGTATGATTTGATGGGATACGGAAAATCTTGGTATGTTGAGAAGTCCGGCGTAATGATTCCGGTAAAATGCTTGAGCATCTGCAGAGCTTTTTCTGGAAATAACCATATACTGCTTTTGACACCATCAAATTTGTAATCATCAATGTAGAAACAAACAAATGCGTCTATCTTGAATTCTCTATTCCTGGCATACTCTTTCTTGAAAATAGCCTTTGCCTCGTCCCATGTTATTATTCTTTTGGGATTAGTAGTTAATATGGTCGGACAATAAGGAATATCTTTATTTGAAAATACAGCTCCTTTACACATAAATGCGTTCCATATGTCTTTACAGCCAACTCTTGTTTTTGCTTTCAATACTGTATTCATTTTTCGAGCACACATTTTTTATGCCTCCTTTAAGTTTTCTTGGCATAAAGGTAAACCGAGTGAAAATGAATAATCCAACACTTATTTGGCAACATTTTATGCATATCGGAATTGGTGTAATTCCTTGAAAAATGGGGGAAAGCGGTGATAGAATATTTATATTCCAATTGGAATAATATTTAGTTATATATCGATGAAAACTATTCCGATGTGACTAATAATATTGTGTTTTGAATGCAAAATTACAAAAATGAGTATTGGAGGGATAAATATGAATAAAAACGAAGATTTTGATGTAACGAAAGAACGGATTAAAGAGCTTAAAGGAGATGATTCTCAAGAGATTTTTGCTAAGAAAATCAATATGACTCAGTCTAATGTAAGCAAGCTGTTAGGTGGAACGCCACCTTCTGCAAGTACACTAATTGCTATTTCAAGAGCATACGATGTTTCTGTTGATTGGTTACTAGGTTTATCAGACCGAAAAAGCAAGAAAAACTTTCCGTCCTTAGACAATATAACTTATGCTGATGCATTGGCTGTATTCGACAGGCTCATAGAAATGGATTCGATATTTGCAAACGCAAATGGTGATCCTTCCATGTTCCGAATGCGTGATGGTGTTCTAAACTATTTATTGACTGCTCGTTTAACTGTTGAAAATGTAGATATAGAAACTCGCAAATATTGGTACAAGACAATGGCCGAACAATTTGCAGAGTATAAGCTATTAAAATGGAAGACAGTATGCGAGGAAGTGTTTGATGAATTAGTTCCAAATAAACCGGAAGCAACAGATATCGTTAAATTTCTTAATGTGTTAAAGTAGCATTGTTTGGCAACTTCTGCAGCACCAAGAAAGAACGCGGCTTTTATTGAATAGCCGCGTTTGGAAATTTATGGATTTGTGATTGACATACTATTATTCTTGGGTATGATCTCAAATCAACCGAGTGCTGAGAAGTTGATCTCGTCTGCCAGCTTCTCAATGTCAGCCTTTGTTAAGTTGACGAGTTCCAGGTCGTCGTTCCAAGGGAGGACGTTAACTGATACGAAGCTCTTTTCGAGATTTACGGAGATGAGAGCCTTCTTGAACTCGCCGCCGACATTGCTGTATGCAATGGTGACAGTTGTTCCGTCCTTTGTCTTGTAGGTCCATTCCTCATAGTTATCCCTGTTTCCGATGTTGAGGAACACGGGTTCGAAATAGCCTCTCATGGTTCTTCCGAGCTGGAAATGGATACCGTTATATGTTGAATCCAGATTGAATGTTCCGTTTTCGTATATGTATCCGGCTCCGGAAGCGCTGCTTGAAAAGACGTTGATGCCCTTTTCCTTAAGGATCTTCTCGTCGCAATCTGAATGCTTTCCATGAGACTTAAGACCATATTTCGACATTATCTCTTCGAGCTTGTCTGCCATCTCCTGAGAGTAAATGTTGTAACCGGGATATTTATCACCGAACGGATCCTTATGAGTGCGCCTGACCTCCTTATCGTAAGCCTCTGAGATCTTGAGGTCCTGATCGTAGCCTTCTTCGAATCTTAACCACTCACCGGTTGCCTTGTATTCGGGTGAATCATTATATCCAACCAGCGAAATGTTCTCTTTGGCCGGCAGTGAATTCTTAATGTCTTCTTCTATCGACGGCCCCCAGGAACTCTTTCCGAAGCTCTGGGCTTCAAGTCCTCTTATTGCAGCATAGACCGAGAGGCCCAGTGCAGACACTATTGCAGCGACCAGAATGATCGTTACGGCTTTCTTTTTCGTATTTTTCGTGGGCATTTCTGTAACTTCCGCAGGTGCGGACATAAGCATATTTCTTATTTCCATTTTTTTTGTACCATCCATTTTGATTTTGTCTGAGGTGTCTCTCATAGATATTCCTCCAGTCCTATCCTCATCAGTGCTTTGCCTCTGTTGATCCTTACGGCAACGGCTGATTCGGATATTTTCAGTATTCCGGCGATGTCTTTGTAAGAGTACCCTGCATAATAATGCAGATAGATCGGCATCCTGAACTGACCGTCCAGGTTCATGAGCTCATCAAAAACAGCCTTGTTTCTTTCATTGAAATCATCGAAATACTGCAGTTCGTTTTCACAAGACTCGAGATCGACTCCGGTCTGACGTGATGCAGACTTGAGATAATCCTTACATTTGTTGGCCGTCATAGTAAGGAGATACGTTTTCTCCTTGTTAGGTTTAAATTCGACATGATTACCGAGGAGTTTCAAAAACACGTCCTGAACTATGTCTTCAGCGTCGTGCTTGGAACCCGAATAATAGACGGCGAATCTGTAAAGATCATCAGAATAAGCATCAAATAATCTGACTACATCTTCGTTTTTCAAATTTCTCTGCCTCCGGTGATATTTGAGATCTCACCTATATAACGATTCAGGATATGGTTTTCTTACAGGAGTATACCGTAATTTTTTTCATGGATAATAATTTGGCGTATTCATCAAAAAGGGCACGAAAAATGATATCATTCTTCAAAGGGGGTAACAGCCATGGGAGATCTTGATAAGCTTAGAGCCGAGATTGATTCAATCGACCGCGACATCCTTGACGCTTTTGAGAGAAGGACCGCCGTATCCCGCCGGATCGGGAACGTGAAGCGTGCCGGAGGCATGGAGACCTTTGATGCATCACGCGAAGAAGCGATCTTCGAAAAGATCAGAAAGATATCCGGCTTTGAGAGCAGACCTTATACCGAGGACCTTTACCGCGAGATAATACGGCTTTCCAAGATCCACCAGAACAAACCCGCTTTCGGCGTGCTGGGCCGTTCGCTCCCGCACACGTATTCCCCTGAGATCCATAATCTTTTAGATACTTCATATACATATTCCGTTATTGAAAGAGAACCGGATGAGCTCGATGAGCTTTTCTCGGGCAAAGTATTTAAAGGATTTAACGTAACGATCCCTTATAAAAAGGAAGCAGCTGCACGCTGCGACGTCCTTGACGAAGCTGCGAAGGAGTGCGGAAGCGTTAATACCGTCGTTTTCGGTAACGATGGCAAGACATACGGTTATAACACCGACTATTTCGGATTCATCTACATGGTCCGCAGGAAGGGAATAGAAGTAGAGGGCAAGAACGTTCTGGTGCTCGGAACGGGCGGGGCAGCGGCGGCGGTCCGCTATGCGCTCAAGACTCTCAAGGCTGGTTCCGTCATGAGCTGCGGAAGGTCTTCGGAGATCAACTATGAGAATGTTTACGATCTGGCGGCTAATGCCCAGATCATCGTAAATACGACGCCTGTCGGGATGTATCCTGACGTAAACAAGAGATTGTTGGATCTTTCAAGGTTCCCGATGCTCGAAGCGTGCTGTGACCTTATCTACAACCCTTCACGCACAAGATTCCTTCAGGATGCTGAAGATCTGGGACTCAAGATCTGCGGCGGACTCTCGATGCTCGTGGCACAGGCGTACAAAGCTTCGAGGTTCTTTACAGGGGACATTGAAGGCGCTGAGAATATTGGTTTTGAGAAGAACGAGACGATTGAACAGGTCATCCGCACGATGAAGCTCAAGATGAGGAACATCACTTTCATCGGAATGCCGGGATGCGGAAAGACAACGATGGCCAAGCGCATTTCCGCGATTACTGGAAGAAAGCTCGTCGATCTCGATTATGCATACAGGGATAAGTTTGGAATGACTTCTGCTGAAGCGATCTCCGGTCTCGGCGAGGATGCTTTCCGCGATAACGAGTGCGAAGTCGCGGCTGAGGTCCTTCCACGGAGCGGACTCGTTATCTCCTGCGGCGGCGGGATCGTTACCCGTCCCGAGAACAAATTCTATGTCAGATGCAATTCGTATGTCATCTATCTTGAAAGGCCTTTGGAAACGCTTTCTGACCACAACCGTCCGGTATCCATACAGCACGGCGTCGAAAAGCTCTTCTCCCAGCGCAAGGACAAGTACGAGACCTGGTGCGACTACAGGCTTACGCTGGATACCTATCCGGACAAGCAGTCTTACATCGATAACGGACCGCTCGAGGCAATGAAACTTTTAGAAAAGATAGAGAACGACGCATGAAGATACTTGTATTAAACGGCCCTAACCTCAATATGCTCGGCATAAGAGAACCCGGGATCTACGGCAGTTCGACTTATGACGACCTCGTTTCCAAGATCGTTGATCACTGCAGCGAGAAGGGAATAGACGTTGTCTGCAGCCAGAGCAACCATGAAGGTGAGCTCGTTGAAATGATCCAGCAGGCTTACTTTGACAAGGTTGACGGTATCGTCATCAACCCGGGTGCATATACCCATACCTCGGTTGCCATTCTCGATGCGCTCAAGGCCGTGTCGATCCCTGCGGTGGAAGTCCATATTTCGCAGGTCTCTGAAAGGGAGCCTTTCAGACAGATCTCCTACGTATCCTACTATTGTTTCAAGACGATAATGGGAAAAGGCTTTGACGGATATATCGAGGCGATAGACCTTCTTCAGGAGAATTACGGGACTTCGAGCAAGTCCTGAAGTTCTTTGTAGCTTCCCGCAAAATGATCGACTTTGTATCCCCCGAGATCTTCGGGGAGATTTCCGTCGTGCGCGAAAAGAATGCATTCCATACCCACGTTGTTAGCGCCTTTTATGTCAGATGACAGGCGGTCGCCGATCATGAGGTAATTTGAACTGTCGTGATCACCAATCTTGTCAAATATCCTCTCGAAAAATGCCGGATCGGGCTTTGAAGCGCCGAGCGCCTCGCTGATGAATATGTCATCGACGTACTTAGCGAGCCCCGAAGCGTTGATCCTTCCCATGACGGTGAAGACGGGTCCGTTGGTGGCGATGTAGACAGGATATTTTCCGGATTCGTGCAGGGTACGGAGAAAATCTTCTGCTCCGGGCAGCCAGTCATTGCGCCCTGCGAGATTGTTTATGAACATCTCATTGAGCTTTACGGAATCCGTGCCCCATTTTTCCGCAAACTCGCTGAAACGGCCGTCCAGAAGCTGCTTTCTCGTGATAAGGCCCTTTTCCAGCTTTTTCCAGAACTCATCGTTGATGTGGCTGTAACGGATGTAATCGTCTTCTGTGAAAGTAAGGCCCAGACTGTCCATGATCTCTTTAAACGCATATTTCTCAGACTTCTTGAAGTTAAGAAGCGTCATGTCCATATCGAGAAGAAGATACTTATGCCTCATTTCCATGCAAGAATTCTACACTAATATGTGTTAGAATTCTCAAAGTATTTCTATAAGGAATAAATGTCGGAGGCTCGATATGGCATCAAATTTCTGCCGTAACTGCGGCTTTAAGCTGACAGAAGGTAAATCATTCTGCGGTAATTGCGGAACCAAGGTCATCAGACGCGATGCTGCAGTAGCACCTGCACCCGCACCTGCTCCTGCTCCCGTTGCAGAACCTGTACCCGCACCTGCTCCTGTTGCGGAACCTGTACCTGCACCTGAAGCTGCTCCCGAAGCACCTGCTATGCCTCAGCCTTTACAGACTGTCGTTACTTATCATCCGGAAGAGCCTATTCAGGCTGACATTCCCGCAGAGGCTCTCAATCAGTCTCCCGTGATCGAAGCAAATCCTGTTGCAGAACCGGAAGTTGTTCAGGCGGAAGTCATTTCTTCCGTACCCGCCGTTGCGGAAACGAGTAACATGCCCGCTCCCGTTACTACGGCTCCTGTTGTTCCTGCCGTGCCCGCAGTTCAGGCAGAACCTGCCCCTTCTCCCGCACCTTCCGTTACAGCCCCGGCTCCGGCTCCCAAGAAGAGCCACACCGGTCTTATAGTCGGCCTTGTCTGCGGCGGAGTCGTATTTATTACGCTCCTCGGAATCGGATTGTTCTTCATGTTTGGCGGAGATCTCTTCAAGGGCACTTCAAAAGGCTCCGGAACGGTCCTTGACCGCATCGAGGTTATGCAGGAGGTCGCTTCCGGCAAGAACTATACCGTTTATAATGAGAAATTCAGCGAGAAGATCAGAACTGCCAGGTGGTGGGACTACGACGGCAAAATGAAGAGCCAGGGTGTGTATTATTCAGATCTCAAGACACTCGCTTTCTCAATAGAGGTCTATGAGAATACCACCGAGAAAGTCTATTATGCGTACTATTACAGTGAAGACGACAACTTTGACGCGAAGGAATTAAGTTCTCCCAAATACAGCGAACAGACCATCCCTTCATACTATAAGGACGGCACGGCATACTACAACGTTGAGTGCAAAAAGTCTTTAAAACCGGGATATTACTGCGTAATAGTCAGCAAGGACAAGAACTTCAATTCGCCTTATGTCGTTGCTTATGCGAGGGTATTGGAGGAGAAATCCACCCGCTGGTAAAGATCAGGGATTCTGGCAGCCGATCTCTTTACAGAGATTGTCGATCTGTCTTTCAATGTCGCTTCTGTTATCGCTTGCCATCATGATGATCACGGTCTTGTCCTTGAAATAAAGGGCATCGTGATACGCGATGTATGTCTTTCCGTCTTTCTCGTTAAGCTTGCCGCTGATCAGGACGTAGCCGCTTGAGGCATCACTGCTTTCTGAATGAACGCCCCAGAAACCTTTGGCGGACCAGACATCCTTGTATTTGGCGTAATAATGCTCGAAAAGGCTTTTCGCCATAGCATCATCAAAGCAGCGGACATAACTGAAATAGTTCTCGTTGTCAGCGGTTGCCTCGAGGCAGTATTCATACGTATAATCGGTCTCTTCAGAGGCAAACTTGAAAGCGTGGTCTCTGTGTATCTTGTGCTTCTCCTTCGGTACGCCGACCTTCTCGAGAGCGCTGATGAAGGTATCTTCCTTGCAAACTTTAAAAGAGGACATGTCGACAGCGGGCTCACTGAACTTGATGCCGCAGCCGGTACATGCCGCGACAGCCATGATGCAGGCAATAAGCAAAGCAAAGATCTTACGCATCTGTCAAAACCCCTCTTAAATAAGTACCTGCGCATTATAGTAGAAAACCGGAAGATAATCAATTACGGCCTTATTTATGTTTATTGTCAACGCAAAGTGTCTGTGATATACTTCAAAGGCTGTTCTTGTTCCGCCCCTATAGCTCAGCAGGTAGAGCGCATCCATGGTAAGGATGAGGTCGCCAGTTCGAATCTGGCTGGGGGCTCCATAATAAAGCAGGTCCGGATGTCCGGACCTGTTTTTTATTTCCCGATATACATAAGCACGCCGGTTGCCGCAAGGGTGGCAAGGCAGGTGCCGATGGCGACGGTGAGAAGGGATTTATCAAGAAAACTGAGTATCAGGGCGACAACAAAGCCTGCGCAGGCCGAAGGGAATGACCCTGTCGCGTAAAGGATCGCGGGGAAGGTCATCGCAGAGAGGACCGTGTAGGGGATGAGCTCGAAAAACGCTTTGACGCGCGCATTGGTGATGCGGCGGCGGAACAGCGTAAAGGGAAGGGCACGGACCAGATAAGTCGTAAGCGCCATCACGATCAGGAGCGGAAGAAAGACTGAAAGATCCATCAGACAGCCTCCTTTCCGGTGTCCTCTTCATGAGGGAAACAGAATACGCCTGCGAGGGCTGCGACAACCGCAGCTATTATGACCGCAAAGCCCGATGACACGTGCTCTTTGAGCCAGGGAACATAGAAGAACAGAGACGATATCCCGCATGCCAAAAGGGCGCAGACCGCTATCATGCGGCTGCGCTTTGCCTTCGGTATGACTATCGAGATGAACATTCCGTAGATGCCGACCGCCAGCGCATTGGTGAGGAAATCGGGGAAGATGCCGCCCAAGACGGCGCCTAAAAGCGTGCCTGAGACCCAGCCGATGACGGGCAGGACGGTAAGGCCGAAAAAGTATCTTGAACCGACCTCGTGCTTTTTGCTTACGGCTACTCCGAAGATCTCGTCAGTCAGTCCGTAGGCGAGCAGGATGCGCTTTAACGTGGTCATTGACTTGTCGGTCCTTTGCGACAGCGCTATTGCCATGAGCGAGTAGCGGAGGTTGATGACGATCTGTGAGACCATCATTTCGATGAGCCCTCCGGCAGAGACCATGATCCCGACTCCCGCGACCTGTCCTGCAGAGGTGATGTTAGCGGCGGAAACAAGAACCGCCTGCCACCAGGAAAGACCTGATGCGACTGCAAGGATGCCGAAAGAGAAGGAAACTGAGAGATACCCGAGGCCGATGGCCAGTCCGTCTTTTAATCCTTCGCGAAAAGTCCCGCCGTTTGACGCGGCGGGAACTGAAGCATTTCGGTTTGTATCGGTAGTATCAGCCATACTTTGCCAATATATCGCTAAATAAGAAATATATATCGAGTTTCTTCTGAAGCTCGTTTGCCTGATCGGTTCCGAGATCGACCATCTTTACTACGGATTCCGATGAGTAATCGAGCTTATAGACCATTTTGTTGGTGACATAGTATTTCTCGACAGGATCGTATTCGCCGCTCTTATATACGGTGGATCTGGCTATGAACAAAGCTTCGCCGAGATCAAAATACTCATCCACGACGGTCTTGTCGTCGTAGTTCTTTTCCTGCTGAAGAATGCGGAATTTGTTGTCAGGGGAGACCGTAAATGTGCTGCGGCAGGGGATTCCGCCCAGCGTCTGGTCGTTCAGTGTCTTAACGCTGCACTCAGATTTGTGCTTGTGCATGTAGTCGTTGAGCGAAGCATCATATTTGGAAAGAGCGGTGGAAAGCTCGGCATAAGCCGTATCACCCTTATTTGTCGAAGAGGCTGATGCGGTCATGTTGGGATCGGAGTAGATCTTTTTATTTCCGCAGCCGGAGAAGATCATGAGACATGAGGCAAGGACCAGTATTACAGCTGCAGCCTTTGCTTTTATGCGTGATTTCATTACCATACCTCCGAAGGTCTAGGATTAAACCGCTCAATTATATCATGAAAAAAGCATTCAAGTTGACAAAGGCAATTAAAGATTATAAAATCATTAAGCATTTTTGTTGGCATCTTTCAACAAAACCTTACCTGATGGAGAAGTCGCCTAGCCTGGTCGAGGGCGCACGACTGGAAATCGTGTAAACCCCAAAAGGGTTTCGAGGGTTCGAATCCCTCCTTCTCCGCCAAAAAGAGGCTGTCTCAAAACATAATGAGACAGCCTCTAATTTTTTTACAGTTTTTGCAATGACCTATAAGAAACAGATTTTTCATTTCTTATAGGTACGTTTTGCTTCAAAATCGCGTTTTCAGACACTTGTGTACCTATAAGAATTTCATTTTCGATTTCTTATAGGTAC
>CAMZBB010000016.1 GCA_947304405.1 uncultured Clostridia bacterium
AAGACTTCCTGAGCCTCAACGTTCTTGAGGAGTGCTCTGTAACGCTCTTCGTGATGCTTCTCGATAGCCGCTACCATACGGAATTTTGCTGCAAGTGCCGGGAATCCTTCTTCTTCAGCGGTCTTTGCGAAACCTTCATACATATCGGTCCACTCAAAGTTCTCGCCGTCAGCAGCTGCTCCGAGGTTCTCAGCGGTATCACCGATACCCTCTAATTCCTTGAACCAGATCTTTGCATGTTCCTTCTCGTTGTCAGCGGTCTTAAGGAAGAGTGCGGCTATCTGCTCGAATCCCTCCTTCTTTGCCTTTGAAGCAAAGTAAGTGTACTTGTTTCTTGCCTGTGATTCGCCTGCGAAAGCAGCCTGAAGATTTTTCTCTGTCTGTGTACCAGCATATTTATTTGCCATGTTTACGTCCTCCTTAAGTATATTTGATAAACGCACCTAATATTATTTTCCATAGCCTGAGTCAAGTCAATATTGGGATGATATAATACTCCAATGCGTAAAACGACACCCAAAGGTATAATACTTCTGCTGATCACCGCCATCATCTGGGGTTCATCTTTCGTTGCCCAGGAGATCGGCATGAAGTCGATCGATGCATTTACCTTTACCGGGATCAGAACGGCTCTTGGCGCGATCGCCCTCCTGCCTGTAGTCCTGATCGTAAACAAGGGCATGGATCTTAACAGGAACACTCTCGTTGCGGGAATTGTGCTGGGTATCGTCTTTTCAGTTGCCCAGAATTTCCAGCAGTTTGCATTCTATTATTCCACTTCGGGCAAGATCGCATTCATCACGGCATTCTATATGTTCTTCGTCCCGCTCTTCTCGGTATTTCTCGGCAAGAAGATCAAGCTTTTGACGTGGCTGTCCATCCTGATGGGTCTGGCCGGACTTTTCCTGCTCTGCATCAACCCGTCAGACATGACGAAGATCAATCTTGGCGATGTTCTTGCGCTCATCTGCGCTGTCTTCTATGCAATCCAGATAATGCTGATCGATAAACTCCTCGAAAAGGACATCAACGGCATCCAGCTCTCTTTCATGCAGTTCGTCGTTGCGGCTCTGATATCGATCGCCGCGATGTTCATTTTCGAAAAGCCTGTGATCGCGGATATAAAAACCGCAGCCCCTTCCCTTATGTATTCGGGAATAATGAGCTGCGGCATTGCCTATACTCTTCAAATCGTAGGCCAGAAGCACGCCAATCCTGTGATCGCGTCACTTCTGATGTGCATGGAGTCGGTCTTCGCCGTCATAGCGGCGGCGCTTGTCCTCCATCAGGGAATGAGCCTGAAAGAGGCTGCCGGCTGCGTCATAATGTTCGCTGCGATAATTATTTCGCAGCTTTCTGAGTCGCTTTCTCGGCGTCCTTCTGGAGAGTCGCGGCATCAGGCGTAGGGAATACAACCCTGAGGATAACGATCACGACTGTAAGCAGAACGATTCCGAAAGCAAGTGAGATGGCAGAGTTTGCTCCGTAAGACGGAACGAATATCTGAAGGATTCCTGCAAAAAGATATACCACGAACGAT
Organism: uncultured Clostridia bacterium; assembly: GCA_947304405.1. Lineage (GTDB taxonomy): Bacteria > Bacillota > Clostridia > Saccharofermentanales > Saccharofermentanaceae > Saccharofermentans. Next base: position 1,541 of record CAMZBB010000016.1, read on the forward strand.
ACGACCGCTGCGGTGAGTGCGTAAGGCAGCTGCGTTGATACGTGCGCGATGTGGTTGCACTGGGCACCTGCAGAAGACATGATCGTCGTGTCGGAGATCGGTGAGCAGTGGTCACCGCAAACGGCACCGGCCATGCACGCTGACATGCAGATGATCGCGAGAGGGCTTCCGCCTTCAAGCGAGAATGCCTTGAGCGTGATCGGAATGAGGATACCGAAAGTACCCCATGAAGTACCGGTAGCGAATGAGAGTCCGCAAGCGATCAGGAATATGATCGCGGGCATTGCCCAGTTGAGATTCTTGAATGCATCCTGGCTGACGAAATTGGCAACGCAGTTAGCGGCACCGAGAGAATCGGTCATGGACTTGAGCGTCCAGGCAAGCGTAAGGATAGCGATGGGCGGAACCATAGCCTTAAAGCCTGTCTCAACACAGCCCATGCATTCCTTGAATTTGAGAACGCCTCTTACCAGATAGTAAATGACCATGAAGACGACTCCGCCGAACGCGCCGTATGCAAGACCTACGGAAGCATCGCTGTTTGCGAATGCGTTAACGAATGACTCACCATCGAAGAAGCCGCCGGTGTAGATCATGCCGATGACGCAGAAGATGATCAGCATAATGACAGGCAGAACGAGATCGACGACCTTGCCCCTGCCCTTAGCTTCGTTATCAGAAGACTGGACCGGAGGTTCGACTGTAAACAGATCGCCCTTGAGAGCATTCATTTCATGACGTTTCATCGGACCGTAATCGATCTTGAATACAGCGAGACCGACCATCATGAGGATGGAAAGGATCGCATAATAGTTGTAAGGAATAGCCTTGATGAAAAGCATCAGTCCGTTCGTGCCTTCGGGAGCAAAACCCGAGACAGCCGCCGCCCATGATGAGATTGGAGCGATGATACAGACAGGTGCAGCGGTCGCATCGATAAGATAAGCAAGCTTGGCTCTTGATATCTTCTCCTTGTCTGCGACGGGACGCATAACTGAACCTACGGTGAGGCAGTTGAAATAGTCGTCGATGAAGATGAGGCATCCGAGAAGGATCGTGGCAAGCTGAGCCATAACTCTCGAATGAACATGCTTTGAAGCCCATTCGCCGAAAGCTGCGGATCCTCCCGCCTTGTTCATCATCGCGACGATGATGCCCAGGAACACAAGGAAGATCAGGATACCCACGTTGTATGAATCGGAAAGAGACTTGATAAGGCCGTCCTTGAACACGTGGTTCAGTGCCATTACCGGATCAAAATACGGACTGGTATGTGAGAACGAATAGATCAGTCCGCCTACAAGAACGCCGGCAAAAAGCGAACTGTAGACCTCTTTGGTGATGAGGGCCAAAAGGATCGCCACGATAGGCGGTACCAAAGCCCAAAACGTTTCATAAAGAATCGGCACATATGGTGCCACTTCTGCTTCAAAACCCATACAAAACCCCTCCTGTAATGAATTTCAATACCGTTATCATAGCACAATCCGTTACAAGAGGGGCAGTACTGTTGATCACCTTTTCCTGTTGTCTTCTTCAAGTTCTTCAGCCCAGTTATCTGCTATCTTTGCGCAGCTCCTCATGCTTCCCAATGCCGCGCCTACAGTCTCATAAAGAAGTCCCGTTCCGCGCGCATCGCACTTGTAACTTGCCGTTCTCCCTTCCTTGATTCCGATCGCGGCACCGGTCTCGACGGCATCGATATTCGCTGCGAGATAGAGGAACTCCCACCCGTGTTTCTCAGTCTTTTTGCTGACCATCTTCCTGACCTTGTCAGCCGAATAGATCCTGCTCGCGTTTTCCATTCCGTCAGTCGTGATCACGAAGATCGTATGCTCCGGGATATCCTCTTCCCTGATGTATTTATGGATATTCCCGATGTGCTTGATCCCTAAACCCAGCGCATCGACCAATGCCGTGCAGCCTCCTGCACAGTAATCCTTTTCTGTCATGGGCGTAACTTCGGAGAGCGGGACTCTGTCGTAGACAACTTTCTGACCGTTGTCGAAAAGGACGCAGGACACGATGCATTCGCCGTCAAGTTTCTTCTGCTTTTCGATCATTGCGTTAAAGCCTCCGATGGTGTCCTTTTCAAGGCTTGCCATGCTGCCTGATTTGTCAATGATGAAGACCAGTTCCGTAAGATTCTTTTTCATGTTAATATCCTCCCTTTTTCATGAAGCTTTTGCTTTGGCTTACGGCTTCATTATAGGGAGGATATTACATTCGGTGGTCGCATGAAATGCGACATTTGGAGGCAGGAAGTTTTATGACTTTTTAAGTACTATCACATTCCACGAAGCAGGCTTGAGCTCTGCGGTAAAACCGTTTCCGGTAACGGTGTAATCCGTCCTGGTAACCGGCTTTACCTTCTCTTCCTCTGCGGAATTAACGGCAAGCATGTCAGTGCTTTCAAGTGCCTGATAATCAACTACCTTGTAATCTTCAAAGCCTCTTAAGTCGACTTCGAAAGGAACGGATTCATCCGTAAGACGGTTGACCGCAAAGATCGTAAGCTGCTGCTTTTCTTCGTTGTATACGGGAACCGCTTCAACGTCCGTAACGTCATCGTGGTTTGACGTCTTATGCGTTCCGGTCTTCATGACAGGCTTGAGCGCAGCTCCTCTTCCGTACTTCGATGCATGATAGAACGGATAGAATATCGTCTGCCTCCATGCGGGACCGTCAGTCTCCGTCATTATGGGAGCGATAACGTTTACGAGCTGTGCAAGGCACGCGATCTTGACTCTGTCTGCGTGCTTGATGAACTTGATGAGTGCAAGGCCGTCAGCTATCGCATCCTCATACGTGTAGTGATCTTCAAGAAGATGAGGATGGAGTCCCCAAGGCTTCTTTTCCATCGTTTCGCTGTCTGCCGCGGATTCGTGATACCAGCAGTTCCATTCGTCAAAAGAAAGATTGACGGTCTTCTTGCTGTGCTTCTTGCCCTTGATGTAATCGCAGGTAGCTATGACCGCGTTGATGAATTCGTCAACGTCGTCAAGTTTGGCAAAGAAATCAGCGGTATCGCCCGCACGGTTCTCGAAATACTGGTGAAGCGAAATATAGTCAACATAATCGTATGCCTGATCGAGGACCTTTGCTTCCCACTCGCCGAACGTCGGCATTCCTACGCCGGAGCTTCCGCATGCAACGAGTTCAATGGACTCGTCCATCATCTTCATGGCCTTAGCGGTCTCGGCAGCAAGATGTCCGTATTCTTCTGCAGACTTCTGTCCTACCTGCCAGGGACCGTCCATCTCGTTTCCGAGGCACCAGAGCTTGATTCCGTAAGGTTCCTTGTCGCCGTGCTGTCTTCTGAGAGATGCATAGTAACTGTCCGTATCCAGGTTGCAGTATTCAAGGAGATTGAGTGCATCAGGAACGCCTCTCGATCCGAGGTTTACGGCCATCATGACGGATGAACCCGCCTGCTTGGCCCATTTTGAAAACTCATTGATCCCGACTTCGTTCGGTTCCAACGTCCTCCATGCAAGATCAAGCCTCTTCTTGCGCTGATCCTTGGGACCGACAGTATCTTCCCAGAAATAATTGGATGCGAAATTGCCGCCGGGATATCTTACGGTCGTGACGCCAAGCTCTTTGACAAGATCGATCACGTCTTTTCTGAAACCGTTCTCATCGGCAGCAGGATGTCCCGGCTGATATATGCCGTCATATACGGCGCGTCCGAGGTGTTCGATAAAAGAACTGTACAGTCTGTCATCGATATCAGCGATCTTGAAGTCCTTCTCGATTATCATCTTTGTCTTCTCTGCCATGACAGTGACCTCCCGGTTGATATATATACACGATTTTATCACTTTGAAATTAACATCACGCGCATTGTTCAAGCAATGATTTTTCGTACGGGAAAATTGATTTATCCTATTTTGCTATTAGACATATGACAATCTGGTGCTATTATATTAGTTATATTTAACAAGTTCCAAACACTCAGAATGGATCAGCGCATATGATTGACATATTGTATTCAGGTTACAACTACACCCATAAGAACGGGATAAGGTTTGACACAAAGGCCGGTCACGCAGGCTTTGAGTGCTGGCTTCTGGTCTTTTCGCACAGTCCGGTCTATTTCCCGACTGACGAAGGAATGAAGCTCTTCCCTCCCGAGACTATCCTCCTTTTCCCACAGAATACCCATAAGTTCTATTATTCTCCGGAAGGCGAACCTTATACGAACGACTGGATCCACTTCAGGACCGACGAGAATCTGATCGCGGATATTCCTTTCACGGGAATACCCTTTACGCCTTCTGATCCGGAATACATCCATAATCTGATCAAACTGATCTCATGGGAATCCCAGGTCAACAACGATCCTTCCAGCCCGATAACCGGAGATCTTTTTCACGCACTTTTCTCCAAGCTGTCCGGTGATATCATCGCCCGCAGGGAGTCTTCATATCAGCCGCAGCTGCAAAGCCTCAGAAAAGAGATCTTACTCCACCCCGAGAACCCCTGGACCGTAGCAAAGATGTCAGACACCCTGAGCATCAGTCCCGCGCATCTGCAGCTGCTGTACAAGAACGCCTTCGGGATCTCATGCATGAACGATGTTATCTGGCACAGGATCAAGCTCGCCCAGGATAAGCTCTTATACTCAGCAGACACTATCTGCACGGTCGGAGAACAGTGCGGTTACAGGAACACGGAGCATTTCTGCAGGCAGTTCCGTAAGATCACGGGACTGTCGCCCAGGCAATACAGATTAAAAGCTATGCAAAAACAAAAAGGGAGAAACATATATGAAGAAACAGGCATTTAATCCTTACCTTCCATCATGGGAATACGTTCCGGACGGAGAGCCTTATGTATTTGACGGGCGCGTCTACGTTTACGGCTCGCACGATATTTTCGGAGGCCACGTTTTCTGCCTGAACGACTACGTTTGCTGGTCCGCACCTGTTGATGATCTCGGCAACTGGAGGTATGAAGGCATAATCTACAAAAGGACCCAGGATCCTTTGAACAAGGACGGTCACATGGCTCTTTATGCTCCCGATGTCACGGTAGGACCTGACGGCAGATACTATCTCTACTATGTTCTCGATAAGGTCAATGTCGTATCTGTCGCAGTATGCGATACTCCTGCAGGCAAATACGAATTCTACGGTTATGTCCATTACAGCGACGGAACTCTCTTGGGAAACAAGGAAGGAGACGATCCGCAGTTCGATCCCGGCGTCATCACCGAAAACGGCGTAACGCATCTTTACACGGGCTTCTGCCCTATCGGCGATAAGTCAAGGCACGGTCCCATGCACACTGTATTAGGCGAAGACATGCTCACCATCGTTAAGGGCCCCAGATTCATAATGCCTTCTCAGCCTTATTCCGAAGGAAGCGGATATGAAGGCCACGAATTCTTTGAAGCTTCATCCATCAGAAAGAGAAACGGCATCTACTATTTCATCTATTCTTCCGTTGTACTTCACGAACTCTGCTATGCGACATCGGACAGTCCCGAGGGCGAGTTCACTTACAAGGGCGTCGTGGTAAGCAACTGCGACCTTCACATCGGCGGTTATAAGCCTGCCGAAAAGCCCGTCTACTACACTTCCAACAATCACGGAAGCATGGAGGAGATAAACGGCAAATGGTATATCTTCTATCACCGTCATACCAACGGCACCGTCTTTTCAAGACAGGGCTGCGCCGAAGAACTGACCTTCAACGATGACGGCACGATCAATCAGGCCCAGATCACCTCATGCGGCCTTAACGGCGGCCCTCTCGAAGGAGCAGGCTGGTATCCTTCCTATATCGCCTGCAATCTGTTCACGGACAATGAGCAGATGTATACTGGCGGATCTTGGGGACACGGCATGTTCCTTGGTTCAGAATTTCCGAGGATCACTCAGGACGAAGAAGACCGTGACGAGAACACGGGCTTTGGTTACATCGCCAACATGACGGATTCATCCACTGCCGGCTTTAAGTTCTTTGATCTCAAAAACAGCAAGGTCAGCATGATAAGGATCAGAGGCTACGGCAACGGCGTTTTCGAAGTAAGGACAGAGATCGGCGGAGAAGTGTTGGGAACATTCCCCGTAGAGAACTACAACTACTGGACCGATGTCAAATCAGACGTTAAGCTGCCGGACGGCAAAGCCAGCCTGTATTTCACTTTCAAAGGAGTCGGCAATCCCGATCTCGCAGGCTTCGAGCTCAAGGAGGATTGACAGATGCTGAGACAGACTGAAGTTAAGAACGGCAAAGTAAAAGGCCTTCCCGGAAACGATCCCAGAATTACTGTATATAAGGGCATTCCTTTCGCGGCACCTCCCGTAGGTGAACTCAGATGGAAAGCTCCCCAGCCCTGCACAGACTGGGAAGGCGTCCTCGAAGCTTATAATTTCGGACCGATATCAGTTCAGGACCAGCCTGCTGTAGGAACCGACATCTACTGCAAAGAGTGGCATGTTGATCCGGACATCCCGATGAGTGAAGACTGCCTTTACCTCAACGTCTGGACTCCGGCGAATACCACAGATGAAAAGCTCCCCGTTCTCCTCTGGATCTTCGGCGGCGGCTTTCAGTGGGGTTATACCGCAGAAATGGAATTCAACGGCGAGCGTCTTGCCCGCCGCGGAATAGTAGTCGTAAGCGTTAATTACAGGCTCGCTGCCCTGGGATTCCTGTCTCATCCTGATCTTACGGCAGAATCTCCCGATGCTCCGGCAAACTTCGGCCTTTTGGATCAGCAGGCCGGTCTCAGATGGGTAAAAGAGAACATCGCCGCATTTGGCGGAGACCCTGACAACATAACCATCGCAGGACAGTCCGCTGGCGGCGGAAGCGTTTTAAACCAGATCGCAAACGAAGACAATTTCGGCCTGATCAAAGGAGCCGTCATAATGAGCGGCATGATCCGTTTTCCCGGAAACGGTGATGATATCCTCCTTCCCGTCACGCTCGACAGAGCTGAAGCAAAGGGCAAGGAGTTCCTTGAATTCCTCGGCGTAAACAACATCGCCGAAGCCCGTAAGCTCGACGCTTTCACAATAAGGGACAAATACGGCGAATGGGCGCAAAACCATCCGAGATTTGCTCCCGTCCAGGACGGAGTAAACTTTAAGACTGATGCGCTTATCAGTTTCGAGGAAAACCGCTGCAACGGCATTCCGGTCATGACCGGATACACTTCAGACGAATTTGTTTTCGAGGGCATTCACATCGTCGAGAAATCAGTTAGGGAATCCTGCACAAAGGCAGTGTCTGCAGGTGTCTCCCCCATTTATGTCTATGAATTCGGAACCGATATCCCGGGAGAAGACGATCCGGGCAATTTCCATTCTGTCGATCTGTGGTTCTGGTTCGACAACGTGATCAAATGCTGGCGTCCCATGAGAGGAAGGCATTTCGAGCTCGCAAGACAAATGGCCAATTATCTTACGTCATTCGTAAAAACAAAAGATCCCAACTGCACGGATAATGACGGCAAAGAAATGCCTCTTTGGAAGCCTTACGACGACAATAACAGTCTGATGAAGTTCACTTCAGAAGGAGCTGTCCCCTCTTAAGATCAGGACTTCTCTTCTTCCTCTTCCGTTACTTCATCTTCAGCAGATTCATCAGGATCCGGTTCCTCTTTTTCCTCAGAGGGATCGGATTCTCTTTTGAATGTCTCGGGTGCTATCTTGTTGCCGAACTGGTCAACACCGTCCAGTTTGTCGAAAACAGGCATGTAGATGCATGCGCAGAAATACCACGGCAAAGATATGCCGAACGCGACAAGGAGCGGAATGAACTTGTAATCGAAAAAGATCAGGACACCCAAAGCGACAAGGAAAGCCTGAACGGCTATCATCAGGATGGTCCTTATCGGATGCACCACGCATATGATCGCAGCATTCTTGAAGAGCTCCTTAGTCTTATTGTAGTAGTGTGCCTGAAGAGGAAAAATATAGAGCATGAGCGCGAAAACTATTACCGCCATTACTATCGCAACAGTCTTCATCGCTTCAGAAAAAGCCGTACCTATCTGCCTTGAATAATAAACGTCATAAGCAAGCACGCCTTCGATCAGGAAAATTATCATCCATACAATAGTAGCCTGCTTGAAATTCTTGCCGAAAGCCTTGAAAAACTCTCTGGTGACCATAACATCCTCATGGTGAAGGATCTTATATATCACAGATGACATGGCACTGAGCGAAGCGCCTATGGTAAAGACAGGAATACTGCACACCAATACCAGAAGGTTGACCCAGATGAGGTCAGCCGCCCTGGAAAGAAGCTGCATCAATGGACTGTCATATCTGAATAGGTTCATGTAGTACTCCCGCTTAAAACTATCGTTAATGATACATTAAAGCACTTAATTATTCTATTGTCCTTTAAATGCTTCAGGCGTCCCGTTTTGTGGGGCGCCTGAAACATAAACCGTTGAAACACAAAGGACGTTATTTTATTCTTTAACACCGCCGATCGTAAGACCGGTAACGAAATACCTCTGAAGGAACGGGTATATGAACAGGATAGGTACCATCGTACATATCGTGGCAGCCGCCCTGATCGAAGTAGGCGTGATACTCGTACCAGAGTTCTTAAGGCCTTCTACACTTCCCGCTGACTTCATGGCAGTCTCAAGCTGCTTCATGAGCTCATACTGGAGAACCGTCAGATTATCCTTCATCTTGTTGTAAAGCATTGCATCGAACCATGAATTCCACTGGTAAACTGCGACGAACAGTGCGATCGTGGCATAAACCGGTTTGCACAGAGGCGAGATGATGCTGTAGAAGATCTTGAAATAACCTGCGCCGTCGATCTGTGCAGATTCCTCGAGGGAATCCGGAATACCGTTCATGTAGTTACGGATAACGAGCATGTTGAATGCACTTGCCGCACCCGGAATGATATAGACCAGGAAGTTGTTCGTAAGATGAAGCTTCTGGAAAACGATGAATGTCGGGATGAGACCGCCGTTAACATACATCGTGATGACCCAGAACAAAGAGAAACTCTTCTTGAAAAGGAATCTCTTTCTGCTGATGACAAATGCCAGGACAGCATTTACGGCAAGTGAGATCAAGGTTCCGAAAACAGTTCTCGCAACAGTGTTGACGGCTCCGATCCTATATCCTTCTTTGGCAAATACTGCCTTATAGTTATCAGTCGTGAACTGATGCGGAATGAAGTGGATCCTGTGAGTAACCGTATCAAAACCGTCGTTGAACGAGATCGCAAGCGTGTTGATAAGCGGATACAGCGTTACAAAAACGAAGATAACAAGGAACAAGATCAGAAAGATCTCAAAGATCACATCTCCTGCATGAATCTGTCTTTTCATTTTAGTTTTCATATCAATCTCCCCCCTTTAGAACAACCGTTCATCGCCGGTCTTCTTGGCAATAAAGTTGCCGGTGCACACAAGTATGAGAGCTATGACGCTCTTGAAGATACCTGCGGCGGTACCGAGAGAGAAGTCGAACTGAGAAATACCCCAGTCGAGAATGAATACGTCAAGTATCTTGGAAACATCTGAGATAACGTCATTACCGAGAATGTACTGAAGTTCAAAACCGGCGTTAAGGACATTACCGATGTTAATAAGCAAAAGGATCATGATGGTCGGACGCAGAGAAGGAAGAGTAATATATCTCATCTTCTGGAATCTGGAAGCGCCGTCCATATCTGCCGCTTCATAGAGGCAGGGATCGATAGCCGTGATGGCCGCGAGATATATGATCGCGTTCCAACCGGTCTCTTTCCAAACGTTGGTAAATGCAACGATCCACCAGAAATATGCTTTTTCCGCGAAGAAATCGATTGCCTGAGGGTTGCCGCAGATCTTCATAAGGAACTCGTTTACGATACCGTCAGCAGAGAGAACGTCTCTTACGATAGCGGTAACGATGATCCATGAAAGAAAGTGAGGCATGTAAGAAATCGTCTGGACAAATTTCTTTACTATAAAAATACGTACTTCATTGAGGAGCAGAGCAAAACCGATAGCTGTAATGAAGTGGAATACCAAATTGATGACACCCATGCACAGCGTGTTTCTGAAAGCAAGGAAGAACGTCTCGTTTTCGAATAATTTGACGAACTTATCAAATCCTACCCACTGCTGATCAAGCAGGCCCTTTGCCGGCTTATAATCCTGGAAAGCCGTAAGCCAGCCGACTACGGGAAGATAGTAAAAGATAATTCCATATAAAAGAAGAAGTGCTGAGGAAATAAGGAGAAATGGCTGTCTCTTTGCTTCAGCCCAAAACTTAACTTTCTTATGGGGCTTAAGCTCCTCAATGTTAACTGAATTTGTTGCCATATTTAACCTCTGAAAAGGATCGCGAGTGGAAGATTTTGAGTGTTTTTTAGTAAGAACAGGCGGCCATCGACCTGGATCAATGGCCGCCTGCCCTGATTAATTACTATTAATGTCTGGATGACGATTAAGAGTTATTAGTGAATTACTTCTTAGAAGCTGCCTCGTAAGCTGCAATACGCTTGTCGAGCTCTACCTGCATCTCTGCGAGGAAGTCTTCAGGCTTGCATGCTGCGTAAGCCTTCATGTACTCATCCCAAGTCTTATCGAAATTCTTGGACATGACTACCTTAGGAAGCCACTTATGCTTGCACTCACCCATCTTATTCCAAGCTGTACCGCCCTTTGTGTCGGTCTTCATGTTGTTGGAGTAAGAATACATAGGATACCAGACGCCTGCCTTGTTGACGGAACCGAGGAGCTGTACATAAGTATCAACCTTGTAAGCCTCGAATACCTTCTTAACGGGCTCAGGGAGAGACTGCTTGAACTCAGAAGGCTGCTCTGTAGGCATCATAGCGTTCTTGCCATCTCTTGAAGTACCGGACCACTGAGGGAAGTAAGAATAGTTGCAGATGTGCTTAGCCTTGTAAGTAGGATCAGCAACCTGTTTTCTCATATCTTCTGTTCTGTAGAAGAGACCATTGTCGTCAACCTTGTAGTCAACATCCTTAACGCCCCAGAAACGGAGGTCATGGATTTCCTGTGAAAGGAGATCATCGATGAACTTGAAAGCGCCGTCAATATCCTTGCAGCTCTTTGTGATAGCAATACCGGAAGAAACATTGAGTGTACCGCCGGATGTGTACCACTGGTTCTCAATACCCTTGTCGATCGTCAGACCGAGAGGAATGTAGTTGTAACCATACTGCTCTGTGCCCTGTGTCTTAAAGATGTCGTTGATCTGTGAGAAATCCCACCACTGGTCGCACATACCGAGAACAACGCCTGTAGAAAGCTTGGAGATGTACTCTTCGTATGTCTGTGTGAAAGCCTGAGTGTCGATTACGCCCTTAGCGTACTCTTCATTGAGCTTCTTGAAATATCTCTTAGCTGTAGGGATTGTGTTGTAGTCAACGATCTTCTTTGTGTTAACGTCAACGATAACGGAACCGTCGTTCGGATAACCATCGAGGAACTGAGGAGCATTCTCGATGCAGAAGTAACGCCAACCTTCGCAAAGCATTGTGTAAGGGATGTTCTTCTTGCCGTCGTGTGTTGTCGGGTTAGCGGCATTGTACTTCTCAAGTACGTCGAAGTATTCGTCGAGTGTCTCGATCTTAGGATACTGAGCCCACTCAAGAACTCTTGCCTGGATCCAGAAAGCCTCACCGTTCTGAACGGTTGTCTTGTCGTCGCCATAGATGTTCTCGAACGGATTCATCCAGTAGATCTTTCCATCAGACTGTCTGAACTGGCTCCACTCATAATCAGAGAAGAATTCCTTGATGTTCGGATACTTGTCAATGTAGTCATCCCAAGCAACAAGAGCGCCAGCCTCATAGAGAGAAGTCATAGCGTTACCGCCGTTGATGAAATCGGGATACTCACCGGAAGCGATGAATACGCCGACAGCCTCAGCTTCTTTCTGACCTGTAAGCCATGTCTCGTTGCACTTTGCACCGATCTTCTCAGCGATGATCTTCTGGATCTCATTATCCTTGTTGATCTCTGAGGGTGCGGGTACTGCGAAGAAAGCGCTGAACTCCTTGATCTGCTTAGGAGCATCTGTTGCTGCGGTGGTCTCTCCGCCTGCACCTGTGGTTGTAGTAGCTGCCGGTGTCTTGTTACATCCTGCCATAGCAGAAAGGGACATTAAAGACGCCAACATCACTGCTGCGATTTTAGTCTTCTTCATAATTGGACCTTCCTTTCTATATTTTGTCCGTTGTAGTGATTATACAGAGTTGTTTTTGTGTAAAACTCCGACAAATTCAAGTCGGACTCCCGACAAAATATAGAAAGTTGCACAATCAGATATTCCGTCTGTACTTTGTAGGGGTACAGCCGTTTATCTCAATAAATTTTGATACAAAATAATCAATATCCTTATACCCTACCTCAGCCGCTATATCAGCTACTTTGCGGTCGCTCTTGAGGAGCATTTCAGCCGCGGCATTGATCCTGCAGTTATTAAGATAATCTTTAAAAGAGATTCCGTACTTTTTATGGAAAAGCTGACCCAGATACGAGCTGTTGATGTAATACATCTTGCCCAGGTCCCTCAAGGTGAGATTCTCCGCATAGTGATCCTGGATATACCTTTCAACGTCCTTAAGGCCTCTGTGACCTGAATCCTTCTTAAGCTGGGAAAGATAGTCCGAATACTCAAGCGCAAAATTCCTGAAATGCTCTTTGAAATTCTTGCCCGGAACAAAAACGTCATCGCTTATATAAAGAAGTATATTATCCTGTTCTACCGTCTCATCGATCTCAACGGCAAGATGGATCATCCTGAAAAGGAAATAATTGACATTCAGATTGAGGAATCTGTTGAAATGGGCATTTTCCATATTCTCGAAAAGCCTGTCAACGCATTCGGATATCTCGTCATGGTCGTGCTTGATCACCGCGTTGACCAGATCGTCAGCGGCATCCTTGTGGATCATTGTCTTGGCCTGAGAGTGAGGGACATACATATCATCGTCATAGTAGTAGACGCCGCCGCCCTTCTGGAAGCTCCTGAAATAGCGCAGTTCACATGCGCCGGAATAAGATGATGCCAGTTTCTCCATCTCATTTACCGTACGGCCGACAAGGAGCACTACCTCCGTCGGGATGTTTCTCATCGCTGTCTTCCTGAACTCTTCCAGGTATTCACGGTCAGTCATTCCGGCATCCTTTGCCATAGAACCACAATAGAGGAATCCTATCTCATAATCCTCCTCAAAGCCTTCAGCCTCCGGAAGAAGGTGATCGCTGTATTTACCAAGGTATTCCTTGCAGTTCTCGATGATCTTTTTCTTTATCTCGGAAACTTCCTCGTCCGTCATTTCTTCAAGGCTTGCAACATTATCAAGCGTAATGTGCACAAAATTCATGTCACCGCCGGTAATAAGGTTTTCACAGACATAGTCAACCTGATGCTGGTTTGATTTTCCGTTCAGGATGGCAAGGATATACTGCACAAGGCATGCGCGCTTTAGTTTTTCGGCATGTTCCTGCATGACATTGTCAGCATCTTTCTTTATGCCGATCTTACGCAGCAAAGCAACGAGCTGTTTCTTGCTTACGGGTTTGAGAAGATAATCCACGACTCCGAGTCTCAGTGCCGTCTGGGCATAGTCAAAATCAGAGAAGCCGCTTAATATGACGAAATCCGTATCTACCCCGCCTTCTTCTTTTACTCTGCTGATCAGGTCCAGACCGGTAAGCTCGGGCATTCTGATATCCACTATAGCCAGATCTATCTTCTTGCTGGTGATTATGTTATAAGCCTCAAGGCCGTTGGAAGCCGTGCCTGCGATCTCGCAGCCGTACAGTTCCCAGTCGATGAGCATCTGAAGTCCTTTAAGGATAAACGGTTCATCATCCGCCAACAGTACCTGTACCCTTGACATTAAGCTTCTCCTCCTTCATGCTGCTGAAGATCAAAGTCCTTAAGCGGCATAGTGATCTTTATGTACGTACCGATCTTTTCCTCGCTCTCGAAAATGAAATCGACATCGTCACCGGCGATAAGCTTGGTCCTGAGGCACGCATTCAATATACCTATATGCTTGTTCTTTTTAAGATCCGCAAAAGTGCATTCGTTCATCCGCTTCTGAAGTCGCTCTGCACTCGCACTGTCCATGCCGGCTCCGGTATCCTCAACTTCAAGGATAAGCCTGTCGCCTGAAGCCTTGGCGCTGATCATGATCACAACATCCCTGGTCTTCTTCTCAGCTCCGTGAACACAGGCATTCTCAACGAATGTAGCCAATGTAAGCTTAGGTATTGATGCATCCTTTACGTCTTCGGATACGTTGATCGAAAAACTGAACCTTTCTCCGTACCTGTACTGCTGGAGCTTAAGGTAATTCTTGATGAAGTCCATCTCTTTATGCAAAGGGATAACGTCCTGATTCCATTCAACGACGTCGCGCTCAAGCGCGGCAAGGCGCTCGATCATAGCGGCAGTCTCTTTTTCGCCCTTAATGACGCTGTGCATCCTCAGGTTCTCAAGACAGTTGAACAGGAAGTGCGGATTGATCTGCATACGCATTGCAAGGAGTTCCGCCTGCTGTTTCTCGATCTCTGTCTCCTGATATACGAGCTTATCATCATATATCGTCTTGATAAGATTTCTGTTTCTCATGACCAGGTCGTTATAACTGTTCATGAGATGCGCGATCTCATCCGTTCCCTCGACATTGTTGACGGTTACAAGCGCAACATTGTCATTTCCACTCTCGAAGACCTTATCGAGCTGCCAGAGCCTGCTGGTAAAGGATTTATTTATCAGCCTGACCAGGAGCAGCGGCAAAAGGATATTAAGAGTGAGAAGCAGGACTATTATCAGAGCATGATTCTTGAGAGCGTTTGAGACAACATTGGAGTTTTGTGGAAACAACATGACCGTATATGTTTTCCCCATATATTCAAACGTACTGGTGTATGCAGACTTCCTCCTGTCTGCATCATTGATCGATGAATAAGGGCTGTAGATATTCGTCTGACCGTCGGTAGTTATGACTATCTTGTCCCCGTCACAGATGTATGCCAGCATTCCGTACTTTTTGCTCGAGAAGTTGCTCATCAGCATCGGATAGTCAAGATTAATAACAAGGAGCTTCTTCATGTTTGTCCCCTTGTGGTAGTCAAGCCACCTGACAAGCTTGAGCTGCTTGGTCTTTGTCTGGTTCGCTCCGCTTTCCCCGTCTCCCATGAAATAGAATACGAGCTTGGTCTTGGTATCAGAAGCTATAAAATCCTTGTACCAGTTGGTATCCTTAACGGAATCCAGAGTGTATACATTACCGCCGGAAGTCATGGTGTTATTATCCGCAACAAATAAGAAGCTCGAAAGGTTCGGAAGGTAATAAAGCGATGAGATGCCGTTATTCTCGAAATAATCATAATACTGGGAATAGAAATCGGAATTGTCTTCAAATTTCGTTTCAAGGAAAGTATAGATAGACCTGTCAACATACAGGTTGTTTGAAATATCAGAGGCTGTCTTTACAGACGCGATAAAGTCTGCGGCCACATTGGTCGAGGTATTCCTGAGTTCTTCCTTGAACTCGGCTCTCTCCCTCGAAATGATCATGGTTAAGATGACGCCGTCAGTCAACAGAAGCGGGAAAAACACGCAGAAAAAATAAAGGAGCAACAGCTTCCTGTTGAGCGTCAGGTTGTTCAACACCCCGACTAATCTGTCCTCAACTTTATTCTTCTTAAAAATGTTCATAGCGCTATTCTATCACAGGCTCAAAAGCATGGCCGTTATCAGGGAAGCCGAGTCATTCTGGTCCTTGCTCAAGACATTCATTCCGATGACGACCGATGCCGGCTGATTCTTCCAATAACTCGTATAACCGAGCTTTTTTACTATCTCCTCGTCCTCGATAAGGAAACCGATCATTATCTTCTGATCGGAAAAAGAAGAGTAGTCGACCTCCGCAGTGCTCATGTCATATCCCTTGCTGCGTCTGAATTCCGTGATGAGTTTCTTATATTCCCTCTCAGACATATATACGGGAGTGATCTTAGCGTACGTTTCCTCTGGCAATGCGCCCTTCAGCGATTCATAAAGCGAAGTACAGTCAGTATAGTATTCGAAAAAGTACGGTGATGCGGCTTTGTCGGTTACCAGGACATTGGTTCCGGAATAAAGTGTCGTGACCGCAGCCTGATTCGTAAAGAGATCCGCCTGCTGGCCCTCATCGTTCACTGCTATGTAGCAGTATGTCAGAATGCTGGGATTATTGTAACCGAGCTTCTTGGTGATCTCCTTGTAGTATTCATCACTGAGCTCAAAGTTTCCGATCGAGATGATACCGCAGTCAACGGAAGGCTTGAAAAACAGCGAATTGATAACGAATACCGTACCCAAAATGAAAACAACGGCTGCCACATAATATTTCCATGTATAAGACACATAGTTCTTCCACTCAGCCTTTGTCTTATTTAGGAACTTCTTCTCTTTTGCCCTGGCTTCTTCAGCCTCTTCACGCTTATCCCTGTTGCCCGTCGCTATATCATAAGCTGCAGAAAGGTCGGTCAGTTTCTGTTCGGCATCATCTCCGCGGCTGGTCCTTAAGTTTTTTGACAGCTGCCAGAACCTTTTATCGATTGCCTCGCTGTCGGCATCTTCAGGCAGTCCCAGAAATTTCAAAGCCTCTTCCCTGGTCATGTTGGCGACCTGCTCGCTCGCTCCTTCCTCGGGATTGATACTTTTCTTCTCTTTATCTGTTGCCATTTTCCGTCCGTCAGCCTCCGATAGTTTCTTCGTCCATAGCAAGAAGTACGCCGTTTATCTCCCTGATATCGTACTTCTTGTTGATAATGAAATACATAATGACAAGATCGCCCTTACTGCCGTCCGACAAAGCGTATCCGGCTTTCATAAGCAAAGCGCGTGCCTCTTCAATGTTCATCTCAAGCGCGATGGCAAACGCGATCACGGTTTTCTTGCCCGGATGATAATGAATATCGCTTCTGATCTTTGAAAAGAGCTTTCTGTCTACATTTGCCCTCTTATAGCATTCGGCATCGGTCATGCCGCGTTCATCGATCTTTCGGAGAAGCATCTGCGAAAAGCTCTCGTCTATCCTGCTGTCTATGAAAGAATCGATATTCGGGGCCGTGGCTGCCTCATCACAGCATTCTGCCATGGCGGAAGGCGGCATCGCGCTGCGCATCTCCATTGCTCTCCCGGCCTTCTGAAACCCGAACAGTTTCTTTTTGGGAGAACTGCCCGTACTCATGGCGGCAGAACCGGTATAGATCACATCTGCCGGGATATAGCGTTCTTTTACGAATCTTATGACATCATCAAGCAGTTCCTTATTGATGCTGCCATAATCATTGTCAGGCACAAGATCATCCTCCGGGAATCAGGTTATTCGTCCATCGACGACTTGATGACAGTCACGCTGTCATCCTGGCTCTTAAGAACGAGCCATTCTGCGCTGAAAGTACCCTTTTTTGCGCGGAGCCTGTAATAAGGGAAAACATCTCCGACTACGCAGTTGAACTGATAAATGGTTCCTGCCTTTGTCTGGATGTTGAACATCTCCTTTTCGGGTGCAAATGTATCGGTATTCATATCCCAGGAGCCCTTCTCAAGGATAACGGTTACGTCGTCAGCATCGGAGACGAACCTCATGTCGGTTCCGTTTCCGCTGTTAAGAACATATACCATGTTGCCAAGGGCCGTATACTCGGGCTTGTCAGGGTTGGGATAGATCGTGATGCCGAATTTTCCAGCAACGTCAACAACACCGGCCGAAGACGATGGTGTGCTTTCCCCGTTCTGATCGGTCCATGTTGCCTCTTTGGCGGTGAAGCTCTTGGTTGCGGAAAGCTGGGTCATCCGCTCTTCCGTAACTTCTTCAGCGCCCATGTCCTTAAGTGCGGCGACAAACTTCTCTTCGAGGCTCTTCTCTGCCTCATCGGAAGACCACCTTCCGACAGAGAAAGACACCTTGCCGTCAGCTATGTACTCACGGATCAGGAAATCCCCTGCCAGTGCCTCATATTCTTCAATAGATGTTCCTTCTGCCTTGGAAAGATGCTTGAACATCTCCGTAGCTGCTACTCCGAGATATTCGCTGAAAGTGAATACTTCTTTGCACTTGCCACCGGAAGCGACACTGATGAGGGACATCTTGTATATTCCCCTTGCCGGCATATTATCCGACTTGAGATAACCGCTCTCGAAAAGCCTGTACTCATTGGGATCTGATTCTTCAACCAAGGCGTTCATCACCAGGTTGCCGTCTTCGTGCGCTATAACACAGATAACCGATGCTTCGCCGTGGTCGAGCCTTTCGAGGCTCAAAGCCAGTTCAGATATACCGTCCTCTCCGAAATCCATGATGCAGTAACGCATCTTCGAACCCGAGGCAGTATCGAACCTGACTGCCTTTTTCAGATCATCGATACTGTAATTACCGTAATGCAGCTCAAGATAAGATTTGCCGCCGTCTTTTTCAAAGCAGCCGGATGTGGAGACTTTGTTCTTGCCCTGTAGAAAATCGTTATATGCCTTGAGCGCTTCTTCAGCCGGATCCGGTGCAGTCGTCTCGGGAGGCACCGTCTCGGTATTGGAAAGGGTTGAAGCGGGATCGGAAGTATATACCGCCGTTGTATCGGCAGTATACGGAGCAGAGCATCCCGCCAAAAGGGATACGCTTAATAAAGTACTGACAGCGACTGCGGCCGCTTTCTTCTTCATCCGTTCTTTCCTCCACATAAGGCGGCAAAACCTCATCTAGATAATCTAATAGATTATTTTATCAAATAAATGCGAACAAAAAAACAGGCGGTGCAATCTTGCACCGCCCGTATGATTTATTCTTTGTCCTTAAGATCAGAACTTGCCTGCCTTAGCAGCTTCCTCAACGGAAACAGCCGTGGAAACGGTCATACCGACCATCGGGTTGTTGCCGGCACCGATGAGACCCATCATCTCAACGTGAGCAGGAACTGAAGAAGAACCTGCGAACTGAGCGTCAGAGTGCATACGGCCCATAGTATCTGTCATACCATAGGAAGCAGGACCTGCAGCCATGTTATCAGGGTGAAGTGTACGGCCTGTACCACCGCCGGAAGCAACGGAGAAGTACTTCTTGCCTGCCTCGAGGCGCTCCTTCTTGTATGTACCTGCAACAGGGTGCTGGAATCTTGTAGGATTGGTTGAGTTACCTGTGATGGAAACGTCAACGTTCTCCTTCCAAAGGATAGCTACACCTTCCTGAACGTCATCTGCACCATAGCAGTTGACCTTTGCTCTCGGGGATGCAGGATCCTTTGAATAGCATGTTCTGGAGAGTTCCTTGAGCTCACCTGTCTTATAGTCGTACTGTGTCTCAACATATGTGAAGCCGTTGATTCTGGAAATGATCTTTGCAGCGTCCTTTCCAAGACCGTCAAGGATAACTCTGAGGGGCTTCTGACGAACACGGTTAGCCTTCTCTGCAATACCGATAGCGCCCTCAGCAGCTGCGAATGACTCGTGGCCTGCGAGGAATGCGAAGCACTCTGTATCTTCCTCAAGGAGCATCTTGCCGAGGTTACCGTGGCCTAAACCAACCTTACGTCTGTCAGCAACAGAACCGGGGATGCAGAAAGCCTGGAGGCCTTCACCGATCGCAGCAGCAGCGTCAGCAGCTCTTCTGCAGTTCTTCTTGATTGCGATAGCAGCGCCTACTGTGTAAGCCCACTTAGCGTTCTCGAAGCAGATAGGCTGAATGCCTTCGATGAGGTGATAAACATCAAGACCTGCATCTTTTGTGATCTTCTCAGCTTCTTCGATGGAAGCGATTCCATATTCAGCAAGCTTAGCGTTGATCTGGGGGAGTCTTCTCTCGTATGATTCAAATAAATCTGCCATTTGTCATTCCTCCTTATTCCTTGCGGGGGTCGATGAACTTAACAGCGTCATCAACACGTCCATACTTGCCGGAAGCCTTCTCAAGAGCTGTAGCAGCATCGTCGCCCTTCTTGATGAAGTCCATCATCTTGCCGAAGTTAACGAACTTGTAGCCGATGATCTCGTCGTTCTCATCAAGACCGATCTCTGTGATGTAGCCGTCTGTGAGTTCAAGATAACGGGGACCCTTAGCAAGTGTACCGTATGTTGTACCGACCATTGAACGAGCGCCCTTACCGAGGTCCTCAAGGCCTGCGCCGATCTGAAGTCCGTCTTCAGAGAAAGCGCTCTGTGTTCTACCGTAAACGATCTGAAGGAAGAGTTCCCTCATTGCTGTGTTGATAGCGTCGCAAACGAGGTCTGTGTTAAGAGCTTCGAGGACTGTGAGTCCGGGAAGGATCTCGGATGCCATAGCAGCGGAGTGTGTCATACCGGAGCAACCGATCGTCTCGACCAATGCCTCCTGGATGATGCCGTCCTTAACGTTGAGGGACAGCTTGCAAGCACCCTGCTGAGGAGCGCACCAGCCGATACCGTGTGTGTAACCGGAGATGTCCTTAACATCCTTTGCGCTAACCCACTTTGCTTCCTCAGGGATCGGTGCAGCACCGTGATGAACACCCTGATGAACAGAGCACATGTTCTTGACTTCTGTTGAATAAATCATGTGTATTTCTCCTTTCCTTTCAAGGAATTTGTAGGTGGAATTATTAAAAGTTTCCGAATTGTTATTATATAAAAGCACTGGGGGCTTTTCAACACAAAATCGTTCAGAGCCTTATATATAAAATAATATCCCGACTGGTCAGAGCGCGATCGAAAGAAAGTGCGTGGCAAGCGCGAAATAGATCAGGAGCGAGACGGCATCCACGATCGTCGTGATGAGAGGGCTCGCCATGACTGCAGGGTCGAGCTTTATCTTGGCAGCGACCATAGGGAGCGTGCAGCCGATGGACTTCGCGAAAATGACAACCAGGACAAGCGTAATGCAGATTATCCCCGCAATGTGCACGGGGAGCTTGTCCAGAAGAATAAGTTTAACGAAGTTTGCCGAGGAAAGGACTGTTCCGCAGATGGTAGCGACACGAATCTCCTTCCAAAGGACCTTGAAGAAGTCCCCGAACTGGATCTCCCTGAGCGAAAGACCACGGATTATCGAAACGCTTGCCTGTGAGCCGGCGTTTCCTCCGGTATCCATCAGCATCGGAATATAGGCCGTCAGGATAACAAAATTCGACAAAGCTTCCGTATACCTCGTGATAATCGCGCCGGTAAAGGTCGCGGATACCATGAGGAACAAAAGCCAGGGCATTCTGCTCTTAAAAGTCTCCAGGATACCGATCTTGAGATACGGCCTGTCTGTCTGGTCCGGGATGATAGCGGCCATCTTCTCGATATCCTCGGTGGCCTCTTCTTCCATGATGTCCATGACGTCGTCGACCGTGATGATTCCGACCAGGCGGTCTTCATTGTCAACAACGGGCATCGCGGTAAAGTCGTATTTCTGGAATAAGCGGGTTGCCTCTTCCTGGTCATCCGTCGTCTTGATCGAGATGACGTTGTCATTCATGATGTCACCGATTATCTCGTCAGGCTGCCTTATGAGGAGGTATCTCAGGGCAACGGTGCCGACAAGAAGCCTCTTACGGTCAAGTACATAGCAGATATTGGTGGTCTCGGCGTCAAGGCCGATCTCTCGGATGCGCAGGATTGCATCAGCCACGGTCATGTCCCTTTTGAGGTCAACATACTCGACCGTCATGATCGAGCCTGCGGAATCGTCCGGATACTTAAGAAGATGATTTACGTCTTTTCGCTGTTCGGGGCTGGCATTCGCGAGGATCCTCTTTACGACGTTCGCAGGCATTTCCTCGAGAAAGTCCGCAGCATCGTCCGCCATGAGGTTATCGATGATGTTCGATGCCTCGTTCGTGGACAGTGACATGATGATGTATTTCTGGTCATCGACCTCAAGCTCGGCGAAAACGTCCGCAGCCATGGCTTTTGGAAGAATTCGGAAAATCTTAAGACTGTCCTCGTTCTCCATAGAATCCATAATGGAAGCGATATCGACTTCCATCATGTCAGATAGTTTTAAACGGAGCTCTTTATAACGCTTCTCTTCAAGAAGAGCTAAGATCTCTTCCTTAACAGATGCCATTTCTTCCATAGCAAATCTCCCTAATTGGTGAATTTATGATGCATAATCGCGATCGGGGATTGTCAGAATCGCTTCGTGTCATAAAATCACCTCCCTTGCCATGGAAAATCTAAAAGATTATAGCACAAGGATCTTGTCTTTTGTAGGAAAAAAGTCTGTCAGATAACGACTTTGTTGCGGCCGCTCTCTTTACCCATGTAAAGCTTCTTGTCGGCATCGTCAATGGCCTGTTCTATGCGGTTGCTGATATCAAGTTCCGTATCGGAAGCGGAAACCATGACATTTACATCCGTCACACCGAAAGTCATGGTCACGGGGATCTTGATATCCTTCCAATAGATCTCAAGTGTCGAGATCTTAAGCCTAAGGCCGTCCAAAGCGACAAAAGCGTCATCTAAGTTCATGTCATCGAAAACAAACACAAACTCCTCACCGCCCCATCTTATCGCTTCACCATATTGGGTCATAAAATCATCAAAAAGCTTTGCCAAGCTCTTAAGGACTTCGTCACCGGCCTCATGGCCGTAAGTATCGTTGACCTTCTTGAAAAGATCGATGTCGCCGATCGCGATGCTCATACCCGTAGAGAAACTGCCGCCCATTATCTTGGAGACCATATCGCTCATGCCGCTTCGTCTGTTGAGGAGCCCTGTCAGGTGGTCATGCTCGGCAACTACCTTGAGCTGGCGGTTATACTGGGCAAGTTTTGCCTCAGTAGCAAGCTTGTCGCGGGTAAAGATCGTCAGGATAACGATAAGCGACAGGAAGATCGAGACTATGTTGATTATCTGGAAAGTTACCGACATCGGCTTGGGCAGAGTCTCGAGCGGCTCATTTGTGATATGCCACATGTAAAGAAGCATTCTTATACAAAAGACGCCGATGCTCGCGAGTATCTTCTCTTTCATAGAACGGTACGTGGCAACGAACACCAGTACCAGGAGCACGAATACAAAATGCTGTATGCCGCATTCCCATCCCCATTGGATGACGAACCGGAACATCCAGATTACTGTAACCGCACTGTAGAGGAACAGCGCCGCAATATTCTTATTTCTGTATGTCAGATAAGTTGAGAAAGCATAAGCCGTCAGACCGACAAAGCATATGGCGGTGTTGATATATCGCGCTGAAATGCCGAAAACGGATATCCAGATCAGAAAATAAATACACATCATCAGGGAATTGATCCTGACGATGTATGATACACGGTTCGATTCGTTCGCTCCGGTCACATCTTTAAATATTAACTTGGCGAGCTTTGTCTTCATGATTTGATTTTATCACGGTAAATTTTAAGAAAGAGTGAATTTTCCCATACATGACAGGAAATAGTATCAACCTGCTCTGTCAAACCCCATCTTAACCTTCAGATCACCGAGGCTTTTTTCATATTGAGCCTTCGATATCGCATGATGCTCGAGAAAAGTATCAAGAGTCTGTTTCTGCTCAAGAAACAATTCTCTCGTCTTTTGCTCCGGAGTAAGTGATTCCCACTGTTCCCACTGCACCTTTTCGCTACCTCCAATCACTAATGTTTATA
This sequence comes from uncultured Clostridia bacterium, assembly GCA_947304405.1. Lineage (GTDB taxonomy): Bacteria > Bacillota > Clostridia > Saccharofermentanales > Saccharofermentanaceae > Saccharofermentans. Next base: position 25,122 of record CAMZBB010000016.1, read on the forward strand.
ATAGCACTTATGGTATGGGTTGTTGATGATACAATTTAGTGATGTAATAGGATATTTTTGTTATATCGATGGCTTTATCATCACAAAGAGTGACTAGTCAAAAATATGCTATAACGGTACAGATCAGATTTGATATTTCGGCCAGATCCCCTTCTTATCGTGGGTGTGTTCCGGCAGCTGGTAAAGATCATGACCGGGATAATCATTGCCTTCAACAATGGCCGGACGGTCGGGAGTAAAACATACGTCCCATCCAATATATCCGACCTGGGGCACAACGAGCGCAGCTTTCGTGCACATCTCGCAGACCTCGTCCCACATCGGGAAGACAAAACCCTTGATGGCGGCACCTGTCTCGGGATGATGCGTGAAAAGGTTCTTGCTCTTATCAATAGCGTAATCCGTTATCTCGCCGGTCTTCTCATCCATCGGGGCTGTCATTCCGCCGCTGTTGAAGTTATCAACCGTGTTCCCGTGATTGCCGAACCTTACACAAGCGCTCGGAATATGGACCTTACCGTCCTTCAATATCGTAACTACCCTTACCGTATTGATCGCATGGGGGTAGATCGCGCTGACCGCAGGGTGCTGAACAAGGACTTCTTCGAGCAGATGGGGCCTCTCCATGTGAAGGAGCCTCTCATACAAATGCTCAGGGTCTTCTTTTTTGCAGTCGACCATCTCGACAGTCTTGCCGCAGGAACCGAGATCCGCCTTGGCTATGAGTTTGTCGTGTTCTTTTATGAAACTGATGACCTCATCCTTGTTATCTTCCCTGATCGGAATCCACTTACGGGCGAGAAACTCCCCGAAATGCTCGTTAAATTCGATCTTGTTGTCGATCAGATGAGTATATTTCGGATCGTTATACCTGTTTACGAGGTCATTGCTCCTGCCTCTCGTGATATACGTGTCCCTTTCGGCATCCGTGAGGTTATACATCTCGTAGAGCCAGTAATCCATGTATCCCGCGCCGAACTTCCTTCCGCAGTGGACCATATCGAAAAAAATCCACAACCGGGACTTGCCCGATTTCTCGTGGATATCCTTGATCTTGGCGTGCATCGCCTTATAGTCCATGCGCAAAACGCGCCTTGTCAGATATTTAATGCTCGGCATGTCGAATATTATAATACAACGGCTCCGTTTTTGTTATAATGTGTGCGTTAATAAGGAGGTAATTCATTATGTCTATTAAAATCGGTATTTACGGTTACGGTAACCTTGCCAAGGGCGTCGAGCTCGCAGTAAAGGCAAATCCCGACATGGAGCTCGCGGCTGTCTTCACAAGACGCGACCCCTCTACAGTTAAGATTGCTACAGAAGGCGCGGTTGTCGCTTCTTCATCAGATATAGCATCCTTCAAGGACAAGATCGATGTCATGATCATCTGCGGCGGTTCCGCTACGGATCTGCCCGAGCAGACGCCCGCCATCGCAAAGCTTTTCAACTGCGTTGACAGCTTCGATACACACGCAAAGATCCCCGAGCATTTTGCCAATGTTGACGCGGCTGCCAAGTCCGGCAGCAACACCGCCCTCATCTCCTGCGGTTGGGATCCCGGCATGTTCTCTCTCGCAAGACTTTACGGCAACTGCATCCTTCCCGACGGCAAGGATTACACATTCTGGGGCAAGGGCGTATCCCAGGGCCACTCCGATGCGATCAGGAGAGTACCCGGCGTCAAGAACGGCAAACAGTACACGATCCCTGTAGAAGCAGCATTGGAAGCCGTCCGTTCAGGTTCAAATCCCGAGCTGACAACACGCCAAAAGCACACCAGAGAGTGCTTTGTAGTCGCTGAAGACGGCGCAGACAAGGCTCTCATTGAGAAGACCATCAAGGAAATGCCCAACTATTTCGCAGATTATGACACGACCGTTCACTTCATCTCTGAGGAAGAGTTCAAGGCTAACCACTCCGGAATGAACCACGGCGGCTTCGTTTTCAGAACAGGAACAACAGGCGGCAACAAGCACGTCATCGAGTATTCGCTCAAGCTCGATTCCAACCCCGAGTTCACAGGCTCCGTCCTCACCGCTTACGCAAGAGCCATCTACAGACTCTCACAGAAGGGTGACTTCGGCTGCAAGAGCGTTTTCGACATCGCTCCCGCACTCCTCTCACCTCTTTCAGGCGAAGACTTGAGAGCTCACTTGCTGTAATCCAAAACAACAATGAGCAGATCAACAGGCAAGACCAAAACCCGTAAGACCACTGTCGTTTTAGCCGGAGTCCTGGCCTTGCTTGTTCTTTTTGCTCTGGCAGTCTTCGTCATCCGGCCTGCTTACAAGCATTATTACGTGACCCATAAGGAATACCCCGTTTATGGAGGAATGACCCAAGATCTCAAAGACTGTGATCTGTACAAGGATATGCAGAGCGGAAAGTCTTTCTGCTTTCTCGGCGACAGCGTCACTTCAGGTTACGAGATAAACAACATCCCCTGGTATCAGCCGCTTGTCCCCTACATAAAAGGCAATATCTCAAACATCTCTCGTGGCGGATGGATGGTCCATCATCTGATAGAGCAGGCTGATAATATTCCTGCCGCTGACGTTTACGTCATAGCCATCGGAGTCAACGACGTTGTTTTTCCCTGGGGAAAATACGCAGCGCAGACACCGGAAGAATATATAAACAGATTGGATAAGCTGGCAGGAATAATTCGCGTAAAATCTCCCGATGCAAAGATCTATTTCATAACACCGTGGACATTTACCGGTCAATTCACACAATATGAAGAAAGAGGCGAGCAGTTCCGCGCCGCTCTCTCCAAATGGTGCAGCAGTTCCGGCTTTGAATGCATAAATCCCCACCCGTATATATCATCAGTCCTGAAAGAAAAAGGCGAAAACGGTTACCTTCTCAGCGGCATTCACCCGGATAATCCAAAAGGCATCGGGCTTTACTGTTACGCCGTACTGAAAGCGGATCACGAAAGTCTATAGCATTTTTCTGTGAAAACGCACTTACGAAAATGAGTTTTTTCTGATTTTAGTAAGTCATCACTTTTAAGCATGCTGTATTGAAGTCCGCACTTTGGCAAATGGCTTTAAATACATAAGAGGAACCGCTCCGACTATTGCGGCACTGGCCTGAATGCCGTTGGGGATCACCGAACCCAAAGCTGCTGCGACACCGTACATAAACGGAAGAGATTCAAACGCGAAGTATCCTGCAACCATGATGACCTCTGCGATGAACGAAGCAGAGAGCTTTCGCCCAAGTGAGACCTTACCTTCCTTGTCCCTCTTAAGAAGGAGTCCTGCAACAAATCCCATTATTCCCTTTATCAGGAACGTGGCGACTGCATACTGCGGATAACCTGCAAGAAGATCAGCCAAAGTAGATCCTATGGCACCCGGGATAAATGCGAATGGTCCGAGTATATATGCACTGACAAGTATTACTAGGTCACCGAGATTGATGTGTCCTATCGCTGTAGGTATGTGAAGTTCGGTTCCGACAAACGTCAGTGCTGCGAGCACTCCTGCATATGCTATCTTCCTTAAGTTCTTTTTGTTCTTTTCATTGATGCTCATAAATATTTCCTTTCCAATTAAAACGGGAATTCCGAAGAACTCCCGTGTTATTTCTTTATTGTTTCTTTTCGGTCATGCGCGACACATCGCACAAACCATACACGGGAGAGTGGTCTGACAGGAACACATGCACATCAAAGTTGTAGTTGTGAAAGCCTTCATACACTTACCTCCTGTTTGATTGGGATAAAGTTATCACTATTTACCTGCCATGTCAATAGGTTTATCGCGGTTATGAAAAACATCAATAAAACCTGTTAATTATTTGCCTTCAGGATAAAGCACTTCAAGCGTTGGGAGTTCGGTAGATACCGTCTGCTCACGCATTTGAGCAACCGGAGTGAGCGTTCCGTCCGGAGCCACAGATACGGGTATTCCCTTCCTTGCAATTACGGCAGAAACAAATTCTTCGATAGACGCGATCTTCGTATCGAAAAGCATGCCTCCCAGTTCATTGTCGCGGAAATAATGTATATCCGATCCTGACAGCATGGGCAGATCCAGTTTGGCACAGTACTCAAATCCAAGTGCGTTCATGTTTGCGCTGTTTGCAGCATTATAGACTTCGATACCGTCAACCGCAGTCGGCGCAAGCTTGATGTCGCTTAAATAGTCTCTTTCCCTGAACGGATGAGCCTGGATCATGATGCCGCCTGCCTTATGAACTGCATCAAACAGCTCGTGCCTTGTCATCTGCATGATGCCTTCATTATCAAGAAGCCACTTTTTATCTACGCCGTAAAGGAGATACTCATCTTTATTGAAATTGAACTCCACACCGAACATGACATTAAAGTCTTTCCCTTCGGCTGCCTTCAAAGCTCTTTCATATCCGCTGCAATAGATCTCGACCCGTTCCTTCCACGAAAGATCAGCGGGCACGGCAGTATTGCCATTAAAGAAATGATCGGTGACGATCATTCCGCTATAGCCCCTCTCCATCATGTAGGGAATGTATTCTTCACCGTGTACTCTGCCGCACTTGCTGGCCTCACACGTATGAAGATGCGTCTCGTATAAAAAGCCCATTTACCTCTTCCTTGATCAAGTAGCGTTATCAACCGAAAATGCTAACATTCGGCTCCATGTTAATCAAGAGAGAATTCTATATAACTACAACATTGCATATTCCATGAGGAGCATGTTCATCTGCTCTTCATCATGGACATATGTATGTTCGTGGGCAGGTCCCTCATAGATCTGCCTTCCATCGCGGTATATCAGAAGTCGGTTGATCGGAACTTCTTCCCAAATTTCATTATCCAAAGGTTTCGTTGCGAAATATACATAGCCGTCGCATGTCTTTCTAAACATCGTTCCGGCTTCATTTTTGTGTACGTACAGATTTTCGCCGTCAAAGATCAAAAGGTTCAGTTTGTTGCCCTCAGAAAGCCTGGCAACCAGAGAATCCATCAGTTCAAATCTTTCTTTTTCTTCAGTAACGCCATCGTATTGATCAAGAATATAAAGGAACAGTCTTTCACTGTCCGTTTCACCTTCCTGTACATCAGCATACGGAAGAAGTTCTTCTGATTCAAAGATCGTTCCGTTATGAACCAGTGTCCATTCACGGCCGTTGGCATCTTTTCCTGTGAACGGGTGCGTATTTTCATATGAAGTATGTCCGATCGTTGCCCTTCTGATGTGTGCAAACATTCCCCGGCATGTAAAACCGTCAGACAATAAACTTACGATCTTCTCGCTGCATGTTGAATTCAACGGTTCTTTAACGAGAGTAACAGAACCATTTTCATCCCATGAAGCAATGCCCCATCCGTGCGGGTTATATTCGCCGTGCTTGAAGAACTCCTTAAGTTCTTCAATGACGTCTATATTCCTGTCAGATGAGACTCCGAAGACCTCACACATTAAGCAGATACTCCTGATCTTTTTCCGTCAGAGCGCGGTTTGCCAGCTCCATCAAATATTTATACCATTCTCTTGCGGTCTTTTCACCATAGATCTTCGCATCAAGACCATTGACGATGATCTCGTCAACGGCTTCCTGAATCTGTTCAAAAGAATCGATAAAACCAAGTTCCTTTTCGAGGATGGCAAGATTCTTTTCTGAATAGACAAGCCCCTTAATGAGTGCCACGTAACTCAATGCACGATTAACTGGAACACTGTCAGCGACCCTGATCTCGATGTATTTCTTTACGCGGAAATGGAAAAAACCCATGGATATGAAATGTTCGACCAGTTTTTGTTTGCGTTTATTACCCAGGTCACCTTTGAAGACGCCTTCGTTTATCAGATCCTCTGCTGTCTTGCTCCCTACACTGATCGTCTCACCTTCATCTGTCAAAAGGATAAGCGGGGTATGAGTAATAACATCAGCTATCTTTTCATAACCGAAATCCTTGTCAAACGAATGCGGATAAAAGCCGGTCCTGGCAGGATCGAGATCGCCCCACTCCTGAATACGCAGAAGATGCTTTTTATTAGATCCTTTCTCGACCACCGAGTCCTCGTAACTCTTATTCTCAAATGCGATCATAAGTATCGGAGATATCTTTTGGAGCACGAGCAGTTTACGCACAAGATCTTTTTCAGAGCTGTAGTCAACGGAGATCTGAACCGATGAGGAAGCCCTCATCATGTACTTTCCGTATTTACCGCTGCTGCGGAAATATGCATCCATATACTTATAGCGTTTTTTGTGCGAAAGTGGGATCTCATCAGGATCGATCTTTCCCGATTCAACAAGAGGGAGGTTGCCTTTTGTTATTATGTGATATCCCCGCTCCGCAAAGACAGGCTTCCAAAGATCCAGGAATTCACGGTAGATATCCTCGATCTCTGAAATATCGGAATGCGGATCGACACTTATCTCGAACTGGCATGAAGGTTCTAAAGTAACGGAATAACCCGGGGTATAGTAACCTACCGGGTATCCGTCCATGTATATGATCTCTGCATTAATCCGCGTGGCGACTTCTTTTATCAGTTCCGTCACTTCTTCAAAACCGATCGGGAAGCCCCGGTCATTAACCACAAAGTGTTCCACTTCAAGACCGAGATTCTGTCCTATCGTCTCGCCTGATCTTATGTAATCTACTATGTATTCTTTGACACTCATGTTCCACCTCTTAAGTCTTTCTCGTCTTCTTTGACAGTCTGATTCCCAATTCCTGTATGAGCATTACCATGATTATCAGGAGCGTAACCGTAGTCCAAAGAACGTCCTTCTGATATCGGTAATAACCGTACTGAAGAGCTATCGCACCAAGTCCGCCTCCACCGATGACTCCTGCCATTGCCGAGTAACCCAGAACTGTTGCTACGTTGATCGCGCCACCCTGAAGAAGCGAAGGAGTTGCTTCGGGAATGATGAAATGAAGTATCGTGTAGATCGGTGATGCGCCCATTGATGTCGCAGCTTCGATTATTCCCGGATTCACTTCGTTAAGTGATGACTCGACCATTCTTGCAACGATTGGAATCGCACCTATCGTAAGAGGAACGATCGCCGCAGTCGTTCCTATCGACTGACCTACTACAAATCTCGTGAAAGGAATAAGAAGTACAAGAAGGATCAGGAACGGCAATGAACGCGTGATATTGACTATCGCTCCGATCACAAAGTTGACTCCACGGTTCTCGAGCAGTCTTCCCCTGGAAGTAGAATACAGGATAACTCCAAGAGGCATGCCGACAAGATATGAAAACAGCGACGCAAAGAACGTCATTACGAACGTCTCCCAAACGCCTGATATTATGGCATCTTTAATGTAATCACTCATTTACGGTCACCTCCGATACTGACAGCCCGCCTGCCTTGAAAAAATCTATTGCGGTCTGACGGTCTTTTGCGGGCTTAGGCAGTTCAATGATCATCTGCCCGTAACCTATGCCGCCTACGCTTTTTGTATTTGCACTCAGTATGTTCACTTTGAGTCCGGTCTGTTCAACCAGGTTAGAGATGAAAGGCACATTTGACTGAGTTCCGTCAAAGACTAACCTTACGATCTGTCCGTTTACGTCAGACGGATCAAAAGGATTGCTCGGGAATACGAGCTTCTTCGCGGCCTTCGACTGAGGATTTGAGAATACGTCCTTAACTTCGCCGATCTCGGCGAGATTTCCGTCATCAATGATCGCGACGCGGTCGCAGATCTTTTCAACAACGCTCATCTCGTGCGTGATGATGACTATCGTAAGCTTTCTCTCCTCGTTTATCTTCTTCAAGAGATCGAGTATCTCACCCGTTATCTTCGGATCAAGCGCGCTTGTAGCTTCATCGCAGAGCAACACTTTGGGATCAACGGCAAGAGCCCTTGCTATCGCAACTCTCTGCTTTTGGCCGCCCGACAATCTTGCGGGATATTCGTTTGCCTTTTCGGAAAGGCCAACGATCTCAAGCATCTGCTTTGCTTTCTCTCTTCTTACTGCACGGGGCGTTCCTATGATCCTCAGCGACTGCTCTACGTTTTGTATGACGGTACGCTGGTTAACGAGATTAAATCCCTGGAAGATCATTGAGATCGAATGTCTTACTTCTCTCAGTTCACGCGCCTTAAGAGATGCAAGATCTTTGCCGTAAAAACTTACCGTACCGGAAGATACTTCTTCCAAACGGTTTAACGTACGGACAAGCGTTGACTTGCCTGCACCGCTCATTCCGATTATGCCGAAGATCTCTCCTTCCTTAACCGTGAGACTTACATCCTTGAGCGCGGTAAATTCCTTACCGTCGTTCTTATAAGTCTTATATACATTTTGAAGTTCGAATACGTTGTCCATCAATCAAATAATCCTTTGCTCAGATATCTGTCTCCTCTGTCCGGGAAGACAGTTACGATGTTTCCTTCATCGATCTCTTCAGCAAGTCTCAAAGCTGCAGCGAGAGCCGCACCGGAAGAAGATCCCGCTAAGATCCCTTCGTTCTTTGCAAGACTCTTTGAAGCTGTGAATGCCTCATCGTCCGTTACTTTAATGACCTTATCGACAAGTGTTATGTCCATGGTGTCAGCGATAAAGTCATTGCCTATTCCTTCAATGTTGTAATCAAAATGTTCGCCGCCGCCGATCGTTGAACCGTAAGGATCTGCGAGCACGCCCTTAATGTCCGGGTTCTGCTCTTTCAGGTATTTGACAACACCTGTAAATGTTCCGCCGCTTCCTGCTCCGGCTACAAAGTAATCAACCTTGCCGTCAAGCTGTGAATATATCTCAGGACCTGTTGTCTCATAATGTGCCAGCGGGTTTGCGGGATTTCTGAACTGTCTTAACGAGATCGCACCGGGGATCGTCTTAAGGAGTTCTTCCGCTTTCCGTTCTGCTCCGAGCATTCCTTCTTCTCTTGATGTGTGTACTATTTCCGCGCCCAGAGCGCGCATGACCTGCTGCTTTTCGATAGAGAACTTTTCAGGAACCGTGAAGATTACCCTGATACCCTGATTAAGTGCTGCAACTGCGATTCCAATTCCGGTATTGCCTGCCGTTGCGTCAACGATCGTGCCGCCTTCCTTAAGGATTCCGCGCTCTTTCGCATCGTCGATCATATAAACGCCGATACGGTCTTTAACGCTTCCGGCAGGGTTCATAAGTTCAAGTTTTGCATAAACGTTTACTCCGGGCTTAACGCCCATATGATTGATCTTGAGGATCGGAGTATTGCCGATCAAGCCTCTGATATCTTCAAATACATTATTCATTTTCATAACCTCTTAAGCCTTTACTGAATTCTCGATTGCCTGCTTAAGATCTGCGATGAGATCTTCCACGTCTTCGATTCCTACCGAGAATCTGATGAGTTCGTCAACGATACCCACTTCTTTTCTGATTTCTGAGGGGATCGCCGCATGAGTCATCGTAGCCGGATGGCAAACGAGTGATTCAACACCGCCAAGACTCTCAGCCAGCGTGATAAGTCCCAGGTTCTCGAAAAACTTCTTGTAGTCGTATTTATCGTTCAGGACGAATGAGATCATCGCGCCTGCTCCGTCAGCCTGTTTTTTCTGGACTTCATAACCCGGATCTGATTCAAGGCCCGGATAGTAAACCTTGCTCACAAAGCCGCTGCCTGCCAGCCATCTGGCAATCTTTTCCGCATTGGCAACATGTCTGTCCATACGAACGCCCAGAGTCTTGATGCCGCGGATGATAAGAAAGCTGTCCCAGGGAGCGAGCACTCCGCCAATGGCGTTCTGAAGATAATAAAGTCTGTCAGCAAGTGCCTTGTCTTTAACAACGACAAAACCTGAGATAGTATCAGAATGACCACCAAGATACTTTGTTCCGCTGTGGATGACGATATCCGCGCCGAGCGTCAGAGGACGCTGCAGATAAGGCGTGAGGAAAGTGTTGTCTACTATAGTGAGCTTGCCGTGCTTTTTAGCGATCTTGGAAACGGCTTCAATATCAGTAATGGTAAGAAGCGGGTTTGCCGGCGTCTCAATATATACGGCCTTTACGTCATCATCAATGGCGGCCTCAACAGCTTCAAGATCTGAAGTGTTTACGATCTTATAGGTTATATTGAAGTTCTTGAATACGTTATCCAGGATCCTGAAAGTTCCGCCGTAGATGTTGTCTGATACGACGAGCTTGTCACCGCTCTTGAAAAGAGACAGAACAGTGTTAATTGCTGCAAGGCCTGAAGCAAAAGCCAGACCATATTTTCCTTCCTCAAGATCTGCGATAAGTTTCTCAAGTGCAGCTCTGGTAGGATTGCCGGTTCTGGAATACTCCCAACCTCTGTTCTTGCCGAGACCGTCCTGTTTATAGGTAGAAGTCTGATAAATGGGAACGTTAACTGCGCCCGTTACTTCATCTCCGTCAATACCACCGTGTATAAGTAAAGAATTTCTTTTAATGCTCATTTGTTTGTCCTTCTTTCAGTAGAAATAAAAAGCCCGGGATCAGATTTCCCGGGCTGTTAAGTCAGATGCTTTTTTAGTTAACATCGAATATCGTCAAGGCGCATTCCTGTGCAGTCAAACGCCGAGCCCGATACAGCCCGTAATACATGCATTCGACAACACATCATCTTATTCATATTGTGCCTCCTTCAATCTGATGAACACATTATAGCCTAATTACCTACTATGTCAATAGGTTTATCTTGATTTACCTACTGACCTTTAGGTATAATAGGTAAAAAGGAATTTGGAGGTTGGTCAAATGATTTCCACCAGGGGTAGATACGCATTAAGGGTAATGATAGACCTGGCCGAGAATAACACCGGCGAACACATCCCGCTCAAGGACATAGCCGAAAGACAGGAAATCTCAAAGAAGTACCTTGAGATAATAGTTAAGGATATGGTTACAGGCGGTCTGATCGTCGGAGCCAGCGGAAAAGGCGGCGGCTATAAGCTCGTCAAGAAACCCGAAAAATACACAGTCGGCGAGATCTTGGAGTTAATGGAAGGAACACTCAATTCAGTAGTATGCCTGGCCGACAAGAAATACAAGTGCGACAGAAAGAAGATCTGCAAGACTCTTCCCATGTGGAAAGAGTTTGACGGGATCGTTCACGACTATTTCTACGGAAAGAAACTTACTGATCTTCTTTAACTCAAGAACCAAAGCTTTCTTTTGCTTTTTGAGCAGTAAGTTTCCTTTTTTCCAAAGTCTTTTCAAACATCATGTCAGCAGCCTGAGGGAACAAGTCGTAAATGACCTTTGTTCCCTCTTCTGTTATTCCGCCCTTTGTAGCAACCCTGTTTACGGCATCTTCAAAAGACATTTTCTTTTCAAGCATCAGTTCTCCTGTTGCGCTCATGGTCTTTAATACCATGGAAACTATCTGCTCACGCGGTATCTCAGTATGCTTTTGAGCACTGTTGCAGATAACATCGAATATTGAAGCTATAAAACCGGGCATGCAGCTGACAAGTTCAGATCCCATGCCGACTTCATTTTCAGGCAGTTCGATCACATCTCCGACCGTCTTAAGAAGTGATTCAAGGATCTTCTTATCCTCATCCGTTACCTTTTCGTTGTAACAGACGATCGTCTGGGAGCGGTCTATCTCCGCGGTCAGGCTGGGAATTACTTTTGCAGTCTTGTGTTCAACAACCTTTTCGATCATGTCAAAAGTAATGCTGCCGTTCAAAGTAACTAAAAGAGCATCTTTCTTAAGTTCCGGACCGATTTCAGCCAGAACGTCTTTTAGGTCAACCGGACGGATGCAGACGAAAACGATATCACAGTTTACTGCGACTTCCCTGTTGCTGCTTATTACGGCTATTTCTTCAGCTTCTCCGAGTTTTTCCGAAGTCCTGTTTGCTACGTACAGTTCTTCTTTCCTGATGCCAGAACCGGAAAACTTCCAGAGCAGCATCTTTCCCATGCTTCCGTAACCGATTATCCCAACCTTCATATTGATCCCTCACAAGCTTATTTTTCGTACCATTATACTTTTCCTTTTGCAAAAGTAAAAAGGCAGTGGTTCACCATGACGAAAACCACCGCCTTTTCTAAGATTGAAGGACGAAAATTGATTATTTGATCGCCTCACGCCATGTTGCCGGCTTGAACTCTCCGAGCAAAGGCAGAAGTCTCTTATCTACGTCGATCTTGAATACTGCGTTGAAGTTGTTAGTTGCGATCATCTGTCCAGCGAAGCCTACGATAACAACGAGTTCCTGATCGTTGAAGAATTTTCTGAGCTTATCGAAAAGCTCGTCTGAAACTGCTGTAGGATTCTTTACATACTGCTCAGCAAGTTCTGTAAGTACAGTTTCCTTCTCGTCATATACGAGGTTTGCGGGATCAAGGCCCAATCCCTTAACGTCACTGATAAAGAAAAGTGAGCAGAGCTGGCATGAGTTTGTTGTGGAAATCTTATGTGCAAAAAGAATGGCATCCTTCTCTCCGATTACTTCAACCAGACGGTTCCATGATGTATACCATGCCATGTAAGCATCGTAAGTTGCAGCGTCGTTGAGAAGTCCTTTCTTCATGTTGGTTACTGCGTTGCGGCCGGCGAGCTCATCATAGCGCTCCTTCTCGGCACCTGTCGCTTCGTTCTGTTCTACCAGTTTAATTCTAGCCATTTTCTTGTTTCTCCTTTGCGATATTTTGTCTCGGTATTTAATTTAAAGAGCAAGACGTAAGATCTCTATAAATCTTGTCTTGTCGAGCGGGACGTAGTGTCCTACGCTGCCGCCTGCTGTTGCGCGCTCTGCCATGACCTCAAAGTCTTTGTCATCGATCCCAAGTTCGGATAAATGAGTCTTAAGTCCTAACTTTTTGAAGAATCGCTCCAATTCTTCAGATAACAGAAGCGCACGTTCTTTTTCTGAATAGTCATACGGGTCCTTTCCGTAGACTCTGCTTGCAAGAAGCGCAAGCCTCCAGGGCTTTACATCTGACATATATTTGGTCCATGCCGTGAATACGACCGCCATGCCTTCACCGTGAGTAATGTTGTACTGGGCTGACAGTTCGTGTTCGATACGGTGTGACCCCCAATCGGCTCTTCTTCCGGCATCAAGGAAATTATTGTGTGATACCGAAGCCAGCCACTGAAGTTCTGCTCTTGCGTTTATGTCTTTGGGATCATCGATGAGTCTTTGAGCATTTACGAGAAGTGCCCTCACCGCGCCCTCGATAAGATAGTCCGTCGTGTCTGAATTCTTCTCATCGGAAAAATATCTTTCAAGAAGATGAGACAGAACGTCTGCGATACCTACATATGTCTGATAAGCAGGAAGATTTACCGTATACCTCGGATTCATGATCGCAAACTTAGGTATTATCCGGTCATCTTCAAAACCTTTCTTCCACTCTCCATATGAGAGGATCGCACAGTTGGATGTCTCGGAACCGCTCGATGCCGTTGTCGCGATCACTCCGATGTTAAGGACATTTTCGGGAGCTATACCCTTATCGAAGAAATCCCAGACATCGCCATCGTACGGTATACCGAGAGCTATCGCCTTGG
>CAMZBB010000017.1 GCA_947304405.1 uncultured Clostridia bacterium
GTGCTGCGCTGCATCAGTCCGATCTTTCTTCCGGAAGCAACGGATATGGCAACGGCAAATGTTACGACACCCATTCCTCCGACCTGGATCATGGTAAGTATTACGCCCTGTCCGAAGCCGGACCAGTATGTCGCGGTATCCTGTACTACCAGTCCCGTAACGCAGGTCGCGGAAGTCGCGGTAAACAGCGCATCGGCAAAGGTTGCGCCCTGTCCGTCGGCAGTTGATATCGGAAGCATGAGCAGTAAAGCACCCAGCAGGATCGCACCCAGAAAGCCGAGTACGATTATCTGCGATGAAGTAATTTTTTTCGGCAGAAATGCCATGCTTTTACCTCCGGTTCAAAGCCACTTCTTGCGTTTGAAGAAGATCAGGCTTACCACGATTATCAGAATACAGACACCGATCACTATCGGATATGCGACAGGCGACTGGAATTCAGGCATATAAACAAAGTTCATTCCGTACCAGCCCGCGATGAGGGTAAGCGGCATGAAGATACTGGCAACGACTGTAAGAACAGTCATTATCTTGTTCTGCTTCAGGTCGATCTGCGCCTGGCTTAAGTCCCTGATCTGGGCCGTATGGTCAGACAGTGATGTCGTCATATCGTAAAGGGTCTGCACACGCTGACAGACAAGATGGAAATACCTCTCGTTATCTTCGCGGAAGTATTCGTTCTCATTCTCTTCCAATTCCTGGCTCAGGTCGAGGAGCTGGGCGTAATGGATGCGAAGGCTTCTGATATCGCTCCTGATATCGCTTAATTCCTTCAGGGATTCCTCGGCTTCGCCATCAAGTATGGCATCTTCCATTGAATCGAGCTTCAACTCGAACTTCTCTATGATCTGGTAATCTCTGTGGATGATGCTCTCAAGGAAATCATAAAGGAACCTCTCAAGGCACGGGTTTACGATCTTCTTGGTCTTGGCGATCTTGTCAATTATCTTGGACGCAAAGCCCTCATCGTCAATAAAGACGATCCCCTTCTCATTCAGGGCAAAGGCAAATCTGTGATACGGGCCGGAAATGTTATCGCGGCTCGGAATGCAGAACGTTCCCGTAAGCGAATCTATCTGGACTTCGGCTCCGGTACTGGTGATGGAATCAACATTGATATCCCATTCGATCTCAAGATCGAATTTGCGGTTAGACTTGATCCACTCATCGGATCCTATGACTGCAATATATTGAAAAGGCAGATCATCGAATGTCGAAGGCTCGAATTCCTCGATTCTCTCACCTATTTTGTAGTACATGCTTTTCTCCGTCCCGTTACTCCTCATTTGATTAATAAAGAGTTTACCACTAATGGGGACAGTCTACCTGTTTTCTTTTGTCTCTTTTTCTATCATGTCCGCAAGAGACAGGAAATACTCGGGTTTGATGATAGCCAGGCCCTGGCCCTCGTCGCCTAACACAACGAGCTGGTCTCCGGACGAAATATCAAACATTTTGCGGGCTTTCGCGGGGATGACGATCTGGCCCTTGTCGCCGACCGTGACCAGACCGAACATGTGCTTTCCCTTTGGAGGGACCCCTATCCCCATATGTTCTTCAGTTTCGAAGTTCGCAAGATCATCCAAAGAGACGCCGAAAAGCTCAGCTAAAAGCCTGCATTTATCAAGGTCGGGAACGGTCTCGCCTGACTCCCACTTGGCTATGGACTGCCTGGTAACCCCGATCTTGTCGGCGACGTCTTCCTGTGTCAGCTGCTTAATTTTGCGCAGATGTATCAGATTATCTTTGAACATGCTTTTTCTCCTTCTTGATGCCCAGCACCGCCCAGCGGTAGAACGGGATCCTTGAGATGATCTCATAGAGGCCGTAACCGAACACAAATCCTGCGATCAAACTGATGATATAGCAAATAGGCGCCGGCAACAATGAGGGCTTTGCGAAAATGAGCGCCATGGAAGATATCCCCAGATAATGGAAGACGTAAAGCCCGAAGCTTCTCTTGCTCATCCACTCCGTGAAACGGCTGCTGATGTCACCATATCTTGCAAATCCCGCGAGCATCGCAAGCGAACCGAAATATGAGCATGCCACATAAAGAGGACCGACGTTGACCGGTTTGTCGGCATAGTTCATTCCGCCCCTGACCCAGAAGTAAAGTACCGAAAAGCCGATGCATAAAGCTATGCCTGAGCACATGAACAAGGCCGCATATTTCTTGAGCTTTTCCATGACTTCATCGTTCGAGAAAACATAATATCCGAACAGGAAGAAGATCAGATAGTATCCGAATCTGTATACCTGAATGATCGGTGCGTTAAGGACCTGAGCCGCACCCCATGCCGGGAAGAACAGCAATACGATAAGCCAAAGAGGAGTCTTTGCGCCAAGCTTTAACAGGCGTCCTTTCTCGATCTTTCTGACAAGGACCAGGATCAGGCTGTAGATCCACAGTAAGTGGCAGAACCAGAGAACGCCGCTGCCTGAAGCCACCATGATCAAAAAGATCACGGGAGCCGGAACGCCCCCATCAGCAAGTGCCGTAAATGCATCTCCGAACGACATGCTGACATATCCCTGAATGAAATGGAACACAAAAACGCCGATCGTCGAAGGGACCAGGAGCTTCCTCGTCCTGCTCTTAATGAATTCCTTGGCGGTACGCTTTTCCAATACTATCCTTGAGCTGATTCCCGCCACGATGTACAGGACCGGCATTATCCACGGATAAACAAGATACTGGAACACGTCGTAGTGCTGCCAGCTGAGGTTGGTGATCTTGCCTACGCCTCCGAGAACTCCTTCTGCGTTATACATGTAAAGGACGTGATAGAGAACGACGATCACGACCGTTGCCCATCTGATGTTGTCCAAATAGTGTTTTCTCATATATATCCCACCTTCGCAATAATTGTTAACATAAGTGTAAGCGCAAAAGAAACGGCAGTCCACCAACTGCCGTTTACATTTAAGCTTGATCAATGTTAAGTTTTGTTACCTGTATGGTCGTCAGGCGATCTTCTTTTTCACCGAGTCGAAAGTCCTGCGCCCGGAGCCTGCTCCGCCATAGAAATCGACATAGCCAACGAAACAGAGGTGTCCGCTCTTTCCAATATAAGGATCGATATATTTGTACGATACCCTTTTGAGGTTTTTCGTTCTGCATTTCTTTGCTTCAGCAGCCGGAGCCGAAGACCCTCCGCCGAAATTCTTATATGTGGTCTTCACCTTGGCAAAGAACTTTCTGGTAGAAGAGCCGGCAGCCTTGACCAGAGCCTTGTCGCTCATGAGCTTTCCTGACTTGACCGAGATGTTATAGACCTTGTAGTTAGTGTAAGTATCATTGTTTGAGATCTTTACCAGGATCGATACCACCTTGCTCGTGATATGGTAGGTGTATGTCACCGAACGGGCAGAGGCGCCCTTTGTGGCGAACCCGTCCAATTCCTTCTTCATCTTACTGTTGACGGAATTTGTATTCTTGCCGGAAATGGATACTTTCGGGATCTTATAAGGGTGTTTTGAACCGCCGAACGTACTGGTCTTGTTAACCGCAGTGGAGACCTTGATCTTCGGCTTTGCCGCAGGCTTCACGGTAGGAGTCGTCGAGACCGACGGCTTGATCACCACAGGCGTCGGAGTCGGCTTCTTATCAATATAATCCCTGATGTTGAGCGTCTCATTCGTACGCACGTAAGAGTTCGACGAGACAACATAGGTCGCTGCATAGGTCTTTCCGGTACTCCTGTTGATATAATACCGGAGCAGAGCACCGGTATGCGACTTGAACATAATGACTATCGTTTTCTTATCACTCGATGAGATGCCCCAAGTGCAGGGTTTTTTGTCTTCATCAAGGATCTTCTGCAGGTTCTTGATCTTGAAATACAGATAATTAGTAAAGCCCGTAAGAGCCTGCTCATCCGTAAGCGGCTCCTGGTTGGGATCGGTCTCCAGATCGGAGAAAGGGTCTGTTGCCGTAACAGTCGTCTCGGTCGTGGTTACCTGTGCGGGCTGCGTAGGCGGCCTGCTGGGAGAAAACATGTCAAACGAAAAGTTAGAACAGGAGCACAGCGTGACAACGCAAAGGATCAATGACATCACTGTCCCGAAACGTCTCTTCTCAATTCCCACTATCCCCTGTAACTCCTTGTAAACATTACATTTTAAGAAAATAATTATATATTCAGCTGCCGGTTCTTTCAATCGCGCAGGTTCAGCACCATCTCGATGCAGTTCCAGGTGCCGACCGGCATCTCGACTTTTTTCTGTCCGTAAGCCTTGAACCCCAGAGATTTGTACAAATGATTGGCACTGGGATTATTCTCGAAAACGCCAAGATCGATCTTTGTCGCCTTGAGTTCCTCTTTCGCGTACTTTATCCCGCGTTTGAGCATCTCCTTGCCATAGCCCCTGCCTCTATACTTGGGATCTACGATAACAAAACCGAAACGCACACAGGAATCATCTTCTTCATAAGGGTATCTGATTATGAAATGACCCACGGCATTATCATTGTCATCAACAGCAGTAAACGGGAAGAACCTGCCTTCCTTCACCTGTTCGGAATAACTGATGTTCATTATGTAATCGGGCAGCGGAAACTTATTGAACCTGTCCGCAGACCACTTGTACAGCTCATCCTCCGAATGGATCCAGCTGCATATTGTTGTGGCGTCTTCCGATCTGTATTGTCTGATCAGTATCATGGCAGTCAGCCTTCTTTGTCCAGGATTTCTTTTGCTCTCTTAAGTATCGGCATTTCGCGGTTTGCAATCAAGCGTCCGATCGGTGTCTCTTTGCATTTTTCGTACTCGCTTACGGCTTGCTCATAAGTAAGCTTCAGCGTGGACATATGGAAATCCTCGATCTCCTGCTGTGTCATGTTGGTCTCGCCGAAAGACTTTATCCTGCAGAGAAAATAGTGATTGATGTTGTGTCGGTGCAGCAGGTTATAGTAGTCGCTGACAACACCTATCTTGCATATCACTTCAGTCTCCGCGCCAAGTTCTTCCTTGAGTTCGCGCAAGATCGCGGTATCGGGAGCTTCGCCCGGCTCAATGCCGCCTCCGGAAGTCTCGATCAGAGTTGCCTTGCCAAAGTAATCGTCGCGGTTCACCCTGACAAAATAGAGCAGTCCGTCATCGTCAAAACATATCGCCCTCGCGATGCTTCTGTCCCGTTCCGTGTATTCAAAGGGCCATTCGTTGTCTTTTAATTCCAGTAAGATCTCCGTCATGTAGATAACCGCCTTATGTCAGTGCATAGTAAACATTCTGCCAGGCTTCTTTGTCCTGCTGAGTCATGGCAAAATCCTTTTCGATAAGCTTTAAGAAATACTCCAGTTTTGCCTTCATGTGCGGGCACTGATATAGACCCGGGGCAACCTCGTATTTCCACATCCTGAATATGATCAGGTTCTCCATCATTGTCGCACGGTCCTCATATGAGTTTACCTTGGAATAGCAGTAGTAGAACCATATGTCGTTATTTGAATTGTCCGTGTTGCGGGGAACATAGTGTTCGGTCGTATAACAATACTTTGGATCCTTCTTGCCCGCAAGGCTGTCTCCATAGGAATTATCGTAAGTAAAGCCCTCCGGATTGAGCTTTGCCCATTCATCCTCTTTCAGAAGGCCGTCGTGCCGGAGCTTGAAATCAACGATATGCGTAAGCTCGTGCAGGACCGTAGGCACATTGATCACGCCCTGATCCAAAACTTCTATCGTCAGATACAATTCATCATCGGTATCACTGGTAAACGCAGGTACGCCTTTCCCGTTCGTTCCGTCTATGGTTATCGTTCCCGTCAGATAGATCTTTAAGATCTTGTGTTTTCCATACGGAAGCTGCTTTAAGAATCCCTTGGGGAGTGCGCCTAAACCCTCGTCCATCGATCTGAGCGCAGCTTCAATGTCCTTAAGATTCGTATTAGGCTTTGTTCTTAAGGTCTCGTTCTCGTCTTCAAATACAGTCCTGATATCATTGCCGTAAACGATATCGATTCCGTATTTATGCTCCATCTTCGAGACGACCGTCTCAAGATCATCGTCGTCTTTAAGATCGTATTGGGAGAGGTCCTCGCCGAGATCAATAGGCGGAACCGTGGTTCCGGTCGTAGGCTCGCTTTTCTTTTCCTCCGTAGTACAGATCGTCGAATCCGTATTGGTCGTCAGGTGCGGCGCCGGGGTGGGCGGACAACCGGTCAACGTGAGCAGAATGCCGGTCAATACGGCAACGGCTGCGATCTTGCTTATGAACTTTCTGGTATGCATAGTAACTCCTTTTAATGAGATCCCTTATATCCGACTCCGTATGTCGTTGTATAGTAATCAACACGCTTTGAATCGTCAAATACAGGGGGATACAGATTCAGTTCCGGTTCGATGCCGGCCAAGGCACATACGGCTTCGTGGCATCTTACCGTCAGGTCTTTTTCTCTTTCCTTTGCGTTTAACTCATTATCAGGAAACAACGGTTCGCCCACATGGAGCGTAAACGTTGCTATCTGCTTGAAAATGTGTTTCCTTATCCAACCCGGTTCACGATAGGAGAATCCCAGAGGCAGGACCGGCTTATTGCTGTCGCATGCAATGTGTGCGGCGCCGCGCTTGAACGGGCGGATCGGCCTGTAGTATTCCCACATGCTTCCTTCAGCATAGATGTGAAGCCACCCCTTATCTTCCTGAAGGAGATTTCTGACAGTCTTCAGATATGTCTTCGTTGCGGCGGTGTTGCCTTCGGGGATCGGGATGCCTCCGACCATGCGGATCAATGTGCCGTTCTCACCGTTGACATTGGGTGCCCATACAAGAAGGTTGGACCTGAAAGGCCGGATCGCGGTCATGACTGCAATGTAATCCCACATATGCACGTGATTTGCTATGGATACGACACCGTTCTTAAGGGTCTCCCTGTGCTTCTTAATGTTTGCCCTGCCCTCGATCTTAAGTCCTAATCTTATGGCTGCGATCCAGAAGACAAATGCATTGAGCAGGAAACGGACAACGCCCTGCTTGAACCTGAAAGAAGACGACTTGTCGATATAAGGATACTTCGTGTCGAAAACATATCCTCTGTTCTTGTACACTTTCAAATAGTGCTTATCCGTCTCTAACGGGTATGGAAACCTGTCGGTCTTAGGGTCAAACATCTCATTCTCCGGTAGGGACACCGTCATTTAAGCTCTTGTTGCGGTAATTGAGATTGGTCCTGAGCGAATAACCCTGCGATTCCCAAAAAGCGTTTGCTCCGTCGTTATCTTTGAAGACCAGGCCGAAGATCTTGTTTATGCCCTCTTTTTTCAGGGCTTCCTCGGCTTCGGAAACAAGCTTTGCCGCTATGCCCATCCTGCGGCAGTCGGGATGAACACACATGTGATGGATTATCGCTCTTCTTCCGTCGTGCCCCGTCAGGATGACGCCTATTATCTTCCCGTCCTTCACTGCCGCGAAACAGGTGTCGGGATTCCTCTTCAGATACTTACCGATCCCCTCGCGCGAATCATCAACCGGATTCAAAGCTCTTCTGCTCTGCTCGGTTGAATTCCAAAGTTCAAGCAAAGAATCGTAATCATCGATCGTAACTTTTCTGATTTCGTAGTCCATTTGCTTCCTTTCCGTTTATCCTTCACCTTCTACAAGATCCTTGATGATAATGTCCGTTGAAAGGGCATTCCAGTGCCCCGGCAGACATATCTCCGGACCGATATCCTTAATGGTATCAGCAAGCTTGTTTCCGAGTTCCTTGTCAAACTTCCAGTCGGGAAAAGTTCCTCCCGTGCAGTCGCCCAATATCAGGACCTTATCCTCAGGCACATAGACCAAAGTAGAGTCGTCGGTGTGCGGAGCTTCAGCCTGAAAGACCCTTACCGGGCAGTTGCCCGCATCGAGCATAACCTCTCCGGTGAAGGTCGTATCAGCCGTCCTGACTATGACAGGCTTTCCGTCTTCATATTCATATCCGATCGAAGGATCCATCGCCAAAAAGAATTTTGGGCCCTCTTCATCAAGTCTCTTCTTGAAATCCGCCAGATAACTGTTGGTCTTTGCATTTGCAAGTGTCAGACCGTTAACCGCATGCATTCCGAACGTATGGTCCCAGTGCCAGTGTGTCAGCACGGTGAGTTTGGGAAGCGGCAGATCCTCTTCTTTCAATGCCTTGTAGAAATCTTTGACATGGTCAACAGAGTGTCCGGCATCAACGGCCAGACTCCAGTTGTCTCCCTTTATGTAGCTCAGATTCGGGCGGTCCCTTTTCTCTTCGTAAGGAAACACCCAAATCCTCTCGCTGAGCCGTTCCAGTTTCACGTTCATTTCCCCTTTTCCCTTTACACTGCGTTTTGATCCCGCATCTCCTTATATACTAACACGCGCGCGGGGATGATATAATTAAAAGTGTGTGACCCGCCGGGCCTTTTTACTTTTGGAGGAACCGTTATGACCAGAAGAGAATTCCTTAGAACAGACGAGATGAGAAATTACCGCTTAAACATAATCATGTGTGCCATCTTCGGTTACGTCATCGCAGTGGGTTCAGTGATCTTGAATATCGTCTATACCAAAGAATTCAGCGTTATCTACGATGCGGTTTTCCTCATTGTGATGTGTGTCCTTGTCCATTTCCTCCAGAGCCGTGTAGCAGCCGTCCTGATCGCGGTCTATGCCGTTTTGAACATCGTCATTATGTACCTCGCGACAGGCAAGCCGGGCGGGATCGTGGTCCTCGTTCTTGCCATCTACGCAATAGTTTACACATTCAAATTTCAATCAGCTTGGAGAAAATACAAGAAATCTGCGGCAGATACCACAGCCGTTCCGTCAGAGGAATAACGTCGGAAGGAACATGACACGGATCTTTTTTCAGAGCAGTATGGGGTACGTTATCGTTTAAGCCTCTACAGAGCTTTTCTCAAGATCTCTGATCTTCTTTATCCTTGACATGATGAGCGCGACTATCACAAGGCAAGCTCCTGATGCTATTATCGTCAGCGCAGCTCCGGTTCCTACGCCGGTACCGGTCGCCCTGCCGACCATGTCTGCAGTCACGCCGCAAAGCGCATAAGCGATGACATATCCCATCTGTGAGATGAATCCGATCAGGCCCCATGCCCTTCCCTGAAGCTCATCGGGAATATTGGTCCTGACAAGGTAATCAAGGCTGTTGTTCGCAAACGGGATCGCAGCGAAAAACAGGAATCCGAAGACGCATATAACGATCTTGTTCTCACAAACTGCGAAAAGCGACATGCCGATGCCGGAAACCGCAAGTCCCAGCCACAAAGCCCTGACGAAATGCTTTTTGATGCCCTTGATGCCCAGAACGATGCTAGTTACCAGCATTCCCGAAGCCGCGGCCGTCTCAACGATACCAAGCGTCTTGGAATCGGAAAACGACAGTACGAACGGTTCTCCCAATACCTGGAACACACCCATGAACAGTGTGATCAACGAAGTAACCGCGATAAGGATCATTATCCCCTTATTGCCTGACACGACCCGCCAGCCCTCTTTCATGCTCTTGAAAAACGGCTCTGATTCCCTGGTGTTTGCCTTGATACCGCGCCTTACGACCGCGGCGACCGCTACCGTCAGGAAGAATGTGCAGATGTCGATGATGAGGATCAGCTTAATGTCGCTGACGGCAAGAAGAAATCCCGCGATAACAGGCGAGAAAAGATACCTGGAACTCCCGGCGATCGATACCA
The DNA here is from genome assembly GCA_947304405.1 of uncultured Clostridia bacterium. Classification (GTDB taxonomy): domain Bacteria; phylum Bacillota; class Clostridia; order Saccharofermentanales; family Saccharofermentanaceae; genus Saccharofermentans. The sequence continues at coordinate 9,665 of CAMZBB010000017.1, forward strand.
GGCCGTTGGCTTTCGAGTATTGTTCCTTGGTGAGAAGGTCTGAGATCGTAGCCGTAAAGGACGGTTCGAGCAATGCCGAGAACACCGAGCTGACCGTCGTGCCGAGATAGATCTGCCATAGTGCGGCATCGCCTCTCAGCATGCAGATAAGAATGAAGAGAACTCCGAGGCCGGACAATCCGTCACCGATCATCATGAGAAGACGCCTGTCGTATCTGTCGGCCAGCACTCCCGCGGGAACTTTGAGGATCAGACCGGGAAGGAATCCGAGCAGTGTCAGTAGACCCATGTCTGCAGCGCTTCCGGTCTTCTGGAAGATGTAAAGCCCCAAACCGAAGCTCGTCAGACCGCCGCCGATCGATGATATGAATTCACCGGCCCACAGAAGAAGGAATTTACCGTAATTGTTTCTCGCACCGTCAGTCAAAGCAAAGCACCTCTCAATGTTGATAGCTTAACTTTAATCCATCGGAACATCGAAATCTTTACTTAACTGTTGTGTATTCCTTAAATATCTCTTAAATCACCGGATCATTCTTCTACCGGGTCTTCCGATGACTTTTTGCTTGCGGGCTTGTTCTCCGGCTTGGCGGAACCTGTCTTTTTCGAGCCGTTCTTATTGCCGCTCTTATTGCCACTCTTATTGCCGCTGCCCTTACCGGTATTTTTCTTGCCGGAACTGCTCTTGCTGCCCGTCTTGATCGTGCTCTTTACGGGCTTTTTGGCATTCTTGCTTTCCTTGACTTTATTCGAGACGAGAACTGCAAAAATCGCAACAAGAGCAACTGCGCCGATCGCTGCGAAAACAACTACTATAGTATTGTTCAGGCCTGCTTTTCCCTCAATCCTCTTGAAATCGTACTTGCCGTCTTTTTTCTGCTGATCGACCTCAGCATTGAGAGCGTTGGTCGCCATGTCCTTCTTCTCGTTCTCATCAAGATCCACAAGTCCGTTATAGCCAACGCAGAAGTATCCGTATTCGTCTGAATAGATAACGGCCATCTCGCCTTCTTTGCGTTCAGCACCGTAAGCCCATGCCTCAAAGGCCGGAACCATCTTTCCCTTCTGAACGGGAAGCGTTCCCGCATCCCTGCATGTGCCGGCCGTCTTGGCCTCTGTACCTAATGTCTTAAGATCGTCAATGCTCTTGCACTTTGAGAGCATCTCACTGGCTGAAGCCTGAGCCTTGCTCTTCTCATCATTTGTCGCCGTAGAGGGAGCGTAGAAAAGCGCATATGTAATACTGGGGATCTTCTTCTGATTCTCAGGCACCTGGTAATCTTCGATGTACTTCTGCGTATACTTGCTTGCAAGTGCAGCATTCTCAAGGATCGAGCGGAAAGCTTTCTCGTCGCATCCGGGACCGTAATGGAGCTTCAGGATCGTTTCCAGGGTGGATCCGGTAGGCTTAGCCTGCTGTTCATTCAGCTGCTTTATTACGTCTTCGATCGTATTCTTCTCTTCATCTCCGATCGAGATGCCGGCCTCTTCGGCGCGCGACTTATAGATGTATATACGCTCCAAATAGAGCTCAGCCTGTTCAGTTAATAAATCTCCATATGTCTTGCCGTCATTGCCGTAAGTTTTCGAAAGATCGATATAGTTATCAGCCGTTGACGGGTAAACGCCATATGCCGCATATTGGGAAAGCGTTAAAAACACCGTAATGTAATAGTAGTTTGACTCGGGGACCGGTATCTTATTGCCGTTAAATGAATACTGGCGGTTGAGATACTGCGGAAGCTGTGTTCCGTAAGCTGTTTCAAATTTGACATTTGAGATATCCGCTGTGGTCGTGCCGGCCGTTGTCGATGAAGCAGTCGTCTCATCCGCCAATACAATGGCAGCTGAAGACAGCATTATAGCCGCTCCGACAATAGCTACTACAAGTTTCTTGATTACCTTCATATTTATCTCCTCCGGATGTTGCCGTAAGTCGCTTATGCTAATTTATCAGAGACATCCATATATAGCAATAAACATTTATAGAGAAATAGACGGGCAATTCAGGCACCGTAATTGATCATCACGGTCAGGATGCTGTACAGAATGACCAGACCGGTTCCGACGACCATTGTAAGGTCAACCCAGAAATCCATTTCGGATCTGTATAAGATAAAGCCGATAAACAATACGCCGGCGACAACGGCAAGAACCATCAGCATGCTTTCTCCGTATCCGATAAAAGATGCCATCTTCTTGTCGCTGACTTTGTAGCTTTTGAGCTCATCTTTAGTCATGCTCTTGAGCTTATCCGTGTATTCCTTAAGCGTGTACTTCTTGGTGCCGTAGAAATATCCCGTATCTTCACATTCAAGCCTTAAGTCGGCCAGAGAATAATCCTCGATGACAGTATCTTTTCCGTAATTAACCGTGCACAATCCGTCGTGCGGATTGCTCACATAGACTTTCACATTATCTGTCCTCTTAAGCGAATTTTTCGGGATCGTGTAATCAGTGTTCTGAGCTTCTTCTGTTGCCCACCAGTTATCGTTCTTGTGAATATTTATTGTGTAAGCGACCTCGCGGAAATAATATTCTCCGGACAGATACCTGTTATAAGACCTTTTCATGGCAAACATGTATTCAGCCACCGTCAATACGAGGCAGAACACCATGATAAAAATGCATACGAGCCTTGATTTTTTCATTTGTTAAATCCCCTTATCCGACCAATACTATACAACATTCCGGTTATTTTTGCTCTATGATACGCTGCCACTCAAAGATCAGCTTATCCGTTGACCAGGAAGCATTGGCCGGGCTCGTTAAAACGTTCTGTTCCAGCCTTCAAAGATGACCTTGTGGCCGTCTACGTATTTGTTTCTGAACACTTCAGCCGTCTCTCTGTTCGCGCTGACCTCGTTCGGATACTCTTTTTCTATCTGACGGAATTCCGCTTCAGTTATCTCAGCGGTGGTAAAGTAATCGTCGTTCCTGTTCGGATATCCGTGCCAGGCATAGTACTGCCTTCGTCCCTCAAAAGGCCTGTAGCCGTATCCGAATCTGACGTTGTTGGATATGACGCGTCCAAATCTTTCGTTTTCCGCGGCTTTTTCACCTGCGCTTTTCAGATAAAACAAGCCATCGGATGTCTCGCCGACTTTTTTCGAATGGATAAAGGAATACATCATCGGATGCTGCATGCCGGCCTCTTTCAGATCAACCGCCGTTTCAGATGAGACCGCGCCTTTTTCTCTCAGATAATCCATGAAGCAGTGGCCTTCAACATAGCTGACGTCAACGTTCTCCTTGGCCAATTCTATGGCTTTTCTGATGAGCTTAAATACGCCTTTTGCGTCATATGAATTGCCGGAGACCATCGTAATTGAAGTGCCCTCCGATACTGCTTTGCAGAGCTCATCAACAGTAAAAGCGTTATGGAGAGTTACCATCTTGTTGGAAAACTCAATATACAAAGAGGGCTCGTAAACGCCGCTCGAGATGCGGTAAGTGTTATCTCCCGTGACGAGATAATGCTTGCCGTCCGATTCACCGAACGAGAAGCTCTCTTCGCTGTAGATCACCTTATCCATGCTCAGCGCACCTTGATCTTAAATGTAACCGTCTTCGTTGCTGAAGCCTTATAATTTCCGTTTCCGGCAGCTATTATCTTAACCTTGACCTTATATGTTCCCTTCTTCAGTTTTTTCTTAATGGTCACGGTTCCGGCCTTGCTTATGGTTATCTTTTTGTTTCCGGATTTCTTCGTAAAGATAAGTGTGCCCTGTCCCTTGCTCGAAAAGGATATGACGCTTGAATAAGCCACGGTTTTCTTGGCCTTTTTCAGCTTGGAATACTTAACCTTATATGTCTTGCCTTTCTTGATCTTCAGGGTATTTGCATGCTTGTTGATCTTGAACTCAAACTCGTCAGATGTGCCTTTGTAGAAGCCCTTGAACTGCACCTTAAACGAATATGTTCCGGCATTTACCGCTTCACTTACGGATTCTCCGCTTTCGTCCTTGAATATAAGATCGTAATACTCGGGAGAGATAGTCCCGCCCTTAGCATCGATGATCTTTACCAGAGACGGCTGTGCGCCGCTGTATGTGAATTCCGATGCCGTCAGAACGATTTCTTTAATGTGCGGAATATCTTCATCCCTAATAGTCTCTTTGCACACGCTGCACTTCGTGGTAACATGGCCGTCTTCGTCAAAGGTCGCAGGCACTATCTTATCCACGCCCTTATGTCCGGCGAGAATTATCCAGCTGTCCTTTTTGATCTCTTCTTCGCCATTGCCGTCAGAGAAATATTTGCCGCATTTGGTGCATGTCCAGTACTCGCTGTTGCCGTTTTCGGTACATGTCTCTTCCTTGGCTTTTGTATGTTTCAATGAGTGGCCGGCTGCGGGAATGGTCACATCATCCTTGCTGACCTCGTTTTCGCCGGCTTTATCGGTAAAATACTTTTTGCATCTTGTGCACTTATAGTGTTCGATGTTTCCGGCCGTCGTACATGTTTCATCTTTAGCAGCCACATGTGACATATTATGTCCGAGTTTGGGAATGATCCAGCTGTCTTCAGCGATCTCTGTCTTGCCGAGCGCATCTTTATAGTATTTTCCGCTGCTCGTACTCTTGTAGTAGGTACTGTTGCCGTCTTCGGTACAGGTCGCGGCTTTTGAGGGTATCTTGACCAGATCGTTAACTTCAGATGACGGGATCGGGATAGTTGCAGGAACCGGTTTTCCGTTATGCTCGAGCATGACCTTGATAGCGTTTTCCAGATCTTTTCTTGTAACTAATCCGCGCGGATTAACGTATTTTCCGCTCTTGTCAGGAGACAGGTATTCCCACTGGATCGCCCAGGTGAAAGGACCCCATGCGTAATAATCTATTTTGCTGAAATCATCAAACCAGTCAGTCCTGCCGTAGTCAAAAGCAAGCTGGTCGTATTTCATGGCTGTCGCATATCTGTGCATCATGAGCGCTAAGTCCTGCCTCGTTACGTATTCACCCACACCGAAAGTGTCAGAGCAGATATTCGGGAAACCCAGACTGATCTTCTTACTTTGTCCCCACTTAAGCGCATTCTCGTACCAGGAGCCTTCGTCAACATCCTTAAAGCTCGTCGTAAGTTTGCTGACAGTGGGACTCCCCGCAAGTTCATAGAGCGTTTCCATGACCATCTCGCGGGTCATGAAATCGTCAGAAGCAGAGCTTCCGGCGTTATTCTCGGTGGTGCTGTCGGGGATGTCGTATGTGCTGCTCGAAGATTTCTCGATCTTGCAGTTATTGCCTACGCAAAGGAAATATAAGAGGTAATTTCCGAATTCTTCTTTTGTTCCTCCGTAGTTGATCGTATATGAATATCCAGCAACGTTTGTCTCGTTCTTGCGCGTTCCGGTCTCGAATGTCTTGATAAGACGGCTGTTATTGCCGATATCGAGCTTTGTGAATTTGTTGATGAATGCCTGAAGGTAAAACAGCTGCGTGTTATTGCTAATGTCCAGTTCGGTCAGCTGGTTGTCTGCACAGTCCAGATAAGCAAGCCTGGGGTTTTTCGACAGGTCGAGCGCTGTCAGATCGTTATAACTGCAATTGAGTTTCATAAGCTGCGGATTATGTGTCACATCCAATTCGGTAACTCCGTTATTGGCGCAGTTATAGTACTCCAGCTCGGGCAGATGGCTTACGCTGACATTTCCGAGTTTTTGATTGTCCCAGATATCAAGGCGTTTGAGCTTTGTATTCTTGGATATGTTCAGCTCCGTCATGTTATTCCTGAAAGCATCCAGATGCGTCAGGTTCGGATTGGGACTGAGATCAAGCTTGGTCAGGGCGCACGAGCCGCACATCAGGTGTTCGAGCTTCTGGTTTTCGGACAGATTGAGGCTTTTAAGGCCGGTATTCGTATTGCACTCAAGATATGCCATGTCAGGGTTTTTCGAGAAATCAAGCGACGTCAGTTTGCAGTCAAAGCAGTAAACCCACTCAAGTTTCGGATTGCCCGAGAAATCAAGTGACTTCAGAGGGTTTCCCGAACACCATACACCATGCAGTTCTTTATTGTTTTTCAGATTCATGGAGGAAATACTGTTGTTGGCACACCAGAGACCCTCAAGATACGTGAAGTATTCCACGCCTTTGATGTTCTTGATCTTTTTATTCTGGCAGTATATGTTGCGGACTTTGAATATCTCCTGATCACTGAGATACCCGTTCTTGTCAGTATCGTACGTCTTTACTATAGTTCTGAAGTTAGCATCCGGGAATTTGGTGCTGTCGATCTTGACGCCTGTTGCAGCATATGTCTGAATGCCTATGAAAACAGGCAATATCAATGCCGTTGCGGCAATAACCGAGATTGAACGCAATATGTTTTTCATCCGATGGTTCTCCTTGTATCATATCCATCTATCTTATTAGAAGAATTATACAACCATCGGTCTGAAGCATATTTATTTATTTACATGTTTTTGTCAGACTCATTACTCCGACAACTTGTACCCGTCCTCTGTACTGCCCGTCAAAGTAAGTCTTTTCTCGTCCCCCAGCTTCACGGTACCTATATAGACGTAATCGAGCTGCTGCTTTTGGCCGGATATGCTTTCTACAAAGAATCTGCATTCGGCGTCAAACGGTTTATCCTTATCTAATTTCCCATGTAAAGAGACTTCGGTAATGGCCAGATCCAGGACCTCTCCTCTTTTTAGTGCCAGCTTTCCGTCGGGATTCTTGAGCCCTCCGACCGCATTCATTACTCCGCAGCTGCCCAGATCTTTACCGTTGCCTTTATACTGCATGGATATTTCCTTCACATCATCAGCATCAATGTCTATATGGATCTTGAATTCCTGCATCTCGTGGTAGCAGCCGGAACTCCCCCATTCCACGTCATCTTTGGAGACTATGTATTCGGGGGTAAAGATGTCCTCTCCGTAAGTTGAGCGGTCACGCCAGAAGACCGGCTGATCCATGAATCCGCCCACGTTCTTCGTTACCAGATAATTGTCATAAGGTTCCTCGTAAAGCGTGTAGACCCTGTCATTCTTATCGCCATCAACATACCCGAGGCACTCTCTCAAAGAACTGTTATCAAGTTTTCCGTTAAGTGTTCCGAATGGCGCATACGTTCTTCCGTTCACGTTCATGAACATCAAAGAGCAGCTGTCAGGATCATACTTCGTAAACGACTGCGCATTGTCCGGAAGGTCAGGCGCTTTTTCGCCGAACGTCTGAAGTGCGGCGCATCCCGAGAATAGCAGCAACAAGGATAAAGACAATATTACTGCCGGTTTTCTTATCTTTTTGATCGGTTTCATCTTCATGTTATCCACCTCCGTATCCGAGGGTTATGATAACACGTCTTCTTCCGATATGCAATAATTTTTTATTGTAATTCGATATATTTTTATCTGATAACAGATATTATTTGGCGGTATAGACGCCGTCCCAGTATCTTTCACGGATGATCTCACCGGTCTTAGCATCAACTTCTACGGTGCTGTATTTGTTGATCGTAAAACGGTAGAAGAGATTACCATTAGCGTCAACTATGAGAAGATATGTTCCGGTAATGCTGCCGTCAAATTCGTAGGCATTGATGATCTTTTCGGCCTTCGAGGCTCTCTTATAGATTTCCCCGAAAAAGTCTTCTGCCGGGAGCAGTCCGCTCTTGCTGAAGTCAGTCCTCCTGAACTTTGAGTAATCTATTTCCCAATAACTGCCTTTACCTTTCTCATACCAGCAGGTCATGACGCCCGAATCGAAAATGACGCCGTCACTCATCATATTGCCGAAGAAACGGAATTCGCCCCTTTCTTCAGACTCGCCAATACCGTGTACGTACACATCATCGTGAAGATCCTTATCCGCTTGTTCGAGCTGCGAGATCATGTGGTCTTTATATTTCTTGTCGCGGTCGCTGCCTTCAAACAGGCCGTCCTGATAATAGGTGTGCTCACCGATCTTGACCAATCCGGCAGCTTTGAAAGCTCCGGCCGGTGCACTGACGTCTTCCTTTGAGACTGAAGCCGGTGCTTCATCGTTAGAATTCACGGTCGTCTCATAAACCGTTCCGGTCGATATTGCGATCGTGGCTTCAGCCTCTTTTTCACCGGCCGTTGTGCTTTGGACCGGTTTATTACCGCAGGCGGTAAAGCCCGTGAGAATAAGTGCAGTAAGGAATAATGTAAATGTCGTTCTTATCGTTTTTTTCATGGCAGTGGTCACCCCCTATATCCATACATACAGACTGAAGCATCAAAATGTTGCACAGAGATCTCTTTATGTGTCATAACAGCTTCAATTGCCTATGTAGTATAATTTCATCAAGGACTGATCTGTCACTGATCATCATAAGGATTTGACGCATGGCGAAGACAGAACTATCAGAATACATTGCAAAAGACCTCGAGAATCAGAAAGGGATCTATACTCCTGTCCGCGCAAGTCTCATTGAAAGGCTCCTGGTAAAAAGAGCGCCCTGCAGCAAGCTCCATCCCAATGCAGATGACGAGTTCTCAATGGATTCCGTTGGCCCGAGTTACGAGATAATCAACGATTACGAGACCAAATTCCGTGAAGCCAAGTGGATGGAAAGACGCGTCTTCGATGAACCTTTATTAGTCGAAAAGCTCCGCCCCGACGGCTATCTCATCTTAAACGGTCATCACAGATGGGCCGCAGCCATGCGCTGCAAGATCAAAAAGGTCCTGATAAAGATCATAAACTGTGTTACGGAATCCGATGTCAGAAAGATGCTTGAGAGATCCAAGCACGATAAACGTGTCGCAATAGATCTCGACGAGGTCATTTTCAGGCCTTCTGACTATAAATATCTTGAGAAAAAGGCCTTCACATTCCCCATGAGCCTGCGTTTTAAGAAAAGGATCAGATTGGGGATCCCCGCACTGTTCTATTATCTTTCAAAGCACGGTTATGACATATGGCTTTATGCTTCGGATTACTATTCCATCGACGACATCCGCAAGTTTTTCAGAGCGTATTCCGCCCGTGTCGACGGAATAATAACGGGATACGGCAAGCGTCAGAACAAGACCAAGAGCGAGATAGAGATGGAAAGGCTCATCTTTAACAAGTATTCGGTTACGCTTCACATAGATAATGATCTTGTAGTCGTGACACATGGCAAGACAAAGGAGTTTGAAGAGTACAAGATCGATTCGAACGACGAAGACTGGTCCAAAAAGACTATTGCAATAGTAGAGGAGATCGAGAAACATGCCGCCAAAAAATGAACAGGAAAAGATGCGTGTCTCATTCGATCTCGATGAGGTGCTTTTCGTAAATCCAAAGACTCACAAGACCGAGAAAGAGCTCTCGTTCCCGTTCAGACATTTTTATAAGGAAAGACTGCGTCTGGGAACGCCGGATCTCATACACTCATTGCAATCAATGGGTTTTGAGGTATGGATCTACACTTCTTCTTTCCGTTCCGAAAGATATATCAAGGCACTGTTCCGCCACTATGGGATCTGTTTCGACGGGGTCATCAACGGCACAAGGCACCTGAAAGAGGTCCAGCGTGGCAGGTCACAGATCCTTCCGCAAAAGGTCCCGAACAAGTACAGGATATCGCTTCATATTGATGACGAGTCCGTCATATGCTCATACGGACGCGAGTTTGGCTTTGATACATATCAGCTTGACGCCGATGATGACGACTGGAAGGAAAAAGTCATCTTTAAAGCCGAAGAAGTCAGGCGCAAGTGGGAGAAAAAGAGGCGGGCGGGCTCCTTTCCTATCAAGCCAGATAATCATTAAACAGGTTCGGCATAGGCTGTCCGGTATATGCCCATTTGCAGATGACGATACAGATCATCACCGCCAGCACGTACCACAGGTACTTCCTTTTTGAGATAAACCTATTAAAGCCTTCGGCAAGATATCTCACGTAAACGTATACAAGAAGCCATGTGACCGCGATAACAAATAACGCAAGGCCATAGCATGCCCAGGCCGATTTGGCGGGAGAACCCTCAAATATGGAGCTGAGAATAACCGCAATGCATACTATGACCGTCCACTGTACGCAGTAAAACCGGTTTATGTTTCCGGAGACAAAACGGACGGCTTTCTCAGCTTTTTCCGGCATGACACCCGTGACAAAGAATGCCAGGGAAATAAGAAACGTTACGACGAAAAGCTGCATCACGGCATCAAAGAAGCCTACAGAGCTGAAATTCTTCGCATCCTTAAGCGATACAAAGAACGGCTGGTCAACGCACAATGAAACAAGATAGTAGACTGCCGTCAGAATGCCCGTGGTCATAAGCAGATACAGATAAAACTTCTTCTTGTCAGTTACCCTCTTCAAGATACTCCCGAAAAGGATTCCGAACGCAGGATAGATAAACCAGTTGAAAAACGGGAAATAGCTCTCGCTCGTTGTGAAGACAAACAGTCCCGTTAACTGATCCAAAGCATAGATGCCCGTATCTACTTTAAGCGACAAAAGCATTCCTGAAACATTCAGTACGACTGAGACTGCAAATATCATCAGTTCCGATAAACGTAGATAAGCCAGCAGCGCTAAAACAAGAAACGTCAGACCCGCGAACTGCATGATATCGCTGGAAAAGACCAGGAATACCAGTTTCCTTGACGCTTCTTCTCCCGTAACAAGGTAACCGATGCCGTAAGGAAGCGCATATCTGAAAAGATTCAGCACCTGTCCGATGATCAGAAGGCTGATACCCCTTTGAAGATATGCTTTGGGATCCTTCGATTTTGCGTATGCAATGCCGATACCCATGCATATCATGAAGGCTGAAGCGCCAATCGTACGGTTCAATACATCGACAATTATCTCAGACGGGAGATGACCCTCATAAACAAACAGCTCCTCAATGCAGTGTGTGATTATCATCATTATGATCGAGAAGGCCTTTATCAGATCTATTTCCTTCTGTCGTTTGGCGTTTACCGCCTCTTTTGAAAAAAGTTCCTTAATACTCATAATACGTCCCCCCTTTTACGATGCCTTTTTACACTTACAGACAACGTCATTCTTCAGCGTCACTGAATCCACTTTTCCGTTTGCCAGCATGGGAAACTTGTCATAAACAATGAAATGTGCAGGCATCTTGAATCTGGCCAGTCTCTGCTTGAGTTCGGACCGCATCTCCTCTTCTTCAAAGGTTTTTCCTTCCTTCATGAGGACCGCGGCGGCCACGATCTCGCCCCAGAATTCATCCGGTACTCCGACCACTTTAACGTCGGCGATGTCTTCGTTTTGCGAAATTGCAGAAGCGATCTCATTGGGAACGATGTTCTCACCGCCTCTGATGATCAGTTCCTTCGATCTGCCTACAAAGTAAAGGTAACCGTCATCGACAAGATAACCCAGATCGCCCGTGTGAAGCCATCCGTCACCGTCAATGGATTGCGTATCCATGTCGGCCTTATAGTAGCATGTCATCAGATTATAGCCGCGAACCTGGATCTCGCCCGTTGTACCGGGCTTACAGACTTTGCCCGACTCATTGTCAAAAATGCGGATGTCAACTGAGGAAACGGGCTTTCCGATGGTCTTCGTAATGTGTCTGACGCTGTCCTCATAATCCGTAATGCTGACCGGAGCCATCTCCGACAGACCGTAAGAAGCAGCAAAGTGATTCCCGGGGAATAATTCCTGAAGCATTCGCATCTGGGCCTCGGAGACCGGCGCACCGCTGAGGATCGTCGAACGGAGGCTGGCCAGCTTCTCAGGCGAAAACTCCGGATTGTTTATTATGGAAAGCAACATGGTTGGAACGGCATGGAATACCGTACACTTATTTTCCGCGATCGTACGGATGATCTCCGCTGTTTTGACCTTCCCCGGCAACATCATGGACGCATCAGAAACTGCATTGGCAAAGAGACCCGCGACCATTCCAAAAACATGAAAGAGCGGCAGTATCAGGCATGCACGGTCATCCTTAGTCAAACGGATGCTCTCTGCATTTGAACACGCCGCATTTAAGATGTTATAGGCAGACAGGAGAACTCCCTTGGGTATACCTGTAGAACCTGAAGTAAAGATCATCAGTGCGGTATCGTCCGTACCGACTCTTCCCTCAAACTTGTTTCTTATGTCATCATATTCCGGCAATCTCTCCTTAAACGAGATATTCTTCCTGATGTCGTAAACCGTATTGATGAGGCTTCCCTCTCCGGTAATCTCCGAGAGAAACTCTTTCTCATTCTCCATAGTCAGGATCTCGCCATAGCAGAAAACGGTTATGTCGCCGATCCCGGACAACTTGACGATCTCGGGAGCGGAAAGGCTTGAATTGGCAAGTATCGCGATGGCTCCGAGCTTTTGGATAGCGTAGAAAGTCAGGACCCAGTTGATGGAGTTTGCGCCGCATATGGCCACATGGGTTCCCTTTCCAACTCCGAGCTTTGCGAGGTCATTGGCAATGATGTGGGAACACTTGTCTATCTCCTGCCAGTTATATGAGGCACCCTCGGAATAGAGTATTTCCTTATCCGGTCCATTCTTTGCCTTGTGTGCCAGAAAGCCCTTGAAGGACATGTGGCTGTAATCAGTTTTCGGATCAAACACCGAATAATCCAGTATGGTGTCAAAACCCGTCGTTCGGAAGATCTCATCAACAAGCGGATTTACTTTCTCCAAACGGAGCGTCTTTTCACCAAGCTTCTTCTTCAAGATGATAAATTCTCGAAGACCGACTGAAGATACATATCCGACTCCGGAAAGATCCATTTCGACCTTATCGATCAGGTCTAAGTCGATGGCCGCCATATTCTCATGAAACAGCGGAGCCGAATTAACATCCAATCTCCCCTCGACTTCCACTTTAGCAACTCTGTCAGAAATGCTAACAACAATGTTCATTTAATTGTTCCTCCAAAAAAACTAAACTTGCAATGATGTCAGTAAACCATCCGGAAATGCAAGAAACAATGAGCAATGTCAGACACCGTTGTTGCTTAAGCAACAGTGTATGGTCAGCATGTTGTTTACCGGTAATAACGGCAATTTAACTGCATAAAAATTGCGGTATAATCAACACATAAATCCATCAAGGAGATCATCTTATGAAAACTGAGATCATCGGCGTTTTCTCAAGCGGAGACGGCAGAGATAAAGCTTTGGAACTTACAGAAAGGACCGCTGCATATTGCGGATTGGATAAAAGATCCGGACTCAGGCTCCGTCTGCTTTCGGAAGAACTGATCGAACTGATCCGTCCTTTCGCCGATATGTTCCATGGGGATTTCTGGCTGGAGACCTGTGAGAACAACATCGAGATCCATCTCAAGACTGAGATACCGATGGATCAGAAGACCCGTAATGAACTCCTGTCATTCTCCTCTTCCGGAAAGAATTCGGCTGCCAGAGGCCTGATCGGAAGGATCCGTGAGATGATCGCAAATGTCATCCTTCCTGCCGATCCCGAGGAAAAGGCTATGATGGAAGAGGCAATGAGCCTTATGTCCCAGGGATGCCAGGCCGGTTCTCATCTCAGCGGCAGTTACTGCTGGTCCATGAATTCATACGCAGCATCTGTCAAAGAGAATACTGCCGGATCTGATGACACTGAAGAAGCAAAAGACGAGTTAGAGAAATCCATAGTTGCAAACATCGCTGACGAAGTTAAGGTCAATATCGTCAATTCAGATGTCGAGGTAATTATCTTCAGATCATTCTGACAAAGGTTACTTGTCCATATTGGCAATGATGTGCATGACGATGTGGAATACTCTGGACATGCCGCCTGAACTGTCTGCTTTGTCAACAGCATTGCTGATGAGCATCGGGTTATCGGTGCCTATAACGTCTACATCACAACTGACAAGATACTGAACCGTATCGTCAAGGTCGACCGTCCAACAGAAGACTTTCTTGCCTTGCGCATGCATCTGCCTTACAAGTTCCGGAGTAACGTTTGTCTCCTCTATCGTGACATTATCCGTGTAATCAATATCATTAAGATTGCCGATGGCAATGACCATGCAGTATCCCTTGGTTATCGTCGGGTCAAGTTCCTTTATCCTCTTGAGCCTTTCCGCATCCTGGGCGATTATCATGACATTGTCATGCATCCCCGCCTTATTGATCACCTTAAGAACGTTTTCTTCAAAACCTACATCAGCAGGATGGCCTTTGAGTTCGACCTGAACATTCATGTCGTTGGCTTTTGCGAGCTCCAGCGCATTTTCGAGCGTAGTCATCCTTACGCCCTCCTGATGTCCCGGCATCCACGAACCCAGTTCGAATCTTGTAAGTTCCTGATATGTGTTATTGTGTATGGCAAGCTTTACTCCATGCGTCCTTTTGGTCGTCGAGTCGTGATTGCAGACGATAACGCCGTCAGACGTCTGGTGGACATCCAGTTCTATCCATTTCAGATTCTCCCTGGCTGCCAGTTCAAAAGCCGGCATTGTATTCTCGGGCGCATTTACGTTATCGCCGCGATGCGCGCAAACATAGGGTTTGCTTACCCTTTCGCCGAGATAAGAATATCTTTTCACAAGGTAGATACCTGTAGCGGCAAAGAAAACAACCATTATTCCGGCAAAAATGCACGAGAACTTTTTTGAGGGCTTCTCGATCCTGAAATTATCTTCGGACAGTGCGCTCAAGCCGCCTTTTTCTTCTATATACCGGTAGAACAATACCGTTATTGCAGCATTGTTGACGGCAGGAGAAACATAGCTCTTCAGGATCTGTCTTAAAACATAGGTATATGTGCCTACGTCTCCCGATTTGGCAACAACATTACCTCTCCTGCGGCTGATGAATGAGACAAATTCCTTCGCGTTGACAACGATGACCGAAGAGATCGAATTGATAAGGAAATTCATGATAGCCGTCAGAAGGATCATCGTAAAGAGCGTCTCAAGGAAATGGGTGCTGACCAATCTTCTGGACTGTGAGCAGCTCTGGATGAAAGTCTTCTTCTGCATGACAAAACTGTTTATGGAAAAGATGTAGAACGTGAGGAAAACAATCAGGAAAATATACAGCACATTGTAGAGAATGGACAGCGAACTGGTGTAATCGATCGTCTGGTTTACAAAGCCCGGAAGGATCAGTTTGAATGTCGAGCCCGACAAAGGCAGTACTTTGGTGAGCGGGAACAATACCAGCACGAACAGTATGAGCAGCCAGTTCTTGGGGTGAAGCGCTTTCCTGCACGCCCGGAGGCCTGCCATGAACATGCTGGTCAGATTCGTATCCCGTCCGATCTGCGCCACCGAAAATACATGCAGGAGTCCCGCGATCTCAAACAGCGAGAACAACGTGATTATGACCGCGAAAACGATCATGATCACAAGCGATACGGGATTAAAGAATACTTCTCTCCAGTTCGATGTGGCAATGTAAGTAGTATTGCTGTATCTCATCATGGACTGCAGCATGAATTCTTTAAGGAAATATGTGGCCGTGGCGGTAAATACCGTGCAGAACAGGATGAAAAGCATGACTTCCCTGAAGTCCTGTTTGAACAGGATAAGAACGTTTTTCAGGAATGAAAGGAATCCCTCAAAGAATCCCCCTATACTGCCTTTCAGAGCCTTAATGTTCCTGTTATCCTTTATGTTCATTTTGCCTCATAGACATGCACTTCTGATATCTCATGATCATAGAACCCTTCAGCGTATACGAATGTGCCGGCATCATGATCCTGCTGTCATTCTCGGTTCTCGTTCCGGCAGGGCCTTTGTTGCACGCAGCGGCAAAGCAGCAGGACATTCCCGCCATTAAAACAGTGCAAAGCAAATAAACCAATCTACTCTTCATTTCAATGCTCCGTTCAGTCTTTTACGGTCTGAATCGATGAAGTAAAACAGATCACGAAACCATTGTCTTCTTTACGGATGACTTTTGCATATATGCGGTCATCACTCTTACAGAGCATGATGTTTTGTTTGTCTTCAAGTTCGGTGTTTGTCTCAAGCAGCGCAAACCTATGGTTTTGCGATATATACCGGATGATCCCTCTATGTGTCTCCTTTTCGACGTTCTTGCCGTCAAGGAAATAAAACTTGTATCTCTTGTTCAACGGAACATCTTCCCAGACTATGGCATTTTCCAACGAATCTACGGCCCTGAGGTCTCCTATCCCGCCGATGTCAAAATACTTAAGTTCTCCGGGCACGCCTTTCGGCAGGAATTTTCCGGAAGAAACGATAAACAACTCTTCTGATATCAGATCTTTCGTGCTTTCGGTAATGAAGATCTGGCCTCCGATGGTGTTTGACTCAAGCCTTCCGGCAACGTTCACCTCGGAACCCATACAGCCGTATTTCATCTTCTCCTGAGATCCGATATTGCCGACAATAACGTCTCCGGTGTTGATGCCTATTCCCATCTCAAGTTCAGGATAACCGTTCTTTCTGTTCCATTCGTTGACATCCTTCATTGCTATCTGCATCTCAACAGCACATTTAACTGCGCATGTGGCATGATCGGGAACTTCCTTCGGAGCACCGAATACAATGAATATCCCGTCACCTAAGAATTCGATAAGGGTTCCGTGATACTTCTGCATGCAAGTCATCATGGCTTCGAAATAATGGTTAAGGACCGTTATAAGCTCTTCTGCTTCAAGGCCTGAAGAAAGTGCGGTAAAACCGCGGAGATCGCTCATCAACACCGTCACATTCTTCTTCTGACCGCCGCTCCTCTGACCTTCTTCAGTCGTTAGGGCATAATCCGCGATCTCAGGCGACGTATATCTGACGAGAGCCGAATTGACCTTCATGAGCTGTGTCAAATTGGTTATGACAATGAGATATACCAACTGCCCCTGTTCATGGCAGGTCATCCTGACATGAAGGTTGCTTGTTACGCCTTCGTTGTTAACATAGTCAACGATCGCCTCATGCGAGGCGACCTTGTTGGAGACTGCATCGATAAATAACTGGATAAGGCCGTCATTGCCTTCTATGAACGGAACGACTTTCCATATCTTTATTCCGCTCTCCGACGGTATCTCGAAAAGCTTCTCAGCCGCCGGATTTGCGTACAATACTTCACCCGAAGACGAGATAATGCATACCGCGTCTTCAGTATTGGTGAAAAAGTATTGTGCCTGTTCAGGACTTATCATTTGTTGTAGAGTTCGTAAAGCTGCTTACATGTTGAGAAATAGTCGTATGTGAGACTTCTCAGACGGTGTGACAGATGTCTCAGGATCATATCAACTTTCACGGGGAAAGTGATGATGAGATCTTCAAGATCTTCAGCGCGGATGATCTCAACATAGGTGTCATCGGTCTGGGCAACAGCGGTAGCGCTGCGCGGTTCTTCAGCTACAACGCCCATCTCGCCGAAGCACTCAACAGGATACAGATCCGTCAACTTGACTTCGTTCTCTTTGCCGTAGTTGGAGAAAATGCCGACCATACCGCCGTGAACGAGGTACATGCACTTTCCGACTTCGCCCTGCTTGAAGATGATATCACCCTTCTTGTAGCTCTCAACATTGGAAGAACCCTTGCCTGAAACGGCCTCGGCCTTCTCGCGTACTGCTTCTGCGCTCGGCTTGGAGACATTGCCCTTGCCTGCCATGTAGAAAGCGATATGCTTCTTCAGTTTTGCTACGAAGGATTCGTTCTTCTGCTCTTCAGCGGCATTGCCGTCAGAAAACAGGCTGCGTGCCTCATTGTAATCGGCAGTCAGCTCTCTTAATCTGGTTCCGAGGTGATCCATGATGGCAAGGATCATCTTGGGATCCTCACGGTAATATGAATTCAGCTCTTCACCGGGTGTCTCAGCAACCTTGACTTCGCCGTCTGCAACAACGGTTGAGCTCCTGGGATAAGCCTCGATCACGGCCATCTCGCCGAAAAACTGTCCGGGTTCAAGGACCGTAAGCTTAATCTGATCCGGCTGTCCGTAATTCTTATATACTATGGCATTGCCCTCGATGATGGTGAAGAAACTCTTGCCGATATCACCTTCCTTGATGATGACTTCGCCATTGCTGAATGTTTTCTCGGTCGTACTCATAATGTAACCCCTTTCTGTATATGAAAATCTTAATTATTCACGTCAAATTGCTTTAACATTTATATAATCAAATTTTATTTTCTAACATGCTGTTTGTCAAATATTAAGCCTTGAAAACGACCTTATTTCAAGCCGTTTTGGGCCGTGTTTTCCATTCCTTTACAAACATTTTTCAAATGGTTGATTTGGAAATCCGGTCGACGGGTATAGTATCAGCGGTTCAGGGGCCACGGACAATCACTAATGGCAATGACTTCTGTTGCTTAATCAACACTAGCCGCTGACTTATCCTCTATTAGACACTCTTCAGGCCTTATGTCGCTTAATCAACAGAAGACGCCCGTTTTACTGATTGTTCACCTTCATGGTAGACCCGATAATCTGGGCTGTAAGCCAAATTAGAGGCCAAAGAACAACTACAAACAGGAGGTCATATATTATGGAACCCGATAAAACAAGGAATTTGGCAGCAAAGGTCGTGGCGATAGGACTTATCAGCATATTCGGCGGAGCAGGACTCGCTACAGGCTGTAAGGCATCGAGTAGAGGCAACGAAGAAGAAGCCCCGGAGATCGAGGTCGTTGATGTTTCCAATGCGGAGGCCGGCGAGGCGGAGATGATGGGCAGCTGGAAGACGGCAGAAGACCAGACGGTTACCGGAGCTCAGAGAGAAATCTTTGAAAAAGCAATGGAGAACCTGGTCGGCGCAAAGCACGAACCCGTAGCTTATCTGGCATCCCAGATCGTATCAGGCACAAACCACTGTTTCCTTGCCAAGTCAACAACAGTCCGCCCCGGAGCTACTCCCCGCTATACTCTGGTCTACATCTATGAAGATCTTAACAAGAACGCTCAACTCTTAAATATCGAGGACTTAGAATTACCCGGAACCAAAGGCGATAAAACACCTCTCGGCGGATTCACTTTCTGCGAAGACCCCGCTATAACCCCTGCACTCGCAGCAGTCGTAGACAAGGCTTCACAGTCCAAACTCGGAGCTGAATATAAGCCCGTTGCAAACATCGGATCACAGGTCATTAACGGAACCAACCATGTCGTACTCTGCAAGATTACGGCAACAACCCCCGGCAGTTCCGGCAGGTTCGCTCTGGTACAGATCCGCGAAATGGTCAATGGAGAATGTTCTATTGCGGAAGTAACCGATCTGGATATTTCGGCAGTAAAGTAAGTTCTTTACATTACCTTCTCGACACTTGTATCAAGTTCGGCGAGCACCTTGACAATAAACTCCTTCGGTTGATCGGAACCCTGATCGATCCACTTGGAAAGAACGGCGATGCATCCCTGTGAGCGGTAGCCGGTCTGATAAGAGAGCTTGATGTCCTTTATGTCAGCACCTTTTTTCTCGGATTCGATCTTCTGAAGGAGTCCCTCAAGGAGCTTTTCAAATCTGATTCGGAGCTGTCCGGGAGCTTTGGAACTGAATACCATCCTGAAAACGTTCCTGTTCTTATCGACATAACTTACCAGACTGTCAAAGAACTCCCTGCTCCTTAAGTCCTGCATATTCAGAACGAGCATTCCCCATTCAACTAATATGTCCTGCTCTAATTTGTCATAAAGATCGTATACATCGAGAAAATGCTTGTAGAAGGTAGTCCTGTTGATGTCAGCCAGATCCGATATCTCCTGGACAGTCACCTTGTGGAGTTCTTTCTGTAACAAAAGCTCCATCAAAACATTGTAGATGGCTTTCTTTGTCTTAAGCGTTCTTCTGTCGGTTTTCTTTTCTTCCACTGTCCGGTACCTCTCAATGGATTGATTTCATAGATAGATTATATATGAAACGCAAAGAATTGTTTATCAAGAAATACCGCTTGCCCGTTTTCAGGCACAAATATCCGCTAAAAGCCGGAAACATTAACATATAACACAATCGAAAGGAATAATTATGAGATACGAACACAATGAATTTACAATGGACCCCTCAAGATTTGTCCTTTTATCCGAATATGTCCCGCACATGGTCCAGGAGATCCGCTATTTCTCGACTTACAATTTCATAGGCGAGCGTATAGACGGATACGAAGAACCTTGCGCAATACTGACCGTTGAAGCGGCCAGGGCGCTGAAGGCAGTCAGCAACGAGCTTTTCGTGCTGGGCTACAGGATCAAGGTCTTTGATGCATACCGCCCGGCTTGTGCCGTAAAGCAGTTTGTTCTGTGGGGGATAGAGGACACTGATGTCCGGATGAAACCCTACTTCTATCCCGAACTGAACAAGCAGGATCTTTTCGCGGAAGGTTATATCGCCAAGCTTTCGTCCCACAGCAGAGGCAGCACGGTGGATCTTACGCTCCTTGACATGAAGACCGGCAAGGAAGTCGACATGGGAAGCCCTTTTGATCTGTTCAACGAGAAGTCACACCCCGATTACACCGGGATCACCGATGAGCAATACGAAAACCGTATGCTCCTTCAGCACGTCATGGTCAGGAACGGGTTTGTTCCGATCGATTGCGAGTGGTGGCATTTTACTTTAAAAGACGAACCGTACCCGGACACCTACTTCGAATTCCCGGTATCTTCACAGTATCTCAGAAGATAGGCCCTGTATGGCTTCACGGATGATCTTATCCGGATCTGCGCCGTCGATATCGAGTCCTTCCGCAGAGATCAGCTTTGTGTTTTGGATCCCGTAGAAATTGTTCGCCAAAGCCTTGATATAGCCATAGCCGTATTCTTCGGGGCAGAACGTTCCTCCTGCCGTAGTGATGTAATAGAGGGCCTTTGCCTTACAGAGACCTACCGGTGTGCCCTGCGGCGTGTATCCGAAAGTCAGCCCTGATACGTTGATCTGTTCAACGTACTGTTTGAGCGAAGCCGGGAATGACAGATCGTAATAAGGCGCCGCGATCACTATCGTATCTGCAGAAGCAAACTGACGTCCCGGATCGAAGATCGGGTCTTCATAACTGCCGTCTGCCTTCAGCATGTCCCTTCTTGTTATGAATCCTTCGTCAACAACGGGAAAGGAAAAGTCTGCCAGATCGAGCTGAACGACTTCCCCGTCAAGCAGTTCAAGAAAGGCATCTGCCAGTTTCTTTGTCCTGGAATCTTTTCTTACGCAGCAATTGATAAATAAGATCATAAAAGGTACCGCCGATCAAACTTTATATAATAGATATTACAGCGAAAACCCCGTTCTTACAGCACAATTGAAATCTTCTTAAATAATTGTTTACCGATTTGATATCAACAGCCATTTGATTAGGGTTTATAATTTTTTATAAGATATTAGAGCGAGGTGAACCATGCCTATCAGCAAAAAACAGTTTCAGGTAAGCGCTTTTCTGGCATCCTTCTTCTTTATTTCCGTGATCGGCATCGGCATGTTCAAGTTTGACATGGCCCGAGTCACCGGGACCCTGCCCGTCTTAAGCATCATCAACATTTCCGCTGACCTGTGCTCCATGGCTTTGGGATACGTCCTGTTCATCATCAGCGTCATTGACCGTTCCCATAACGAAAAGAACCTGAACAATTATCTTCTTCTGCTGTTCACCTGCTTCAGTTCAGCATTCCTTGACGAGGTCTGCTGGATAGTTGACGGCGACCTGTCGCAGATATACCTCAACATGGTCGCAAACACCCTCTACTTCATGGGTGCACCCGTCATGGCATTCCTGTTCTGGCGTTACGTCGTATCCTATCTCGGCGTTGATAACCCGGGCATTAAGAGGTTTAACATATTCCTGTCCTGCGGCCTTCTAATTGCCGTCATCATAAGGCTTTGCAACATCATGTTCGGCTACTACTTCTACATCAAGCCGGACGGTCACTATCAGCGCGGAGATTATTACGTATTCTCCAATCTTTATGCTTATGCGACCATGGTCCTTACCCTTGTCCTGGTATATCTGGCTAGGAAGAGATTCAAGAAATACCAGATCGTCATCTTATACATGTATGCATTCTTCCCGCTCGCGATCGGCATCTTATCGGTATTCACGTTCGGCCTGTCGCTGTCGAGCCCCGTCATCATGCTCGTTCTGCTCCTCATGTACTGCATATTGACAGTCATCCAGAGCAGGGAGCGTTCCATTTCAGACAATGAGCTTCAGATGGCCACTGCCATTCAGGTTGGCATGCTTCCTCATATCTTCCCGCCATATCCTGACAGGTCCGAGTTTGATCTTTATGCATCCATGACACCCGCCAAGGAGGTCGGCGGCGACTTTTACGATTTCTATATGCCTGATGATGACCATGTGGTCATTACGATCGCGGACGTTTCAGGCAAAGGCATCCCTGCAGCGTTGATGATGATGGTCACGAAGACCCTGCTCAAGAACAGAGGCCTTTCCGGCTATAACGACTGTGCAAGGATCCTCACACTGGTCAACAACCAGCTCTGCGAGAACAACGAACTCGATATGTTCATCACCGTATGGATCGGCGCGCTCACACTCTCGACCGGCGAACTCACTTATGCAAATGCCGGACACGAGTATCCTGCTATAATGAGAAACGGAGGAAAATTCGAGCTCATAAAGGATCGCCACAGCCCTCCGGTCGGCTGCATGGAAGGCATTCCCTACAGAGAGCAGAATATGAAGCTTGAGCCGGGTGACATCCTCTACATATATACAGACGGAGTTACGGAAGCCAATAACAGCGATCATGAATTGTTCGGTGAGAAGCGCCTGATTGAAGCTCTTGATCTTTCCGATAAGGAAAACATGGAATCCTTATGCAAGAACGTCAGCGACAAGATCTTCACATTTATTGACGGTTTCCTGCAATTTGATGATATAACTATGTTGGGTTTCAGGTACAACGGGCCGAAGATACAAAGAAAGGCGGAAAACGAAATGAAGCAACTCGAAGTTAAAGCAGATGTTTCAGAATTGGACCGTGTTCTGTCTTTTGCGGATTCCATCCTTGAATCGATGGACTGCCCCACAAAAGCACAGATGCAGATCGACGTTGCCATCGAAGAGATCTTCGTTAATATTGCTCACTACGCTTACCCGTCGGGCGGCGGGAACGCTTTGATCGAGATCGAAGCGGATGAATCAGCAAAGAATGTGCGGATCACGTTTGAAGATCAGGGGACTCCTTATGATCCGCTAAAGAACGAAGATCCTGACGTCACCCTCTCTGCCGATGAAAGACCTATTGGAGGATTGGGCATCTTCATGGTCAAGAAGAGTATGGACGACGTCTCGTACGAATACAAAGACGGAAAGAACCGGTTGACCATCAGAAAGAGTTTTTGATATATAATAAGTTAATCGTTAGGAGGATCATCTATGTTGAACATCACAAAGAATACAAACGGTAATGAACTCAAGATCATCCTTGAGGGAAGACTTGATACAACCACCGCTCCCCAGCTCGAAGCTACGCTGAATAGCGTTCTGGCGGGCATTACGTCTCTGAAGTTCGATCTTGAGAAGCTTGACTACATATCAAGTGCAGGATTGAGAGTGCTTCTTTCTTCCCAGAAGACCATGAACAAACAGGGAAGCATGGTTATTTCAAACGTTTCGCCTGAAGTTAAAGAGATCTTCGACGTAACCGGATTTACGGATATTCTCACGATAGAATAATCCTTATTTCTTAACTGAATAACAATCAAGACTACCTTTCAATGCTTTTTGCAGCCGGAAGGTAGTCTTTTTTTGCACTTTTTTGCCGGTTTGCAACACTTCGCGCTCCGGGTGTTGCTTAATCATCAGTAACGCAAGACATTGCTGATAGTCCGGGCCTCCTGCAGATGATTAAATGAGGGCGTAAACCAAACAACAACCAAAAACAAACTCAAAACAAAAAATAATGGTTTGCAGAAAGAAGGAACAAAAAATGAACACAAAGATCAAGGCAATCATCGCAGGAAGTTTAGTATTCGCATCAGCAATCCCCGTTGTTGCTTGCGCAAGAAAGCTGCCGGAAGCAATTCTTCTTCCGATAGCAGAACCCGCGATCATCGAAACGACAGAAACAGAAACAGCGTTAGAGCAGAAGTCAATTGAGATCAACGTACCCGTCGAGTACCAGAATCCGGTTGTAGAGACCGTTCCGACCCAGCCTTCCATGGAAGCTCAGGAA
Source organism: uncultured Clostridia bacterium (assembly GCA_947304405.1). GTDB lineage: Bacteria > Bacillota > Clostridia > Saccharofermentanales > Saccharofermentanaceae > Saccharofermentans. The sequence continues at coordinate 33,683 of CAMZBB010000017.1, forward strand.
TTGAAGAAGGTCGAAACAAAGAAGACCACCAAGAAAGAAACAAAGAAGACAAAGAAGACCGCCAAGAAAGAAACAAAGAAGACAAAGAAAAAGTCCGGCAAGAAGGCAACAGCTGCCAAGAAGTTCACATACGGACACAGCGAATACAGCTACAAGAAGTACACAGTATATGTAGACATCAAGAAGGACAACACAGTATCTATCACAGTAAAGCATGACCGCTCGAAGGGTGATACCACAGAGTACTATTACTTCGATTTCTCAGGCAAGGTCAATCCTAAGACAGGATTCATGGTCTACAGCAACGGCTCCAAGGAGACTGTCGTAAAGAATTCTCATGTGCATCAGGTAAGGATGGAGTACCTCAATAAGGGTCATGGCAATGTGACATTCAACGGCAAAACGCTTACATGGTTTGATGGCAGAGGCCATTATGCTGACGATGTAACATTCGTAAAGAACTGATCCTGATACCTAATCAAGACATATCAAGGAAACGGGTAACTCCCGTTTCCTTTTTTCTACACTTAACTGATCATGTGTCGGATAAGCTACAAACCGGGCTGACATTATCTCTTGGTTTGCCCGTCGGCACTTGTGATAATGAAATTACAACCAAAAGCAAGGGTTTTATCTAAGGAGGATTACATTATGAGTATCGACAACGATGACGTTTTCAGTTTTATTCTTGACGAAGAGTTTAATAAGATCCCGTTTATCTTCAGATTCAGCAAAAGGCGCATTAAGATCGGCCTGGGCATTATGGGTGCCGGTTTTGCAGCCATGTGCATTCTGTCGACAGCGGTAAACTGGATCGACGGCGCTACGGCAATAATAGCAGCGGCAGCTTTTACCGCGATCGTAGCAGGATGGATGTCCATTGCAGTCAGATTTGAGAAAAGAGCTTTCAGCAAAGCATCAAGCCTTGCATACAGATACAGGATCGCAGAACAGGAAAGAAGTTTTTACAGATGTCAGAACTATAAGCTTTTGAACAAATATTAATCCTGTTCTGCAAGGAGCTGTCTCAATAGTGAATGCTTTCACTCGCGTGACAGCTTCTTTGTTGATCAACGCATGTACATACGAAAACTTCAAAAACACCCGTTTTCGCATGTACATTTTCGATAAAAAACTTCTAAAAAACGTGCTGCGTACAGATAATTCTGAAGAAAACTGAGTTTTCGTATGTACATTTCTCTTCAGAATTACGAAAAAACGTTCCAAACGTACATACGAAAATGCAAAAGAATAGTTTTTCGCATGTACATGTTTAATTGAGCAGTCTGATCTTGTTTTAAGATGAAGCTCAAGAAGGCAACGAATCCCACGTTTGTGGCATTTTCATCAAGTTCTATATCCGGAAGAGGAGGATATCACAAAGAGCTGTGCCCCCTTTGTTTTTTGCCCGCAAAGCATTTATTATAATTGGTGTGAAAGGTGAAGTCTGTGAGAGGATACAAATGAGTAAAGGGATTGGAATAAAGACCAGAGTTGTAATAGCCACGATCAGTTTTATGGGAATCCTTACGCTTGCCATATCGATCATCGGCTATAAGCTCTATAAAGACAGCATCATGAAGAGTTATCATTCCTACGCGGATGCTGTTTTGAAATGTGCCTACAACTCAAGCATCAGGTATTCTTTCGGAGATATGATAGCATCCCGCACCATGACGGGAAAATACGAAGAGTTCAGAAAAGAACTCAATATGTTCAAGGAAAGCTCGGATATCGAATATCTGTATGCCATCTATTTCGATGACATGGAAGATATTCACAGCACTCATTATGCCATCAATGCCAAAACGCAAAAGGAAAGGTCCGGAGGCGGAGAATTCACTAATCTCGGCAAACCGGTTGAAAAAGGCGCATTCGAGGACAATACGCTTACGACGCTTTTAGATGCCGTGAAGAGCGGGAAGCGCGACACCGGGACGCTTGAAGGTTACTCGGATGAATATGGACACATGCTGAACGGATATCACGTGATCTTTGACAGTAATGATAACCCTGTAGGGCTTATCTGCGTTGAGATCGATATCAACAGGATCAAAGTAGAACTCCGGCAGTATATGTTTTCGGTCATCCTGACCGCAACTGCAGTAACGGTCATAGTAGTTTTGCTGTATCTTCATTACACCAACAAAAAATTAATCAGACCGATCGTAAAGATCGCGGAAAACAGCGATTCCTTCGTTAAGAAGATGCAGGAGAATGCCGATCCCAAAGAACTCATATTTGAAGAAGTCAGTATTCAGACTGACGGAGAGCTCCGTTTGCTCGCAGACAACGTCAAGCGTATGGCAGACGGCGTGTCAACTTACATGGCCAATCTCAAGCAGGCAACATCCGATAAGGAACGTATCAGCACGGAACTGACGCTTGCAACCAAGATACAGGCTGCCATGCTTCCGCACAAATTCCCGCCATATCCTGACAAAACAGAATTCGATATCTACGCACTGATGGATCCTGCAAGAGAGGTTGGCGGAGATTTCTATGATTTCTTCCTGATAGATAATGATCATCTGTGTCTTGTCATGGCAGACGTTTCGGGCAAAGGGGTTCCGGCAGCGTTGTTCATGATGGTATCCAAGATCATCCTTCAGAGCTGCGCAATGCTCGGAAAGACACCAGCTGAGATCCTGACAAAAACAAACAATGCACTTTGTTACGATAATCAGGTGAATATGTTTGTTACTGCCTGGGTCGGTATCCTTGAGATCTCGACGGGTAAGCTGACCGCCTCCAATGCAGGCCATGAATACCCCGCCATCAGACAAAACGGCGGCGATTTCTCCCTTTACAAAGATAAACACGGCCTTGCAATCGGATGCATGGAAGGGGTCAGTTATAAAGAATACGAGATACAGTTAAAACCCGGGGACAAGTTGTTCTTATATACTGACGGCGTACCCGAAGCGACAGATAAGACAGAGAAAATGTTCGGTACCGATCGTATGATAGATTCTCTGAATAAAAACAAAACCGCTGATCCGTGCCTTTTACTAAAGAAAGTGCGTGCTTCGGTCAATTCTTTTGCGGGTGATTGTGAGCAGTTTGACGATCTTACTATGATGTGCCTGGAATATAAGGGAAAGTAGCGGATTATTTGGACAAAAGAACTACCGTCTCCACATGCGGTGTGTGCGGGAAAAGATCTACC
>CAMZBB010000018.1 GCA_947304405.1 uncultured Clostridia bacterium
TTGCTTCTTCGGCCTTGCAGATTTTCGCAGCACGGGTGATCTGGCTGCTGATCAATTTCTTTACAGCATCATCTGCATTGTTTTCATCGTAGCAGAAGATCTGCGCAGTGTTGTATGTGTATTCTGTTCCGTCAACCGCCTTGTCTGTAGCCGAAAACAGCTTGGAATAAAGGCGCAGCGTCTTTGAAGATTTAGTACCGTCATTAAATGTGACTTCGATCGTTACTTTGACATCCTTTAACAAATAGGTATATGCCGCGCAGCTGTCGTCATCGCTTCCCTCGTGATTTAACAGATAATAAAGATCCATTCGGTCTGTCAGTTCACTGCAAATGTTTAAAAGGTATTTTGAATTTTGAAGCGTGGCATAATCTGCGCTGAATGAATCGTAATATCCTACTTCTGTCTTGCCGATGGGATGTCCGCTCATGTCATTACCATCAACATAAGTCGAGTTGAAATCGGCAAGCGTTTTGGGAGAACCGCTTTTTACAATGGAAGGGCAGTCGATACTTACGACTTCAATGAACGCGTTGTCTGCTTTGAAGGTCACGGATGAGATGTTTTCGCCCTCGACCGAGACAGGAAAATTGATCTGATAATTTACACAGCCCGTCCAGTCAACATAATGACCAAATGTCTGTTTGCTGACATCCAAACTTATCGGCAGCGATGCTTTAGGCTCAAGCTCTGCCGCACAAACCTTGATCGAAAACCGGTTGCCGCCGGGGAATGCCGATCCTTGACCGCCAAAATACGCTATCGCGACGAATAACACGACTATGGTTATGGCCGCAGCAACCACTGACGTTGCGATCTTTATGATAGTTGCTCTGGCTGATCTATATGTCTTTTGAGGCTTTTCATCCGGTTCATCCTGACGGTTATATATCTCCCTGAAAGCAGCATTTGCTTTCTGCTGTACGATATCCGGGATCTTGGCGTTTTTCTCGAAAATATTCTTATTATTCATGTCATTCTCCTGTTAACTCTTAGCCGCCATAGTACTTTGCAAGCTGTTCTCTGCCCCTTTGCAGTCTGGTAGTTACCGTGCTCTTTGGGATATGAAGCATCGAGGCAATTTCTTTGGTGCTGTATTCTTTCAAGTAATACAGAGTGATGACCGATCTGTACTTCTCATCGATAGAGGATAAAACATCCTTGAGCTCGACATTGTATTCGTCATTTACAGCAGGCTCTTCCCATTCTTCCAGACCTGTCTGACGCTTCCTGACATCCAGGATCTGATAACAATTGTTTATAAGGATCCTCGTCATCCATGTCTTGAAAAACTTGTCTTCTCTTAGTGTGTTTAACTTTTCAAAGCAATTAAGGATAGTCTCACTGACGGCATCGGCAACGTCCTCGTCATTCATGAGAATTGCCAGTCCGACTTTGTACATCTCCTGCATGTGCCCCTGCATCAGCTCGGCAAAGGCAAGCTTATCGTGCCTTTTTGCGAGTTTTACAAGCCTTGTCGTTTCATCTGTCTGCATTACTTTTTTCCTTGTGTACACAAACGTATGGACTTTTTTCGTCCTCTAACCATTAGATGGATTAAGACGACATTTGGTCTCAACTAATTATGCTACCTTTTGAAAAAATCTCTTAAATACCATACAACAAAAATGGAAAACATTGCCGGTTTTGTCTGCATCGCAGATTAACATACATCAATGCGGTGACCCCTGTAGTCTGATATCGTCTCCTCGGAGGTGATTTCAATGGATACATCAAAAACAAACGCAACGCGTGCAGTTGCGGTAACGACCGCACTTACATTATTCGTTACTGGCTTCGAGATATTCATTGCTTATACGCACTATCAGCAGGGGATTCATCGCCCTGGGATTAGTGAGCGGCATCGTTAAGGAAATACTCTATAGGGGCCTTGCAAAAGTGTTCTGCGGTCCTGTAATGGGAGAGATGACTGCTCTGATACTGTTTAATGTCATGTTTACGATGCTCGACTGGTACAATTTTGGATTATCGTTCGTTCTTGGGTTAATATGTATCTGGGCATACAAGAAAACAGGACATCTTCTTGCTCCGATGCTGGTTCACGGCGGCATCAACATCGTAAGTCTGATTTATTGGGTACTGGTGATTAAATAACATATGGATAAGGCATATCTTATAAAACAGCTTAAGGAATTGTCCGAGGGTTTCGGCCTTGGCATATCTGAAGAGGCCATTTCCAAAGCCATCGGATTCTCTAGATTCAAGGTCTTTTCAAAAGGCGAGGTCTTAGCCAGAACGGGTGATAAGACGATCACTGCGGGGTTAGTGATCAGCGGCGTGGTAAGGAGCTACTACGTTGACGCGGACGGCAATGACATTACGCAGTATTTTGCATCTGAGGCCGGCTGGTGCATCGATTCGGGAATGATCGGCTTTGATGAGATGCAGGCCAACTGGGAAGCATTAGAGGACGCTACGGTCATGCTTTTCGACGTGAAGGACATGAAGGAACTGATCAATGGTGATGAGCATCTGAAGAACGCGTGGATATCGGTCTTGGAAAGCGGAATGCGTTACAAGGTATACAGGGAGAACGCTTTCCTGGTGGAAAATGCCACCGAAAGGTATGTTACGTTCAGGAAAAGATATCCGGCGATCGCGAACCGCGTCCCTCAGCGGTATATAGCCACGTATCTCGGGATAACGCCTGAATCCTTGAGCAGGATAAGATCGTCACTTAAAGAGTAGGAGAAAAACACAGACCCGGCAGCTATAACTGCCGGGTCCGTGCTAATTGGACTGAACCAATTAATAATGTATCTGCACTGATATTATAGCACCCCGGCACAAATACACAAGATTATCTGAGCAAGCTCTTCCATGATGTTATAATGTAACTGCCCGAGGGGAACCCCGGGCAGCTATTTTCATTTAACCGAGAGGGCAATATGAAAAAGATCTTTTCAGGGATAATGGTTTTGGCGCTGCTTTTGGCAGCGTTATTCTCTTTCGCGGGATGCGGGAGCAAACCTAAAAATGCGATTACTTCGAACTGGAAGTTCGATTCACTGATATATGACGGAAAGACAACAAAAGCATCGCAAATGAGTGAGGATGAGATGCCGATGATCATTATCGATGCCGACAATCTGAATGCTAATTATTATTTTGTCACTTACCGTCAGAACGGCGCGAACCACAATGCGAGCATGGAGCAACGTGCAGACGGGTCCTATCTCATCGATTTTGTCGATTCGGACAGAAACATGATCGCCGAGGTCGAAAATGACCGTCTGACTCTCAAGATCGAGGGAATGGTCGGCACGAGCATCGTTTTCACTGCGACTCAGGAGGAGATCCTGATCCCGATAAGCGAAAAAGAAGGCCCCGAATACATAAAGGCGAATATGGTCGGCAAGAACAAAGTTGAGATCACCAATGAAGGCGATACCGAATACACGTACGGCAAGTATTACCAGCTTGAAGTGCAGAAGAACGGAAAGTGGTACTATGCCCGCTGTGAGCAGCATTATGCCTGGACCGATATCGCCGTTATACTTGCCCCCGGTGACAGTAACACCGAGGAATATGAGCTTTCATACTACGGGAAACTCAAATCCGGCTGGTACAGGCTTGCGTTATGCAACGAAAATGCCTGCATCTACGCTTACTTCACTGTAAACGTGGATGGCACGATCTCTTATAAGTACGTTTGATCGATCTTTCTCTCAACCTAAGTAATAAAGGAAGAACCATTTATGCATGAGATAATGGGTTATGTAGTACGAATGGACTTTGTTAACCACTTTACCGGGTGGTTTGTGATCATCTTTTCGATAATACAGATGATAAGGCACCGCTCTCTGGTCAAGAAAGACAAAGATTTGAAGGCCTGGAGAATATGGAGCATCATGTGCTTTATTCCCGTGATCGTATGTGCGGTACACTTTTATCTTTGCTGTTATAAGGGAAATGAATCTTTTTCGATCAAATTGTACCATCCCATGTATTCGGGAGCGCTGGCACTGATCTTCCTGTGCCTTCTCGGTAAAAGGAAAGTGCTGTACAAGTTCGCGGCCTTTCTTACGATCCTGGTATCGTTCATCGGCTTTGGATACACGGTCTTTAAACAGCTTGCCGATTACAACATGCCGCATATCGCAAACTTTTCGAGATGCGGATATGTTCAGAGCTTCGACAGGATAATGGCTGACATGAAGAAGAATTACGTGCTGAACGACTGGAAGGAGATCGATTACGACAAGATCAGGGCCGACCTCATGCCGAAAGTTGAGGAAGCCGAGAAAAACCATGATCCCAAGGCGTATTACAAGGCTTTGGTTGAGTATGTGAGTTATTTTCACGACGGCCACATAAGCCTTGACAGCATGTCCGGGGAAGGCGCGAAGTTTGCGGCTGAAGCGGATGCGGAACTGGCGGGAAATGATTACGGATTTGCGCTATTTACCATTGACAGCGGTGAGACGATCGCCGTCAAGGTCGAAAAGGGCAGCGCCGCAGAGAAAGCCGGCATCCGTGCCGGAACCGTTATTACCAAGTGGAACGGCGTGGCAATCGCCAAGGCCATAGATGAAGCAGAATACACCCTTGGCAAGGAGGCGCCGGTCAAGGCGAATTTCGACAGGGTAAAGGCACTGTACTTCCCGGGGCTTTCCAATGGCACGGTCGAGGTCACTTTTATCGGCGATGATCTTTCCGAGAAAACGGTATCTTTGGACAGCATCGGGAATTATTACAAAAGGCTTATAGCAGCGCTTGCGGATTTTAATCACGAGGGACTTGCCGCAACTTTCGATATTGAAGAGTTCAAAAAGCTCCCCAACGACGAGAAAGTGGCTTTATATAACAAGTTAACCGAAGAAAGAGAAAACTACCGTTCAAAGATGATCTCCGCCGACTGCGGATACATAGTCTTCAGAAGTGAATTCTACGATACCGCGGGCGATGTAATAGCCGATATCAAAGGCGAATATCCCGAAATAAAGGATCTGGTCGATTCCAAACTCAAAGAGATGAAGTCTAAGGGAATGAAGCGCCTTATCATTGATGCCAGAAACAACACAGGCGGATATCCGCTCATCTCGTGTGAACTTGTCTCGCTCTTTACCGACCATGAGATCGATATGGATGTTGAAGGCGGCAGCGTTAGAAAAGTCAGAGTAGACGGAAGGTGGAAAGATCTGGACGTTATCGTGCTGACAAACATGAATTGCTGCAGCGCCGGCGACGGCCTCATATATGCATTCCTGCAGTGTCCCAACGTGACCGTGATGGGCATGACGACTTCTATGGGTATCTTTCAGTCGGTCGGAGGCGTGTGCGTAACGCCCAATTCTGAATTCATGCTGTCTTATCCGATGTTCCAGTCTAACGATGCCAACGGCGTGACCATGATCGATACCAAGCCTGACAGGATCACAAGGGTTCCCATCGATGTGATGATCCCCGTAACGGCCAAAGCATGTGAGACCATCTTTGACGGAGACGGCGATACGGATTACGAGATTGATTTTGCGCTCGCTTACTTTGCAGGAAGCCGCAAGGATAATGTATAATCTGACGGTAGTATCAATGTTTTTTGATTACTCAAAGGGGGATCTGTATGCATAAGCGTTTGTTGGTATTGGTATTAACCTGCGGCCTTTTATTCTCATTAACGGCGTGTGATATGACATCGTGTGATTCGGCTTTTCGATATATGCTTGGTTCGTTCAAGAAAGCGCCTTCCGAGTCTTCCATGACCGAAGAGACGACAACCACGGAAGTGACCACAACAACTGAGGAGGAGACGACCTCAGAGGAGACGACCTCAGAAGAAACTACCACCGAAGAAACAACTTCGGAAGAGACGACGACCGAAGCGCCCACGGCGACTCCGAAGCCCACAAAGGCTCCCACGAAGAAACCCTCTGCGACTCCTACATACATTCCTAAAGGATGGTCGAAGGTCAAAGAAGCCTGGGGCAAGAAGTATAAGGGCAAAAAGGTCTATGTAGTCCGCAAAGCCGGCAGCTTCAAGGGTTGGTACAACGGTGCCTGGATCAATCTTTACATGGATTCCTACACCATCGATGACACGGAAGAATACCACGTTGAGGGTATCCAGCTTTTCAGAGACAAAAAGCAGAAGAAGATGTACGTCGAATTCCAGATGAAGACGTAAGAACGGAATTACCTGTTACCGGGCGTTCTCAGGATCGATCTTCGGGCAGATCTCTGTCAGAACGAATCTTCTGAGGTCTGCCGCGTTATCTCTGATGTAGCTTGAAAGACTGCTTCTGGTGACCTTTGGTGCAGTGGTCTCTTCTTTCTCTGTCGTATATTCTGTTGTCATATAGGTAGTCCAGGAGACCTCTGCCGAAAGGACCACGTTGTCTGCGAGATAGAAGATCTTATGGATCACCGCATCGTTTGCGGGCATGTTTGCAATAAACCATCCGGTCCCCTCGTTTATTATGTTATTTGAGCCTGAACCGCCGCGTTCATTAAAGTAATTGATTATGAATTTTCTTTCGCTATCAAAACTTCTCTTTGCATCCGCGGCAGAGTCAAAGACTTTGTAGGTGACCCAGTCTTTCGGATCTGAAGAATCCCAATATTTGAGACAGCGGATCTCAAGGCATCCCGCAGTGTTCCCGGTGCCTTCTCTTCTTACATAGTATTTATCGTCAATATAAACGGATTGCTTATCTTTCAGGCCGCTTTGAGTCACGTATTTGATCTTGCTTAACTCGTCGGGCATGACGCCTGATCCGGATATTGCTATTTTCGGCAGAAAGAATACTAAAAGTGCTGCCAAAATGCAGACTGCCGCTGCTGCCAATATTATGATCAATGTTGTACGTTTGCGCTTCTTTTCCATATAGTTCACCCCGCTATATTTTCGAGCAGCTCATAGGTTATGTGTACTTCTTGATTATACAGTCGGGTGATAGAATAAAAAAGTTGAAAAATTTTCTGGTACCACCCAATAATCCTTATCCGCAATTCGTCTTAAGAGTAGATGCGGACATAAGGAGGCAAAGAACATGATGACCGACAGAGAACTCGTACAGATCTACAACGAAGGCTACCGCGCAGTTTACTGGACCTGCATGGCGCTTCTGAAAAACGAAGCCGACGCAGAGGACGTGGTGCAGGACACATTCGTGACCCTTATCGAATCCTATGACACGATCAACGATAAGTCCAAGGTGCTGTCCTGGATCAAGAAGACCGCAGCCAACAAGTGCCTGGACCGAATAAAGCTCGCGAGAACGGACAACGTTGACGATGAGTTCTTTGAAAGCGTGGAAGCGGTACCGGAAGATTTTCTCCCCGACACGATCGTTGAATCGGACGAGATGCGTAAGATCGTCATGGACATCATCGAAAAGACGCTGTCCGACGATGTAAGAAGAACGCTCGTCCTTTACTACTTTGACGAGATGACCGCCAAAGAGATCTCCGACGCGCTGAAAGTCCCGCAGGGAACTGTTCTCTGGCGTCTCAGCTTTGCCAGGCAGAAGATCAAGAAGGAGGTCGAAAAATATGAAAAAGAAACTAACTCAAAGCTGTTCACGATGGCAGTACCGTTCTTAAGCAAGCTGTTCATGAAAGAAGCCGCGAAGGTGGCCTTCAAGCCCATCCCGGCTTCAGTTGTAAATGCATTTTTCAATCTGTCCGCATCAGCAACAACACAGGCAGCAGCATCGTCTGCTTCAGCCGCAGCATCACAGGCCGCTCAGACGGCGGCCCAAACCGCTGCACAGACGGCTGCTTCGCAGGCTGCAGCTCAGGCGGCGGCACAAGCGGCGGCCGCCCCCGCAAACGGAGTGATCGCTCAGGCAGCCGCCGGCGCTTTCTCGAAAGCATCGGGATTCCTGGCCCAAAAGATAATCGTCGGCAGCGTCGCCGCCGTACTGGCCACGACCGTTGCAACGACGGGCGTCGTTCATTATGTAAAGAACAAGGATAAAGTAGAGAAGAACACTATTTCGACGGTCAGCGAGACCGACGATTCGTTTGGCTCATATGACCGCTCCAAAGGCGGCTCCACGGACAATACAAAGAGCGACTGGAATCTTGACCCTGACGATACGACAACTTCCGGATCGGAATCAGAGACTACGTCAGAATCTGCTTCGGAGACAACATCGGAAACGACTTCCGAGACTACTGAGGCACCGATAGGAAAGACCACGGTTGGCACTGCGTATAAGAAGAAAAAGACGGATATGATAGGCCAGAAAGTTACTTGCAGGATCCCTAAAGTAACGATCGAAGGCGTTGATACATCTGCCATCAACAAAAAGATGTACAAGAGCTTCGATAAAGACGGTTATTTCGATTACGAGTTTTATATTGGCAAGACATATGTCTCGATCCTTTGCGACTGGAGTATGGATGGCGGCGCATCATTTTGGTCATATAACATATCCAGAAGGACCGGCAAGCAGATGACCAGAACGGAGCTTCTTGCGGAATTCGGCGTTACAAACTCCCAGTTCAATGCAAGGGTAAAGAAGGCCATAATGAAGGAATGGAGCAAAAGAGAAAGAAAAAAATATAAGAAAGCCTACAAAAAGGCGATCAGCACAAAGAATTTGAACAAGACGGCTGCTTATGTAAATAAAAAAGGAAAGCTTAGTTTTATTGCAGACGACAACCGTCCTGAAAACGGTTACGGCGAGCCTGTTTTGGGGACATACTGATCAGAAAGGCATTCAGATGGCGGCAAGAAGAGGAAAAGCATTTTTGTTTTTACTGGTGTTGCTCAATGGCATCATTTTTCTTGCCGTGCCGTGGGAGAAGATCCTTTACGATAAGGAGAAAGCCATCAACAGCTATCCCGGACATTTAGAAGTGATCGATGCCGAATACCTTGAGCCGACCGGCGTGTACGTGCCGATGACCTTCGGCGAGGGTGCCGTGAAAGGCTATCAGCACCCCGGCTGGTTTCACAGAAAGATGAATCCGTACGCGCAGTTTTACATTTACACCGGCCCGGTCACTGACAAGATGAGGGACGATATCAGCCACCAGAGGGAGAAATATGACGGCATCCCCATCCTGATCTCGGAGCAGATCGATGTTCCCGCCAAAGGCAAGGTCAGGATCGACATGTCTACGACCGAATATCCGCGCACTTACTACGTCAGAGAAGCCATGGAGACCCTTTCGGAAAAGTACGTCATGCCAAGTGATGAATACTACGACAGCGCGACGCTCCTCGACAAGGGCCTCATGGAATTCAAAAAGTCTTCGGGCCGCGTGTTCATGATCGTGATTTTCGCAGAGGCCATATTGTTCACTGTTTTCCTGGTAATAGTCTTAATCGTCACCCTCGCGAAAAAGAAAAAGCAGGGCGCCGGCTCCGGCGGCATTGCACAATAATGGTAAATGCTTTAATATACGCGCGAATGTAAAGGCGGAAAAGAATTTCAAAATTTTTTCGAAAAAAGTGAAACCGTTTGAGTCCGGACTGCACTATTATATGTGAACGGCCGTTCAAAAACGATATTTTGAGGTGAGACGATTGAATGATGCAAAGGCGCTGGCCTTACTGAAATCAGGGGATCAGGAAGCACTGGAGTGGTTTATCGACAAGTACAGTGCTTATGTGGGAACCGTAGTGAACAGCATCCTCTCGTATTCTATGACGCACGAGGATGTGGAGGAAGTGACGGCGGACGTGTTCGTTACTTTGTGGAGATCTGCGGAGAACCTTTATCCTTTGAACCTGAAAGGGTACTTGAGCCGCGTGGCACGCAGCCTTTCCATGCAGAAATTGCGGGAGAAGGTAGAGGTGCTGCCTTTGGACGAGGACATTCTTATCTTAGATGAAGATTCGGTTTTTGACAGCCTGGAGCGCGAGGACCAGGATCAGATCATGCGCAAGCTGGTCTATTCCATGCCTCAGCCGGATAAAGAGATCTTCTTGAGATTCTATTACTACTGTCAAAGCGTGTCGGTTATCGCAAAACAAATGCAGATGAACCCGTCCACGATCAAGACCAAGTTAAAGCGCGGGCGCGAGCGGCTTCGTCAACACCTCAGCAGTATCAGATTAACAACAGGAGGCGATATCAGTGCAAATTAACATTCGTGATCTAATGAGCAACATCGAAGACTCATCCGTTGACATGGAAGATCAGAACGTCGTCTCCCCCGAAAGGATCAAGGAGTTGACTAAAATGAAGATAAATGAATACGGATTTACAGAAAAGCGCAGTTCAAAAAAGAAGTTCGTTACGGTTCTGATCGCAGCGGCAGTTATTTCCGCAGTCGGAATCACGACATACGCCGCATTCAAGGGCGGCCTGGAAGGCGTATCTTTCGGCGATCCGACGGATCAGTCCGGTTCTACCACAACGGAAAAGATCATGCTTCCCGAAGGCCCTGACGGTGAAACAGGTGAATCAGGATACGCATATCAGGATCCTCCGATGGGCCATCTGATCTCTTTGCAGGGTTATTCGGACACAAACGAATTCAAGGCTTCGAAAGAATGGCGCGAATTCGAGGATGGCTATGACCAGGACTGGAAGATCTGTGACGCTTACGATAAGGAATGCAAGAAGACCGGAAAAGACCCGTTTGAGCAAAAATACCCGGGCTACGGCATCTACTCACAGGAGATGGCAAACAAGGTTGATGAGCTTTGTAAGAAATACAACCTTAAGCTTCGCGGAAAGTTCGTCAATAGCAAACATACCGTCAAAGACGAAGAAAGCTGGAATATCCATGAGAAGGACTTACTTGAAATGTTCGGCAATATCTGGGATGACAAGGTCATCGGAGTCGGATACTGCTATGAAAACGGAACTTTCTCACTCGATGCAGACTGTGACAAGGTATCGTTCCAGATCAGAAGAGTCGTAAAGGGGACTTTCGATACCGTATATCTCAACATCGGTGACATCAGCCAGTATGAGCAGTGGACGTACAAGACAAAGTGCGGAGTTGAGGTTGCCATCGCTCTGAACAGTAAGGACAGCCAGAACGGCGTTGTTCTTGCCAATACCCCCAAGGGATTTGTAGCCATTAACCTCTGCGAGAACGAGGATGAGTTTGGTAAACCCATAAAATACACAAAGGCTATGATCGAGGAGTTTGTTGACCACATCAATTTCGATAAGCTTTGATCTGAATCTTCACCCGACCGGGTAAGCTGTAAAAGGCCCTGCAGGCATTGAGCCTGCGGGGCTTTTCTCATGTTAGTCTTCAACAAGCTCTATGGGTGAGATGTAACCCATCTTGCCGCAGAAATAAAGCGCGAAAGCATTGAGTTCGTTTTTATATGAGTAGGCCTGCAGGTAGGTTACGCTCTTGCCCTCAAGATAAATACCAATGACGGTCGTAGAGACGGTATTTTTTTCATATGCGATGGCGTATGAATATTTACTCTTTTCGCCCTTGTCCTTACCTAATATCCTTAAACTCGACATGGCAATTTCCGAGAGTTTATCGAAAACTTCTTTTGCATCTTCTTTGCTTTTGAGCGTAACCGAATAGACGGAACTAACGTGGATCACCGCGTTGCCTTTTTCTTTGACCGAGACGGCAATGAAATCATCAGCATCAATATCAGGAAGTTTTTTCCTTGCGTTGAAGTACGACTGATAATATTTTGTGGCTTCTTCGGTGTCTTTTGCCCTGTAATAACCTGCGCCTTCAGAAGTCAGTTTTGCTGATATCTTGATAAGATCCGTGCGGCTTGCGACTTCCTCGATGCCGTACCCTTTAGCGGCTTTGACGATGCTTGAGGGCACGTCGTTCTTAGCAAAGCACCCTGCCATGCTGATGGCAAACAAGACGATGAACAGTACCGATAACGATTTCCTAACGATCTTCATGGTGTGCCCTCCTTATATAATTGAAGATACGGTTATGTTAACACATCGATTGAATGATTTGGCATTCTGTGATATCCTCATTATTGAACATGTTTAATAATGGAACGCGAGTGAATAACAAGAACCTTTCAAAATTGTTTCTGGGCCTGGGCATTTTTTTCGGTGCTCTGCTTTTGGTTGGAACATTTTGTGATCTGCCCGTCGCGCGATCGGAGCGATCAAGATGTGTTTCTCGTACGCGCTTCCGAAAAAGGGCCGCAAACTGATGTTTTGGAGAAAGAATAATGACGGAAGTTCATCTGATCAAATACAAGACTGACACGTGTTACATAGTTAATAACGGAGATAAGGCCATCCTCGTCGATACTTCGAGCGGCGAGGGTTATGAGACAGTTCTTGCCGAGTGCAGCAAATATGATCTGCAATTGATCTTGCTCACGCACGTTCATTTCGATCACGCCGAAAACGCCGCACGGCTGGCCAAGCATTTCAATGTTCCCGTTGCTCTTCATGAAGCTGATATGGAGCTTTTCGAGAGCTTCGATAAGCAGCCGCTCAAGTCGTGGGGACTGGTCGGCCGCGTCGTGCTCGGAATGTCTTTGAAAGTCCTGCGTGCAACTACCGTTGAAAAGCCCTCGAACATTATCTTCGTCAAGGAAGGCGACAGCCTTTTGGACTACGGGATCGACGGGAGCATCATAGAGCTTCCGGGTCACACGAATGGTTCGATCGGCCTTGATGTTGAGGGCAAGCATTTGCTTGTCGGTGACGCTTTGGATCACTGGATCTCGGCTGCCACGGGGCATCTTTACTATGACATGGATGCATTAAAACGCAGCGCCGCGCGCATTGCTTCTTTGGGTCCGCGCACATTGTATTACGGGCACGGCAAGCCGACGGAGAACAAGTTTAAGTTACTGAAATGAGTTGATCTGCCCCGGGACCGCCGGGGTTTGTTTTTGGTTAAGTGAAGTGTCCCATTTCGTGAACAAACATCCAGGTATAGCGATTGTCAAAACCTGAAATCAGTCAGGTGTCATTCACTTGTTTTGCCAATAATAATCACGCGCGCATATTGTAGAATGAGGATGTACGGAAAGAATAGTCCGAACTTAAGGGGGAACTTATGAAAAAACTGATGGCAGCCACACTTGCAGTTGCGATGATGCTTCCCATGGTGTCATGCAAGCCGAAGACCGAGCCGGCCGATGCGAACAGGTATAAGACTTACGCGGCAATGACGCCCGAGGAGATCTGCAAACAGCTGACGCTCGAGCAGAAGGCGGCGCAGATGGTGCAGCCTGCGATATACAAGACCAATAACGATAACATGCGTGAATACGGCTACGGGAGCGTCCTTTCGACTGCCGGTCACATCAACGCGGAGCAGTGGAGAAAGATCGTTGACGGTTTTCAGCAGGCTTCTTTGGAATCCCCTTCGGGCATACCTTTCATTTACGGCCAAGACGACGTCCACGGCGTGAACTACTGCGTTAACGCCGTATATTTTCCCCACAACATAGGTATTGGAGCGGCGAACGACGAAGAATTAACGTACAAGATGGGTCAGATCACCGCTGATGAGGCGAAGATCTGCCACATGATGTGGAACTTTTCGCCGGTAGTTGCGCAGTCGTCAGATCCCAGATGGGGAAGGACCTATGAGTCTTACGGCTCGGATCTCGAGACAATAAAGAAGCTTTCAACCGCTTATACAAAGGGCCTTGTTGATAAGGGCCTCGTCGCGTGCGCGAAGCACTTTTTCGCTGACGGAAACGTAGTGTACGGAACTGGCGAGCAGGGTTCCACCAAGATGCTGATCGACAGAGGCGACGCGAAGCTTTCGGAATCTGAGATTAACGAGCTTCTCAAGGTGTATCAGGCGCAGATCGACGCGGGCGTGCAGACGATCATGATCAGCCACTCGTCGCTCAACGGCGTGAAGATGCACGAGAACAAAGAGTACATCATGAAGCTCAAAAATGAGATGGGCTTCAAGGGCTTTATCGTAAGTGACTGGGGATCTGTTGAGAACATCACGGGCGACTCTTACAAGGATAAGGTCATCAAGAGCGTCAACGCTGGCATCGACATGCTGATGGAAGCGGAGCGTTTCGAAGAGGCGAGAAGAATAATCATTGATGCCGTGAATAATAAAGAGATCCCCGAAGAGCGCGTAAATGACGCCGTTACGAGGATCATTAAGGTCAAGAAGGATATAGGACTTTTCGAAGATCCGATGCTCGCCAACATGAAGACAGAGCAGGCTGAGCCCGGTTCTCTCGAGAACAGGAAAGTAGCCGAGAAGCTGGTCGAAAAGAGCCTTGTCCTCCTCAAGAACGATAAGAACACGCTGCCTTTCAAACAGGGCGCAAAGGTATATATCACGGGCCCTGCGGCTGACGACGGTTCTGTTCAGTGCGGCGGCTGGACGCTCGACTGGAACCGCTCCACAACGTCTGAGATCCCGGGAGTTACAACGATCCGGGAAGCTTTCGAAAGATACGCGAAAGACTACGGGATCGAAGTCATCACTGATGCCAATGAAGCTTCAAAAGCTGACGTCGTACTGCTTTGCGTCGGCGAGCAGGCATACGCGGAATGGAATGGCGACACCGAAGACTTGAGTCTTACCGGCGAGCTTGGCCTTCCGGAAAACAGTGATGCAATGAATGCAGCCGAAAAGCTCGGAAAGCCCATCGTTACCTGCATCGTAGCGGGCAGACACGTCATCCTCAATGAAGACGATTTTAAGAAATGGAACAGCGTTGTAATGTGCTATCTGCCGGGTTCGGAGGGCAAGGGAATCTCCGACGTCCTCTGCGGATGCGCTGATTTCTCGGGCAGGCTCCCTTCACCGTGGTACGGTTCGGTCGACCAGATCGGCACTGACAAGTGCTTCCTCAAGCGGGGTTACGGTCTCACCTACGGTGACGGTTTTACCGCACGCAAAGAACCTGAAACTGTTTTGGATGAAGCCAAGGAGAAATAACAAAGCATGATCAAGGCCGTGATATTCGATATGTTCGAGACACTGGTAACGCTTTTCGAGGGGCGGACTTACTGGGGCGAAAACATTGCCGAAGACGTCGGCGCCGACCCGGCCATATTCCGCAGGGAATGGCATGCGATCGAGAAGGACAGGAGCATCGGAAAATACACTATCGAGGAAGGCCTGGAAGTCGTCTTAAAGAGGCTTGGATTGTACTCGGAGGACAAAGTCCGCCTCGCTGCTTCGAAAAGGCGCGAGGCCCTGAGCGACACGTTCTCGAACATTCCTTCCGAGACGTTTGAACTCCTTCAAGCACTTAAAGACAGGGGCCTTAAGGTCGGTCTCATTACGAACACTTTCTCGGACGAGCGCGAAATGATCAGGGCCAGCGGCCTGATGGCATTTATCGATGAGGCTCTGATATCTTATGAACAGGGGCTTTGTAAGCCCGATCCGGAACTTTACAGGAAGATCACCCGTCTGTTCCATGTGGAATCTGACGAGTGCCTTTTCGTGGGCGATGGCGGGTCCAACGAGCTTTTCGCCGCAAGGGACTGCGGGATGCACGCTTTGCAGTGCACGTGGTTTCACGACCGGGCATATGAGCCGCACATCCCGTGCCCGATATTGGATGAGTTTGATCACGCAAGAGTGCAGACGGATGTGCTGAAATACTTGGAATAAGGGGATCTGACATGGATAATTGGAAAGCAGCTTATGAGATCGCGGACATCGTTTTGGAAAACAGCCGTCTGATGTGGATCGTTTATATCAGCTTTTTCGTGATCGCGCTTAAGATCCGCAAGAAAGAGATCAAGACCAGAAGGCGCGTCGGCGCCCTCATGATCGGCGCTTCGATCCCCGGCCTCCTCATATCCGCAGCTTGTCTCGGCCTGTTCGTTTACGCGATGATCAAGTGCTATCTGGTCGCGGCCTCAAAGGAATTCTACGTACTTGGCGATTCACCGGTGGTCAGGCACGTTCAGGGCATGTGCAACTCCGTCCCCGTAACATGTCTTGTCCTGTCGGTGGTCCTGTTCTATATACTGGCGCTTATCGCGGCGATATCAGGGATCATCATCCTCGCCCGCCGCGCCGGCAAGGGGGCAGGCTTTTTCACGCTGATCTACGGCATTTGTCTCGCGGGCTTCTCTTGGTGGTTCATGAATGCGGTCATGGCGTATTTGGCAACGTGAGTGTTAGAATTAATCCATGATCCGGCACACAAAGCCGGTAGATAAACGGGGCCGGAGTGGCAGTTGAAACGGAAGTTGAAACGGGCAGGTACTAATCATGAAAAAGGTTTTGTTGATCGTCGGGATAATAGTGATCATCGCTTGTGTATTGGCGCTCCTGCTCGGGGCGTTGAGCTTGTTTGGTTACTACCACGTGCTTGACGGATCACAGGCCCTTTATGCGAAGCTCCACCGCCGCGCGATATTGTCTTTTGTCATCGCAGGAATACTGGCCGTGGTTGCGGTAGTCTGCTTCGTTGTCCGCCGTTAGCGGCCAACTCCGGATCACCGGTTGAGATTGATCATCGTACCAAAGACCACGGCGTTAAGCTTTGCGGAAAGATAACGAATGTCCAAAGAAACATCGTCAGAGCTGTATGTGAAGAAAACGTCCTGATCCAGTAACAGGCCGGCCCCGGCATAAGTACCGCATTTAAGCGTGACGTCCCGCACATAATTATTGAAGCTCATTAAACCGCAGTGTTCGTGGAACTTGCACATATCAAGTTCCGGGATCAACAAGACAAAATCCGGGAAAGCGGGTTTGCTCATTCCATTGAACCATACCTCAGGTTCATATTTGAACGGTATCCCCGCTTCCGTGTAGAAGATCGCGATCTCGCGCTCAGCCGCGGAACGGTAGTTTATCCCGTTGAAAGCATAAGCGCTGGACTTTGAGTAGTTTTTGTTGGAATCCTCCTTGAGGCTGTTAAAGAAATCCTTGTTTAACACGACTTTTTCGTATCCCGTATTGAGTGCCCTGGTTATCTCGGGCAGTTTATATTCCGGGACCGGCTTTAAAAAGTTGTGTTTCCAGATCGCTTCGTAGATCTGCAGCTTTTCTTCCAGTTCGCCCCGGATGAGCATGATCTTGTAGTATTTGTCGCCGGCTTGAGTTCCCAAGCTGTATCTGTGATTGCCGATCTCTACTCTGTCTCTCAACTTGCCCCGTACTTTGAATTCATGCATGCTGACGCGCGGCAGCAGTTCCAGCTGTTGGCGGCAGTAGTTGATCTTAAGAGCCAGATACTCTTGCGGAATGTATGTGCCAAAGTATTTCATAAGTTGATTCTATAAGCTCCGGCGACGAAAACAACCGACAAAAACCGACAAAAGCCGACAATGTCACGACCGAAAAAAGAGCCAAAAACGGCTTTTCGAGAGTCTAAAGTAAAATTAATAATCACTATGAACTTCCGGAACAACATGTTCCCTAAAAGTGTCAGCAAATTGCTAAATAACGTGATACCAAACGACAAACTGAGGCGATTTTGCGAAAAAGTATCAGTGATTTGGCAAAAAAGGTGACACAAACAGGGAACGCCATCTCAGCTGCTAAATCATTCGGGATAAACCGGGAAGAGTTGAAGAGGACCAAGCAACAAAAAGCCTCGGGCCCCGCGTTATACATTCAATCCTCACTATTTTTTTACAATTGATTAACACAAGTACGCGCGGGCATTGTAAAATATATAGTAACCCTTGAGATCCGAGGTGCACCATGGACGGCGAGAACTCGAAAAAGCCAATCACTTTCGAAGAGATCGCGCTCGCGCTCGCGAAAGATTATGACAGCATATACGTTATCCACTCGGACGATGACAGTTACGTCGAGTATATTGCCGAGGGCGAAAACAGGACGCTTGTGCAAAGAGATGCTGGCGAGAAGTTCTATGAAGCAGTGCCAAGAAACTGCCGTGAGCTGGTGTATCCCGATGATCAGGAACGCTTTTTGGCCGCATTCAAAAAAGAGACCGTTACCGAGGTCTTGAGGAACGGCAAGTCTTTTACGATCAATTACAGGCTGGTGATAGACGGGGAGCCGCACCACTATTACCTGAAGACGATCAAGGGATCGGATGACAAGGTCATAATAGGCGTCAGGAACGTTGACGAGCAGCGGAGAAGGGAGCTCGCGACAGAAGAGAAGATGCTGACGTACAGCCGCATCGCCGAGGCGCTTGCCAGCCGTTATGAATTTATCTATTACGTCAATATCGAGACGAACGAATATACCCTGTACAGTGCGAGCGCAGATTATGCGAAGCTGGGAATGACAAAGCAGGGTGTTGACTTTTTCGCCGACATGGAACGTGATGTGCCGAAGTTCATACACAAGGCTGACAGAGACTATGTCCTGTACGGGCTTCAGAAAGAGAACCTCCTGAGGAAGCTCTACAGATCCGGAGTTGTTACCCTGTCATACAGGCAGCAGCTTGGAAAAGACATCAAGCATGTCTCGCTGAATGTGGTCAAGCCGAAAAACGATCCGGAGCACATCGTCATGGGCCTTTTGAACATTGATGCCCAGACGAAGCGCGAGCAGTCGCTTCTCGAAAAGAACGAGCTTTTCAACAACGTTGCGCTGGCGCTGGCCATGAGATACGAGGTCATTTACCGCGTTAACATCAAGACAAATGAATACTATGAATTTGCCTCGAGCGATAAGTACACGAAGCTTGAAGTGGGCAACAGGGGTGATGACTTTTTCGCTGATTCGCAGCGCAACATGAAGAAGGACATCTATGAGGAAGATTATCCCATGATGAGCCAGGCGATGGTGAAGGAGAACCTCCTGTCGCAGCTCGATCAGTTCAACAACAAGCTGTTCCTGAACTACAGGCTCAAGCTTGACGGGCGTCCGCAGTACGTGTCGCTGGTCATAATGAGGATTGATAGCGACAGAGATCACATCATCGTGGCCGTTGAGAACATCGACGAAGTCAAGAAGCGCGAAATGGAGTACGAGGCCAAGATCGGTTCGGCGATCGACATGGCGAACAAGGACGCGCTGACGAGCGTCAAGAACAAGCACGCGTACGTCAACACGGAGATCCAGCTTAACAACCAGATCTTGATAAAGGACGAGGACCTTGAGTTTGCGATCGTGGTCTGCGACATCAACGGCCTCAAGCAGGTGAACGATGAGTATGGCCACAGCGCGGGCGACAAGTACATCAAGGATGCGTGCGCGACCATTTGCGAGATATTCGATCACAGCCCGGTATTCAGGATCGGCGGCGATGAGTTTGTCATAATGCTGAGGGGATCGGATTACGAGAACAGATACGATCTTTTGAAAAAGTTCAACATTATCCAGAACGACAACAGACACCAGGATCTTGTAACGCTGGCGTACGGCATGACGGAGTACATGCCGGGTACCGATCTGACGGTGCAGGACGTTTTCGAGCGCGCGGACAACCTCATGTACGCGAACAAGAAGAAGTTCAAGGAACAGCCCATCAACGAAGACCTCCAATCGGTCGAGAGCTATTCGTTTACCAGGTTCTATGAGCTTTACGAGCAGCTCTTGACGGCTCTGGTCGATTTCGAAAAGGCGGACGTTAAGCGCATCACGTACTATCTTACCAAGATCGGCCTCATGTTCAGGCTCTGCAAGGGCGTGACCACGGTCTACAAAAATCCGAAGGATGAGAGGGAAGGCAACGGCGAGAACTTCATCGCTTTCGACATGCACAAGGAAGGACACGAGGTCCTGAAGTTCAGGGCCGTTACGAGTGTCATGACGATCACCGTGTCGACCGTTTACATGGAGGAAGGCGTTGAGCCTCTGACGCATGAGGAAGCGGGCAAGCTTGAACTCGTAATGAGGACCATCATAAGCTACGTCAGCCGTGTCAGGATGAGGGACATCGTTTATGAACTCGCATATTTCGACGACAACGGATATCCGAACCTGAGAAACCTTATTCGCGAAATAGGAAAGATCATCCAGGCAGGAACCTTTTCGGGCAAGATGGCCGCAAGATACAATCTGCGCCACTTCTCGCTCATAAATCAGGAGTTCGGCAGGGAGGCGGGTGACCGCATCATCAAGCAGCATTACGAAGGCCTGATGAATATCATGGGCAAAGACGGGTTCATCGGCAGATTAGGCGGAGACAACTTTGTCTGCATCGGGCCCAAGGATAAGCTGGGGGAGATCACGGATTACCTCAATGAGGCAGTGATCAGGGTGGATGAATATAGCAGCGTCAAAGTACCGTCAAGTGCGGGTGTTTTTGTTACAGAAGAAGGTTTTATCCCGAGGGATCAAGGCGACATCATGGGGCCTATAGTCAATGCTTTCCGCGTTGCCCAAACAGGCGGCGGCAGCAGATTGATCTTCTACGATGAGAACCTCATGAAGCAGAAACAGAAGAATGCCATGATCCAGCAAAAGCTCTCCGATGCCATCTTGAACGAGGAGTTCAGGCCGTTCTACCAGCCCAAGGTTAACGCGAAGACAGGAGAGATCGTCGGAGGCGAGGCTTTGTGCAGATGGTTCCGCGACGGCAGGATCATTCCGCCCATTGAATTCATTCCGGCGCTCGAGCAGACGAGCGACATCTGCAAGCTTGATCTTTACATGCTCGAGCACGTCTGTCGCGACCAGCGCGCATGGCTCGACGGCGGCGAGGGCAGGACACTCGTTCCGATGTCGATCAATTTTTCGAGAAAGAACATTCTTAACATGGATCTTCCCAACACGATCGAGCGGATCATGGACAGGTACAAGATCCCGCACGATGCGATCGAGATCGAACTCACCGAGACCACGACCGACGTTGAGTTCAACGACTTGAGGCGCGTGGTCACGGAGCTCCACAACAAGGGCATCGCGGCTGCGATCGACGATTTCGGCATCGGCTATTCGTCGCTCAACCTCCTGAGGGACATTCCATGGACGGCCATTAAGATCGACAGGAGCTTCGTCCCCGGAGAAGACGATTCAAAGGACAGCACAAAGCACAAGATGTTCTGCAGCGTTCTCGCTTTGGCGAAAAACCTTGGTTTCAAGTGCGTCGCCGAGGGCGTTGAGACCGAAGCCCAGCTCAAAAAAGTGAGCAATGTCGGATGCGAGATCATTCAGGGCTATTACTATGATCAGCCGCTGCCCAAGGAAGAGTTTGAGGCGAGACTGGCTTCCAAGAAGTACGAGAAGTAAGCGCCGCCTGATATCATATAATGAATCCATAACGCTATCAGGAGACTGCCATGAATATTCGCACCAAACAGTTCCAGATACTGACGGACATTGAGCTGGTCTGGAAACTCATGACCGATGCATACAGCCATGAGACGAGCAGGCTGGCGGGACCGTTCTTTGAGTATGCGATAACTTCGCCCTGGATGGACAAGGATTACTTAAGGCTCAACCGTTTCTGGCTTGACGGCGATGAACCCGTGGCATTCGTGTTTTACGAGTGCCCCGTTCAGGATCTTTATTTCGTGCTCAAACCCGGTTATGAGTTCCTTGCAAAAGAGATGGTCGATTACGCCGAGAGCGCTTATCCGGTTTTCGAGAAAAGACAGTTCAAGCTTTTCAGCACGCAGGAAGCGCTGATCGAAGAGGTCACAAAGCGCGGATACAAGAATTGTTACGAAGAAAAGGAGTGGGTCTTTGATTTCAGCAAAGGCAAGCTCGATTACAAGCTCCCGGAGGGCTATCACTTTGTTGAGTCAGAGAAGTCCGATCCGCTGAAGGTCGCGAAATGCCTTTGGGAAGGGTTTAACAGCGAGGAGTTTGGCCCGTTTGTGAATTGGGAGACGCCCGAAAAGAAGGGCGGCATGAGTCCTCACGAGCTGTATCAGAACGTTTATGGCGCGACGGTCTCGCCTTCGCCGCATGCAACATATCAGTACACGGTGATCATTGCCGATGAGAACGAGGAGTATGTCTGCTTTTCGGGCATGTGGTGGGTCGAAAAGAACCGTCTGGCATACATGGAGCCGCTCTGCACAGTTCCAAAGCATCAGCACAAGGGCCTCGCCGCAGCGGCGCTTTCACGCCACGATGCGGTGCTCCGTCCTTTGGGAGCCCGGCTCATGACGGGCGGCGGGAACGAGTTCTATAAGAAGATCGGGTACACAGGTCAGCAGACGCTGATCCATTTTCACAAATAAGGGATAAGCAAATGGGATTATTCGGAAACACAAGCATAATACCTGACGATGTTGCGGAGAGGGTTGCTCAAAGTCTCTTTGTATTCTTTAACAAAGAAGTCGAGTACAACATAGACGAAGACATCTGCGTTTCGCATGTCCCTGAGGAACTGAAGATCAAGCGTTTCCCGCACTACGGGAACATTTCCCAGCATTTCATACTGAGGTACGTTAAAGAGATCACGCCTGACATGGAGTACCGCAGTTATTTTGTTAAAGGGAACGGTTACATCAGCTGCGACAGGTTCAGGAGGATCAACGTTCTGAACGAGAAAACGCTCTTAAAGGTGATGGATCTCGTCAGGAAGAATTTTGAAGCTCAGAACAAGCATTTCATGTACAAGATCGAATACCAAAAGTATTACAAGAGCCTGTGCTTTATTCCGTTTGCCTACATGACGCTTGAACAGAAACTGATCGAACGCGGCGATGGCAAGGGTAAGACTTCGTACTGCAGATTCCCCAGGCCGGATCACCAGTTCTTCAGGCTGGAACCTTCGCCTTATAAGATCGTTCAGGACCGACCGGATCTTCAGGTAAACGTAGAACTTCAGGGCATTACGCTCCTGAGCAGTCAGGAGGCGCTTTCCTGCAGGCATCTCATTGATTTTCAGCAGAAGCCGGTGGCATGGTGGGTAAGGGACCCGATGCCGGGTCTGATAGATACACAGGTAATGATGCCAAATGAAACTGTCTATTGCGGCATCAAGGAATCCAGAAACGGGATCTCACCTGCCGTAACAGGCAATTTCAAAGGCTTAAAGCGCGGCGACAAGGTGCTTTTCGCGGGACACAAATGGACTGTTGTTTTCGAGAACACGATATTCGTGGATGACCTTATCGGCTACGGTCCGTTCAACTATTACCGCCGCGACAGCGTATATTACGAGACCAGCATGGTAAGAGTTTTCATCGAGCACTGGTTTGAAGAGCACAAAAATGACCCGGTATATCGGGCAGGCAGATAACACGATATAATGAATATCATGCCCACGCAAAGGAGATTATTATGCAGATAACGAATGACATTATTTACGTAGGCGTCAATGACCACAAGATCGATCTGTTTGAGGGACAGTACGTCGTGCCGAACGGAATGGCTTACAACTCTTACGTCATCAGGGACGAGAAGATCGCCATCATGGACACGGTCGACAGGAATTTCACGCACGAGTGGCTCGACAATCTCGAAAAGGCGTTGGACGGCAGAAAGCCTGATTACCTGGTAGTCCAGCACATGGAGCCCGATCACTCCGCAAACATCGCAAACTTTGCAAAGGCTTATCCGGATGCCAAGATAGTCGCGTCCGACAAGGCTTTCGTCATGATGAAGAACTTCTTCGGAACGGCTTTTGAAGACCGCCAGATCGTTGTAGGCGAAGGCTCAACGCTTGAGCTCGGAAAGCACGTCCTGAATTTCGTAGGTGCCCCGATGGTGCACTGGCCGGAGGTCATAATGACCTACGATTCAACGGACAAGGTACTTTTCTCGGCTGACGGCTTCGGAAAGTTCGGCGCGTTGGACGTTGAAGAAGACTGGGCGTGCGAAGCAAGAAGATACTACATCGGCATCGTTGGAAAATACGGCCCGCAGGTCCAGGCAGTCCTGAAGAAGGCCTCAAACCTTGACATTCAGATAATCTGCCCGCTCCACGGCCCCGTCCTTTCTGAGGACCTCGGATATTACATCAACCTTTACAACATCTGGTCGTCTTACCAGCAGGAGACCGAGGGCATCGTGATCGCTTATACCTCGGTTTACGGCAACACGAAGAAGGCTGTCGAAAAGCTCGCTGAAATGCTCCAGAACAAGGGGTGCCCCAAGGTCGTCGTAAACGACCTCGCAAGATGCGACATGGCTGAGGCTGTTGAGGACGCTTTCAGATACGGCAAGATCATCCTCGCGACAACGACTTACAACGCGGGCATCTTCCCGTTTATGAGGGAGTTCATCCACCATCTGACCGAGCGCAATTTCGCGAACCACAAGATCGGAATCATTGAAAACGGCTCGTGGGCGCCGACCGCAGCCAAGACCATGAAGACCATGCTCGAAAACTGCAAGAACTGCACTTTCGCGGACAACGTGGTCCACATCAGGTCAGCTTTGAACGAGGAGAGCAATGCTCAGCTTGAAGCTTTGGCGGAAGAGTTCTGCGCTGAGTACAAGGCCCGCAAATCAGAGACCGCGGACAAGAACGATCTGCGCGCTCTGTTCAACATCGGTTACGGTCTCTATGTCGTCACGTCAAATGACGGCAAAAAGGACAACGGACTCATCGTTAACACTGTTACACAGGTAACAAATACGCCCAACAGGATCGCGGTTGCCATCAACAAGGACAACTATTCGCATCACGTCATTGAGCAGACAGGAATCATGAACGTCAACTGCCTGTCGACTGATGCGCCGTTCTCCGTTTTCGAGAACTTCGGATTCCGGTCGGGAAGGTCAGTGGACAAGTTTGCCGGCATTGAGGAGATGAGGTCTGACAACGGACTCAGGTTCCTGCCGCAGTACATCAACGCGTTCTTCTCGCTCAAGGTTGAAGATTACGTTGACCTCGGAACGCACGGTATGTTCATCTGCTCCGTCGTCGAGTCGCGCGTCATCACCAAGAAGGAGACGATGACCTACACCTACTATCAGAACAACGTCAAGCCGAAGCCGGAGACCGAGGGCAAGAAGGGCTATGTCTGCAAGATCTGCGGATATGTTTATGAAGGCGACGAGCTGCCCGAAGATTTCATCTGCCCGCTGTGCAAGCACGGTGCGGCTGATTTCGAGCCGATAGAATAAGTTAGAAAATGAAAGCGCGTTGTTCGGTCTGCGGATACTTGATGAAGCCGGACATTTTGGCCGGCGGACATGTATGCCTTGCATGCGGCAATTACTTTGTCATGCCTGAAGATTCCGTTCCCGGCACGATCGACGACGCGAAAGAATTATTCCAAAACGGACGGTTCGCTGAAGCGATCAGAGTCATAAACGGCCTGGAAAAGAGCAGCCCCGAGAGCATGCTGTTGAAGCTTTTGTGCTGCTATCAGGTGCAAGCTGCCGAAGAGCTTTTAAAGAAGATTTCATCAAAAGCGGAGGACGTAAAGACGTTCGCAAACCGCGATGATGTGGCACAGCTTTCAAAAGATCTTCTGCCTCAGAAGAACAGGCTTTTGATCCACATGCTCGAGTACTGCATGCTGAATCTGCGTCTTAATGGCATTGACATGCGCACGTTCCGCCACAAGATAAAGGCTCCTGCCGTTCCCAAGAACAAACCGCAGTCTGCGTTTGCCAAAATGGACGCAGAAGAAGAGCACAACGCGGAGAGGGCAAAGAAGATAAAGGAAGCGGCCAGCCCTAAGGAAAGATATCCTGCTGATATCTGGAAAGACTATATCAACACGCCGCCGGAAAAAGTTTTCGATAATGAATGGTCAAAGCCCGCACAATCGCTCGCAGGCAACATCGTGCTCGATATCCTGGACTTCCTTGCATACGACCCGAACTGGTACGATCCCGAATCGTTTTCGCATACGCGTCAGTACAGGGCTCAGATCCGCGATCAGGAGAAGGAGGAAAAAACCCGTCCGTACGATATGCCTGATAACAGAGAAAAAGATTCCATGACTGACCAGGAGATCATCCGCCGTCAGAAGGATCTTTTGGAATCGATCGAAGCTGAAGAAGCGAAAATCCTGAGGATCTGACATGCCGGTCTATAAGTGTGCAGACATAAGCGATGCAGATGTGCTTGTAGAGATATATAACTCTGCTTTCTACGATGATTTCATCCGTTACGGACAATGCCCGGCATATGGCAGGACGCGCGAAAACATGGAGCAGTCGGTAAAAGATTACCCGAAGATCATTGCTTACGATCAGGACAGGCCGATAGGCGTCATCTCTTACAAAGAAGAAGGCCCCGGCAAGTACTATATCGGCTGCCTGGCAGTGTTAAAAGAAGAACAGGGCCGCGGCGTAGGAACGCAGCTTCTGAAGCATTTTATGAGTGAACATCCGGACTGGAACGAGATCACTTTGGTAACGCCAAAGGATAATGAACGCAATATCAGATTTTATACTGAGCGCTTCGGCTTCGAGATCACAGGCGAAGAGGATGACGGGAAAGTAACGGTTCTCTGGTTCAGGTTAAGCAGGTGACTTTAAAATGGATATTCACGCATACAACTTTGATTCTCTGGCAGAGAAAGAATGGAAGTATCCGAAGATCGATGAGGATGCAAGAGGGACGCAGCTGCTCATAAAAGCGGCCGGCGGAAAGCTGTGTAAAGATGAGATCGACAGGATCGCCGAGCACCCTGATGCCAAGTCGGTCAGCATTGGCGGATTGCGCCAGGATACATTCGAATACTTTATCAGGACGTACAGCTGTCAGTTCCGCTATATCAGTATTTTCGACGGCGCACTGATCGAGGACTGGTCTCTACTTGAGACTCTGCCTGAACTGGAGGCTTTGTACTGGTTTTCCAATCAGAAGATCACGAAGCTCTGGGATATGAGTAAGAACTGTTCGTTAAAGGCTCTGGAGTTAAGCGATTTTACCAAGCTCCATGATCTCTCCGGCGTGGAAAAGGCACCGGCGCTGGAATGGTTCGGTTTCGGGGATGCCGTATGGAGGACGTCAGAGATTGAGAGTCTAAGGCCTTTGAAAGATACGAATATCCGCCGTCTGAGCTTCAGCGGAAAGACCATCAGGGACATGGACATTTCGTTTATCCAGCAAATGAAGTCATTGGAAGTGTTTGATTTCCCGGCCAATCTTTTCGCAATGGAAGAAGTCGCATGGCTTGCCGGCAAATGCCCTGATCTTGAGGGATATGCGTTGAGACCGTATATCGAGACAATGGTTTACAATCCGGAAACGTATAAGGCTGATATACCGGGCGTTCTCCTTGTTGGAAAACGCAAACCGACGATCGCAATCGCAGGCAACGAGAAGAGGATCGCCAACCATGTGGCTAAGTTCAACAAGATCGCAGAGCAGGCCCGCAACGAAGGAATCTGAAGGTATAATTTGAAATATATTTTTGCGCACAGGAGGAGATAACGATGGACGAAAAGAAAGCAATTCTGGATGCTATGAAAAAGGCAGGAGAACCTCTTAACGCAGGTAAGATTGCTGAGTTGACCGGACTTGACAGAAAAGTTGTCGACAAGGCGATGGCAGATATGAAGAAAGACGGATCGATCGTTTCACCCGTCCGTTGCAAGTGGGAACCCGCTAAATAAGCGAATGGTCTATGACAACGTAACCAGGGCTGTATTCGTAAAGCGTCCGAACAGATTCATAGCAGAAGTGAATATCGACGGGCGTAGGGAAACCGTACATGTTAAGAATACCGGCCGCTGCAAGGAGCTTCTGATACCCGGAAGCGAAGTTTGGCTGACCGCTCCCGGCACTCCGGACCGCAAAACGAAATACGATCTGATAGCCGTAAGAAAGAACAGCGGGATCCTTTTCAATATAGACAGTCAGGCTCCTAACAAGGTGGTGAAGGAATGGCTGGCATCGCAGGATTATGATGCTGTGGTGCCGGAATATACTTACGGTGATTCACGCATTGACTTCTACATGGAGCGCGGAAACGAAAAGTATCTGATGGAGGTCAAGGGATGCACTCTGGAGATCGGCGGAGTGGGGTACTTTCCTGATGCTCCGACAGAACGCGGTGTAAAGCACATCCGTGAGCTGATCAAGGCTAAGGAAGCCGGATATCATGCCATACTGGCTTTTGTGATCCAGATGGACGGTGTCTATGAGGTGCGGGCTAACGCAGATACTCACCCGGAGTTCGGAACTGCTCTTGATGAAGCGCAAAAAGCGGGAGTGGAGATCAGGTTCCTTAAATGTCATGTAGAGCCGGATTCTCTGACAGTAGTATCGTAACGATAACGGGATAATGCTTTTAACAGGCATTTTCCAGACTAAATCGGGCGACATTCTCAATTCGAATACGTGCAAAATCTGACCTGAGTTCAATAACCGACAAAACCTGAAAAAACAAAGCTTTTGTCGGTTTTTCAACTTCAAAATCAGGCCGCCGCCGATGCGGCCCGTCAGCCGTCTTTATATTCGTAATCTCCGCATAGTATAATACGGGTAATTGCCCGCGCGGAGGACAGCTATGTTTATCAATAAACTCAACCAGCTCTATAAACCTAAGAGGGTGCTGTACTATGTCCCCGCGACGGAGGACGAGATCGACGCGTTCTACAGGGGCACTGTGAAAGAAGAGATAGCGCGCCTTACCAATGCTTTCGGAACTTACGATTACCCGGGCGTATTCTTTTTGAGCTCGGTCAAAGGGCCGGTCATCGGTATTGAATACAGAAAAGACGATGACCGTATCGAATACCCGCAGGGGTTGGAGTCAGTCGACATCGGTGAGGCGTATTTCTATTCCATTGAACTTGATAGTGACATAAAGCCCGATATCAGTTACATAAGGGATACCATAACGGAGATCTCCATGGCTGACGACGCCCACAGGGTGTACAGCAATCTCACTATCAAGAGTTCGCCTGACGTGATAGGCATTTTCTCTGCCGGCAGGAAGATCAGGATCTTGTATGAGTGCGAGCTCGTGGATGACATGGCGCGCGCGATAATAGGCGATGACATTGATTCCATCGACAAGGAAACGCTTTACAAGATGGCGCTTTTCGATCCGATAACATGTCACCATAATTGGTATCATCTGGTGCCGTACCTCGAAATGCCCGCGGACAGCGGCATTCAGGATTATGCGTTCGTTCATTTCGACATCAAGGCTTTCAGGGTCATCAACGAGGTCTATGGCCACATCGCTGCCAACGAGGTGCTCTGCAATGTCGTAAAAGCCATGAAAGAGGCCGACTTTGTCTACACGAGCGCGAGGTGCCACAACGACAATTTTGCCATGATGATCAAGGACATGCCCGAAGACGAGGCTGTCAGAAAGCTTGAGGACTTCTTTGAAGGCATCTCGCATCTGAAGGAAGACCCCAACTACAAGATCTTCTACAGGTGTGGTTTCGTTCCGATGAAGATGGCGATGCTTCTGGGCAACCGCGTCGCCGACGCGGGCAAGCTCGCTCAGAAGATGGGTGTTAACCACAACAAGACCGACGTCGTCGTTTACACCGAGAAGATGTACAGCGACAGCCTCTGGGGCAACTACATAAAGGCTTATCTCGACACAGCGGTCGAAAACGACGAGTTCGTCGTCTACCTGCAGCCGAAGTTTGATATCAGGACCGAGAAGGTCAAGGGCGCGGAAGCTCTCATCAGATGGAACTATAAGAACAAGGAGTTCTTAAGCCCATATAAGTTCATTCCGTTTTTCGAAAAGGACGGCTCGATCGGAAAGATCGATGACATCGTCCTGCGCAAGGTATGCGCGGCTTTCGCCAGATGGAGAAAAGAAGGAAAGATCCTTTATCCCGTGTCGGTCAACCTTTCGCGCGACCGCCTCTACGATGTAAACCTCGTGAAGCACCTGACCGAGATCGTCGATTCGTACGGCGTTTACCACGACCTCATCGATTTCGAGCTTACTGAGAGCGCTTCGTACGACAACACCGAGCAGATGATAAGAGTCTTAAACGAGCTCCGTGGCGCGGGCTTCAAGATCTCGATGGACGACTTCGGAACGGGTTATTCGTCGTTCTCGCTGCTTACCCAGATGCCGCTCGATACGCTTAAGATAGACAAGAGTTTTGTAGACAAGGTCGGAGGCCCTCACTCCCTCAAACAGGACATCTCGGTCATCAGGCACATCATCTCGCTCGCCAAGGAATTAGGCTTCGTCTGCCTTGCCGAAGGCGCGGAGACCAGGCCTCAGATCGAAGAACTCAAAGCGCTCGGCTGCGACGTGATCCAGGGTTACTATTTTTCAAAGCCCGTCCCGATCGAAGAATACGAGAGAAGATATCTTTAATCCTTTTGCTCATGGCACTATGGATTAACGATTGATTGAATTGCCCCGGCAATGTAAAATCTTACTATCCAAAGGGGGATCTATATATGAAAGCAAAGGGTGTGCTGTTTAATTTCGCATATATCGTATTCGCACTGATATGCGTTTTGCTGTTGTTCGTTCCGGTCGCGTCACTTACCGATAAAGATCTGACGAAGTACTCCATTGTTAGTTACAGGCTTTCGACCGGACTGATGGTTATCCTTCTTGCGGTCCTTGCTTTTGTATTTTCATTCCTCAAAAGGCAGAAGATCGTGATCTTGTTTACCGGGATCGGCTTCGGCGTTTATGGGATCTATGCTTTCATCATGACATCCAAGTTTGAGGCGATGATCATCAACGCCGTACGCGCAAAGCAGGCGGCCGCCGATATTGCAGCGACTGCAGAGGCGCCCGCGGCTCAGATCACATACTCGATCTCCCCGGTGCTTTTTATTTTCGCTATCTCCGCGATATTTGCCTTCGGCATGGCCGCGCTCACCTATCTGACAACTAACGACGATTAACCGCGGACACCTGTGCCCCCCTGCACCGATCACACCAAGATGGACCAGACAAAGACACCAAAACCAAAGAGTTCAAAGCTTCCGGTCGTGATGGCGGTCATTCCCGTCGTGCTTTTTATCCTAAACATATTGGGACTGATACTCATGTCCCTTGGGTACAGGACGAATGACCATCAGGAGTTCGTATTTGTCATTGCGGGGATCTTTTCTTTGATCGGAGTGTTCGTCCAGCCGTTCATCAGCCTTATTCTTGAGATAATCGGTCTTGCCGTTGCCGCCAAGAGAAAGAACAAGGCGATTACGGTCATTCTCGTGATCGAGCTCTTCCTGACGGTCATCATTGCGATAGTCGTAGGGCTCCTTTTCACATCGATAATGAGATCTTAAGCGTCCTGAAGTGACCCCGCTATTATTGATAGAATTTATACTACCTACAAAATAAAGAGAAAGCCCGATTTTGTAGGTAGAATCATTTGCTGTTGGCCGCGACCTACGGGTTAAAACGATTAATGTGTGTTTTTAGCGGGTAGGTTTTGGATATTTATCGTCTTGTTTTGCCGCGACCTACGGGTTAAATCCCAATTTCGTCAATTTTACCCGTAGGTTTGGCGCTTCGCGGATGCATATTTCGAAAAAACCTACGGGTTAAAATACACTTTTTCCAAATTTCACCCGTAGGTAATCGTTTTAATAGCGCCCGAAAAACAAAAACCTACGGGTTAAAACCACTAATATGCGTTTTCAACAGGTAGGTCACACATTTCTTAACAGTCCGCCCCGTTCAAATGCAAGAGATTCACAGCCTCGCCCCCTATCTAATTAAATTATTTATTGATATAATCTCCCCATTCGTGTTAAAGAAGTTTTACAATTACGACGATGTGGGGGGAACACACTTTGTTTAAGATCAAAAAACCGGTCTCATTGCTGCTTGCCGCGGTAATGACGGTCACCATGTGCAGCTGCAATGCTGATGACGCTAACGAGGTCTCGCAGCAGACAACCGGCGGATATCATTTCCATTGGATGGATTCCAACATTTTCGAGAACATCGAGAAGATGGGAAAAGTCAACATAAAGGACGATTTCTACGCGGCGGTTACTTACGATTGGGCGAAAGACCAGGTCGAAGACTACACCTACTCGATCTCTTCGTTCGGCGAGGCAATGAAAAACGTCGTTCAGAAGAAGAGAGCCATATTGGACGACAAGTCGATCCAGAACAAGAACGTAGAGCTCGTACGCAAGGCCGACGGGCTTTTCAACGACTGGGAATACAGGAACAAGATGGGCGTTGAGCCTTTGAAAAAGTACCTGGGCTACATTGACGACATCAAGACGATAGACGATGTCTCGGCTTTTATGCTCGACAATGACAAAAACCCGTTTGCCATTTCTTTCGTGGACATGGATTATTCCAATAACGAGGCGCTTGAGGATTACCGCGCCATGATGCTCACAAGACCCAAGCTACTTTTGGGGGACGCGAACTATTACGTCAACATCACGGACGACGGCTACAAGAAGAAGGACAAGATCGAAAAGCAGCTCAAATACATTTTCGACAGGTGCGGATATTCCAAGAAGGATATCGACAATGTCATGAAAGGGTGCTTCAGGCTGGAATCCAAGATAGTCCACCTCGATTACACCGAGATTCCTGATTACAAGACCGTTCATCCGAGGTCCGAGGTCATCTCGCTCGCCGGCAATTATCCTTTCGAAGCGCAGCTCAAGCACTACAAGATTGCGACGTGCGATCACTTCATGGGCGATCTCTCCTACTTGGACAAGCTCGAGACTTTGTATACCGGTGATAACGTTGATGACATGAAGGCTTACTTCAAGGCGCGTCTGGCCCTCGAGTCACTGCGTTACCTCGATAAGGATTCCTATGATTTCTACATGGATTCGAGCGTTGACCGCGCCAACCAGTTCGCACAGCGTGTCGATAAGGACCCGGATCTGGTGTTCTTTTCGATGCTCAACTCGAATGCGCTGACCGCCGCAGTAGACCAGATGTATCTCGATCAGTATTTCGATCAGAAAACATATGACGAGTGCAAGATGTTCATCAAGCTGATCAAAGAGAAGTACGAGGTAATGATCAGCGAGAACAAGAAACTGTCAGATGCCAGCAAGAAGGCCGTCACTGAGAAGCTCAACAAGATGGGCGAAAACGTCATCAAGCCGTCCAACACCGCCGATTTCACGGGCGTGGATTTCAGGTCGAAAGAGGAAGGCGGTTCATTCCTTGAAGCTCTGTGCGCCATCAACAAGGCCAAGTACGATCACATCGGCGTTATGGTCGAAAAGCAGTACGCCAGGGATTTCTGGGACATCTACGACGGGACCTTGTCAACCACTGAAACGAACGCCGCTTACTACGGCATGCAGAATGCCATCTATATCAGGGCCGGAATCCTCGTAGAACCGATGTATTCCCCTGATTACCCGATCGAAAGAAAGCTCGGCTCGGTCGTTGCAGTCCTGGGCCACGAGATATCCCACGCGTTTGATTCCTCCAGCATTTACTATGATGCCGAGGGCAAGAATAACGACATTGTTACCAAGGAAGAACTTGAGCAGTGGGACAACGTTGTCAGCAGGATCGGAGACCATTTCTCGGGATATTCTCCTTTTGACGGCTGCGATGCGTACGAAGGCGGCAGTCTGGTCAGCGGCGAGGTTATCGCGGATGCGGAAGGCTTCAAGTGCGCTCTCATGATCTCCAAGGATTACGATAACTTCGATTACGATACATTCTTCAGAGGCTATGCACGTTTCTGGCGTTTTATCGTGACAAAGGAGAACCAGACGAATGCGGTCAAGAATGACCCTCATCCGTTCGAATTCATAAGGGTCAATTACACCATGATGCAGTTCGATGAATTCTACGAGACATACGGCATTAAGCCGGGCGACGGAATGTATATGGATCCCTCCGAGAGGATCCTGATCTGGTGAGGTGTCATATGCAGGGATTAGTTAAAGAAGAGATCTTCACAACCATAAAGAAGAAGAGATTCATCATACTTACGGCGCTTCTCGCTATCGGCGCCGTCACGGCCGAGATCGCCACGAAAAACAGGTACATGAACGATCTGACATTCCTTTTCAAGATCAGAAAATTCATCATGCTCATATTCAATCCCATGATCGGATCGATCCTCCTGTTTGCCGTACATCGCAGAAAATACACGAGAACGTCCATCCTTCAGGCGCAGGATCACGGCGTGAAAAGAGGCAGAGCGGTCCTTGCAAGAGCCTGGGCCGGCACGGTCATCTTATTTTTCAGCTACCTGATCCTGGCAGTGATCGTTATCCTTATGAGCTTCATCTTTGGCGCGAACATCACTTTCGACCAGTTTGTCCAGCTCATGACCGAGATCCTGACCAACTGGCTGGCTGCGGTCACGGCTTACATAATGTGCCTTTTCTGGCAGTATCTTTTCGCGTTCCCGCTCATACCCATCGCCCTGTATCTCGCTCTTATGCTGGTCGGCCCGTGGGTCTTCTTCGATTGCGACAACTATGCGAACATCGCTTACTTCATCGTCAGCTTCATCTCCCCGAAGTGCAACATGGACATCTTCTATACGAGCATCCTGTTCAGCAACCCGCAGTGGTATTGTCTGTTGGTCTGCCTGGGCCACATAGTTATCGCGCTGCTCTTTTCGATGCTCGTCTTTAAGCTCAAGAAGTTGAAGGAGAAGAAGAAAAAGAGAAAGAAAGGCAAGAAGGGCGAAGAGCCGGAGGAAGAAGCTGCTGAAGCCGGCGATGACGTGTCCGCCGAGACGGCTTCCGGGGCCTCCGGTGCTGATGCTGATACCGACGTGTCCGCCGAGACGGCTGCCGCTTCTTCAGAAGGAGGTCTCACATGATCGCAGGAATCAGACCCGAAAAAGCAGACTACATCTTATCCAGACCGGGCGACACGCCTAAATCGGCTGACGAAAGATCCATCGGCCGCTTGTGGATAAAGAACTTCGTCATCATCAGCGTACTCACTTTGTTCATGGCTGCCTTATTTGTCATAAGCATCCTTGATGGCAGACGGAGTTTTATGGTAAGAGGGGCGATAGGCGTGGCCTTCGTTCTGGCAATAGACATCTTTGTCATCTCCAGATACATCCGCGTCAAATTCGTAAGCCCCGGCAGATACAAGAAAACCGTCGCGAAGTTTGGCAGAGAGACGCTTAAAGCCCAGATCACCGATCCTTCGGCCATAGGCTTTTTCATCGATGAAGACGAGTACGAGAACATTATCCTGCTTACCGCGGATTACCTGATCCAGGCCCAGGAGTTCGTCTATGCGCTAAAAGACCTGAAGTCAGTTACGGTCAGCAAGACCGATATCCCCGAGGAGCGCGTGAAAAAGTTGCAGAACGAGCATCTCCGCAATGTCCTGCGCCGCACGTACTCAATGGAGATCACGCTCATGGACGGCTCCAGGCGAAAAGAGATCTTCGCCATCAATTCCACGGAGATGCAGGCGTTTTTCGGGTACATCCAGCAAAGAGCGCCCCAGGTGGTCCTGCAGTATAAGTAAACCGGTCAAGGCAGGGATGTTAATGTCCCCGCATCTTCAAGTTCCCAAGTACCTGTTACCTCCTCTCTTTTCTTTTAAACAGAGGAGCTTACAGGTAACGATCCTCTACCAATCATAAAGTCGGCAGTATATAATTAAAAAATATTGACAAGCATCGCTTGCACATTTTTAGGGAGGTCCATATGAAACTTAAACGTTTGCTGGCCGGTTTTATTGCCCTCGCAATGACAGCTGCCATGATCCCGGCTATGGTTTTCGCTGATGAGTCTGAGAACGCAGCTGAAGAGACAACAGCCGTAGAGACAACGGAAGCCAAAGAGGAAGAGAAGAAGCCCGCGGAGAAGAAGCCTGAAGCAAAGGCAGAAGAGCCTGAGAAGAAGGAAGAACCCGAGGAGAAGCCTGCTGAGTCCAAGGTTGAGGAGCCTGCCGAGACTGAGGATAAGAAGGCCGAAGAGCCTGCCGAGTCTAAAGAGGCTGAGCCTGCAGAGACAGAGCCTAAGGCAGAAGAACCCGCTGAGACCGAGAATAAGCAGCCGGCTGAAAAGGCACCTGAAGAGACCAAGCAGCCTGATGCTGTTACCGGCAAGACTCCCGGTGAAACCGATTCAAGTGATCCCAAAAAGGCACCTATTGAAGTAAAAACAATTACCGACATAGGATGGGACGGAGCGGGTTCTTTGAGATGGAGTCAAGTTCCCGGAGCCACTCAGTACTTTGTCAAGATAAATACTATTGAAGAATGGACAGAGTATAGCGGGCTTTTCAATACTTACACAATAATTAACAATGCCATAAGAACCGGATGTTTGAAAAAACCGTCTGATCTGAAGTTTACGTTTACTGTTTTCGCATACGATGATGACTATACTCTTTTGGGCAAGGGAGTTTTAGAATATAACATTCCCGCTAATCTAATCACCGCCGACGAACCTGCCGTAAAGGCAATCCCTGGTGCCAAGATCAAGAGCGGCCGTTTGTATTGGAACAAGTTGAAAAATGCTATTGTCAGTGAATACAGCGTGCGTATTAATGGTACATGGGTAAATTGGTATACCAGCTGCCCTAAAAAGGGTGTAAATCTAAAACCTTATGTAAACAGTTTGATCAAGGATGGCAAGATCGACAAGGCAAAAAACAATAAGTACAGTATTTTGCTGCTGGCATATGACGGAGATAACGTTGTAGGAAGATACTCCGCAACATTAACTTACAAAACTTCTGCCAAACGGGTTCAGCAGTACACTTTTGACAGCGTAACTCAGGATGGCGGAAGACTTAATTGGTCCGCTATTAAGGGTGCAAAAAAATACGTAATTGATATTTGGGATCCTCATGGCGGCGATGATGATATTGTACGCACCGTAAAAACAACTTCTGCGGACATTAATAATATCGTTGCCAACGACATGCTTTTTGAGGATGCACCGGGTACTTTAGATTATGCCTTGACAGCATACAACAGTTCCGGTGACAGTATTGCTT
Source organism: uncultured Clostridia bacterium (assembly GCA_947304405.1). GTDB lineage: Bacteria > Bacillota > Clostridia > Saccharofermentanales > Saccharofermentanaceae > Saccharofermentans. The sequence goes on from CAMZBB010000018.1 coordinate 36,516, forward strand.
TTTATCGAGGAACGTTTAATTTTTCGATGCAGCCCAACCCTCTGTCCGTATCCGGCAAGACCGCCAAGGTCAAGTACAGCAAGCTTAAGAAAAAGAAGCAGACCCTGGCAGCATCTAAGGTAATCAACGGTACAGGTACAGGCCGCGGTCCTATGACTTATACAAAGGTTTCCGGTCATAAGAACATCTCGATCAATAAGAAGACCGGCAAAGTTACCATTAAGAAGAAGGGTCTGAAGAAGGGAACCTACA